>NZ_CP046104.1:314642-629285 GCF_009707425.1 Micromonospora sp. WMMC415 | reverse complement strand
GGTCATGGCAGCAGCCTAACCGTCCGGCCCAGGGGCGGCGCAAGGCCGTAACCGGGCCGACCGTCATCCAGCCCCGTGTTGACCAGCGCGCGTCTCACAACGGGAGCGTGGACCGCCAGGCGGCGACCAGTTCCGTCACGTCGGGGTGTCGATCCCCGGGTGCCGGGCGGGTGGCGCGTGTCGCGAGCCGAGCTTGGGCCGGGGAGCCGCGCCAGCCGTGTGGGGAGTCCAGCAGGTGCTGGATGGTGCGGCCGAGGGTGTACACGGTGGTGCGCTGGTCGATGACGGCACCGCGGACGAACTCTTCCGGAGCCATGTAGCGGCGGGATCCGGGGAGGCGGTCGGCGTCGAGGACGAAGGGGCCGGGTCGGTACTCGTCCAGGTCGATCAGCCACATCTGACGTCTGTCGAAGTCGTAGAGGAAGCAGCCGTCGTACAGGTCGACCGCGACGTAGCCGGCAGCCGTGACGGCCAGATGCGCGTCGAGGATCCTGGTGATGGCCGCCTCGACGTCCGGGAGGGGTAGCTGCTGGAACCGGACCAACGCGGCGCGGTCCGAGCCGTGCCTGGTGGCGTGGTTGAGAACCGTGCCGTCGTGCCACGGGTAGACCAGCACTGGCCCGTCGGGGCCGTCGAAGACCTGCTCGGGGCGGATGATCGCCGGATGCTGGACTGCGGTGTGAAACTCGGCGGCCCGGATCAGCGAGAGGCGGGCCTGCGGGGTGGTGGCCTTCTTGACGAACCAGCGGCGCCCGGCATCCTCGACGCCGTAGGACAGGCATCCCGAGTCTTGGGCGTCGAAGACCGTGAACGCGGACGCGAGTGGCAGGTCGCTCTCCCTTACCACGGGATCAAGTGATCCACACCGTAGTGCGCCCACCACTGCGGTCGGTGCTTGCGCAGCGTCCTGTCGACGCGGGTGAGTAACAGCCAGTTGCCGTTGAGCACCAGCGCCGCGTCCTCGGGACGGTCGGCGAGCACCCGGGCCACCGTGGTCACCATGTTCGGCACCCCCTTGTCGGCCATGTCGTCGGTGCGCATGTCGAAGCCGATGTCGACGTACACCTCGGGCTCCCATTCCCAGTGGGCGTCGTCGTCATCTTCGGCGTCGTAGTAGCCGTTGCGTCCGGAGCTGATGGTGACCAGGTATCCGCGCTCTTCGTAGAGATCGGAGCTGAGCAGTTGATGGCCGGCCGGGGTGGGCGTTTCGGTGGCGTCCGGGGCGGCGAGATCCGCCACGTGTCGCAGGGGGATGGCACCTGCCAGCGTCAGCCGGTAGCCGATACTCATCTCGCCTCTCCTCCGTGTCGCGGCACGATCTGGATGATCGCACCACTTCGCGTCACCGCTGCCAGTTCCTTCAGTCCGGGGATGGGCCAGTCGCCGAACTGCTTGCGCAGGGACGCGAGGTCTCCTCGCCAGTCCTGGAGGTTGAGCACCACGCGTTGGGTCTGTGAGTCGCCGATCTTCTTGGAGACTTCTGTCCATATCCCCCGCACCTGCTTGGACGGGGTTGGAGAGTAGCAGTCGAAGACATGCCCTTCGATCAAGTAGTCCGGCGTCTTGCGGGGGTTTCCGATGTCGCCGGTGCGCAGTCGCGCGTCGGCGATCTCCCGTCCGGTCGGGTTCTGGTGCACCCGGTAGCCCTTGTCGGCGAGCACGCCGGCGCAATCGTTTTCGAGGGCTAGTGCCCGGCGGGTGGCCTCGTCCACGTCGGGCCGGATTTTGGTGCGGGGTCCTGTGGGCGACCCGCCGGGGACAGCAGTGGGGCGCCTCGCCCACGGCATGTCCACGTCGCGGTCACCGGCTGCCGCGTCGCCCATGTCCGGGCTCGTGCGCGAGTCAGCGGCGGTGCTCGAGGCAGGGCTGGCCGGTGCGGGACCGCCAGCCCCGATCAGTTTCCCGACGACCCCAGCTGCCGTGCCTCGGCGGCGGCCACATCGACGGCCCGACGGGCGGACCCGGCACGCTGAACCACCGACACCAGGACCTGCTTGACACTCTCCATCGACTGCAGCAGCGGCCCGGGCTGCCCACCCTGAAGCACCATGGCGACGAGCTGCTGCGTCTCACCAACCTGGGTGATGATCCCAGCCGCGGCGTCACGGGCGCTGTCGATCCCACTCTGGACCGGCAGCAGCCCCGCGATGGTCTCCTGCGCAGTCGCCTCGTGGGGAACGGCGGCGGTCATCTTCACGGCCTCGCCTATCGATCCGGCGAGGCCTCCCAATCTGCCCTGGACCGTCGCGATGGCATCCCGCACCCGGGCCATGCCGGCTGCCACCGCGGCAAAGCCGGCGCCCGCAGCACGCAGCGCCACCTGTTGCGCCTGGTTGTCGGCGGCGACGGTCAGCCCCTGAGCTCTCTCCACACCCGTCAGCAAGACCCGCAGCTCACCCGTGATCACCTCGATGTGCGACACGGCACCTCCGATCGATGACCATGGTGAAGGCCGTCCAAGTTACCCGATACCTCGATGCCGTGCGTGAGGGCTTGGCTGCGCATCCGGCCCCGTCTCGGTTGGTTGGCCACTGACCTGGCTACGAGCTATCGAGCAGTGCCATCGTGTCGATGGCCAACTCAAGTTGTTCGTCGTCGTGGACGGCGAAGGGCGCTCCGAACGAGCAGATGACCTGCTCGACGCCGGTGTCGTCCCATCGGCGGAGCTGCTGGGCCACTTCTGTCGGTGTGCCGACCAGGCGGGACTGCGACCACTGGCGTAGCGAGATAGTGGTCAGCGCTTCTCCGGGTGCCCACAGGAGGATGAGATGCGCCGGCGGACTGCGATCAAGGCGATGGCGGCTTCCCCGCTCGCGTTCGTCGATCAGACTGGAGCGGTCCCGGAGCTTCAGGTCAGCCGACTCGAACGCAGCGCGGAGATATACCGGCACCTCTATCACGGGTCGGGGAAACCTGGCGATCTGCTCAGCCTGGCGCGCGATCACCTCGACGCTGCGGTCGACGTCATGCGGCAACTGCCCGACGGAAGCCTCAAGCGCCGGGTCCTGCGCACCCGCAGTGAAGTCGCCACGCTTGCCGGCCGACTGACGTTCTTCGACCTGCAGCGGGCGGCCGACGCGCGGGGCTACTTCGGGCTTGCCCACGAAGCGGCTATCCAGGTGGGGAACGACCTTCTCGCCGCCGCCGCGCTCGGCCATCTCGCCTTCGTGCCGGCGGCCGAGCACAACACGTCAGCCGCCATCAGCTATCTCGCCGGCGCCGCTGATCACGCCCGACGCAGTGGGGTGCCGCTCATCCAGTCATGGATCGCGGCGGTGGAGTCCGAGGTGCTGGGACCGGCGAACGCGGCCGGAACGCTGCGTGCTCTCGACCAAGCCGCCGCACTGCTGTCGCGACCCGCTGACGCGGCACCGCCGGCCTGGTTCGACTACTACTCGGCGGACCGCCTCGACGGATTCCGCGGTCGGGTGTTCCTCCAACTCGGTCGGCCTGAGGAGGCCCGATTCGCCCTGACAGGAGCACTACGTGGACTCGGTCCCGGGGCGGTCAAGCAGAAGGCGGTGTTCCTCATCGACATAGCGAGCTCTTATCTCGACGACCAGCCGCAGCTGGACCAGGCATGTGACCTCGCCGGGGACGCCGCCGCAACGCTGGCGATGGCCGGATACGCAACCGCGAGCACCCGCCTTCAGGAGTTCCGTGCCCGGCTGAGGCCGTGGGACGACGCCACCGTCGTAGCTGACCTTGACGAGCGATTGGGTGCATTGACCGCATGACCGTCCAGAACTCTGTCTCACGGCGAATTCGCGCTGTCTACTTCGATGTGGGCGAGACGCTGATCGACGAGTCCACCGAGTACGGCACCTGGGCGGACTGGCTGGGTGTCCCCCGGCACACGTTCTCAGCGGTGTTCGGGCAGGTCATCGCGCAGGGACGCGACTACCGGGAGGTCTTCCAGCACTTCCAGCCCGGCTTCGACCTCAAGCTGGAGCGGCAGCGCCGTGCCGAGGCAGGTTTGGCGGAGCACTTCAACGGCCGCGACCTCTACCCGGACGTCCGGGAATGCCTCACTACGCTGAAGGCCGACGGTTACTTCGTCGGCGTGGCGGGCAACCAGACCGCCCGTGCCGGCCGGCTGCTGCGCGAGCTGAACCTGGGTGTGGATCTGATCGCGACGTCGGACGACTGGGGCGCGGAAAAGCCGACCCCTGAATTCTTCGCCAAGCTGATCGAGTCGGCGGGGTGCGCGCCCGAGGAGATCGCGTACGTCGGCGACCGCCTCGACAACGATATTCTTCCTGCGCTTGACGCTGGCCTGACGACCGTTTTCATCCGGCGTGGCCCGTGGGGCTACTTCTATGCCACCCGTCCAGAAGTAAGGCAAGCGCACATCCGCATCAATAATCTCCAAGAGCTTCCGCAGCGGCTTCTTGGCATTTAGCGAGCCCAGGGTGAGTTGGCGGTGATCGCCGAGGAGTCAGCAGAGCGTCCGCATTGACGCGGCCGGCCGGAGCGGATGGCGCGGCACACGGACGACCAGGCGGCAGCACTGTCGCGGCCGGTATGGGCCAAAGTGCCGGCTCAGCCGCGCCGCTGCGGTTGGCTCAGTACTGACTGGAGGTGCGCGATTTCCTGGAGCGCCTCGTCGTAGTGGTCGCTGTCCTCCCATAGTTCGCGCCACTCGGAGTCGTCGCCGACGATTCGGGTGAGCGCACGCAGGGCGAGGTCGTCGAGTTGGTGATCGAGGCTGAGTCGTCCGCCCTCAAGGAGGAAGTCCGGCGCGTACGGGGAGTCGATCGACCGGCCGCCGGGCCGGTGGGCGGCGATGATCGCGGCTGCGGCTATCGCCTCGACGGCCAGGTTGCTGTCGAGGTAGCCAGGTTCGTTCAGCACGGCCGTGAGTGCCGCCTCCACCAGCGCCGGCCGCTTCTCCGACGCGGCATCGTCGAGGTCACCGCACCAGTCCGCGGCCTCGTCGTTGTCAAAGGCCCCTGCGCCCCACGTCCCCACGTAACCTCCCGGCACCAACCGACCGCAGCCCCTACGCCCTTGCGCCGGACGCTATCGGCGGGGTCCGACGTTCTGCCTGAGGCGGATCCAGGCCGGTTGACCCCTCAAATCGGCTGCCGGACCTGACGCCCTCTCGTGCCGTCAGCGTGCCGCCGTGGTGGCGTTGAGGCGGCCCGGCGAACAAAAATGCGAGGGCGACGAGGATCTTCGGTCGCCATACTGGTCCGCATGAAGCTCGCTGAGGCTCTTGCGCTGCGCGCGGATGCGGCGCGCCGCGCCGAACAGCTCCGTGCCCGCATCGCGGCCAGCGCTCGCTACCAGGAAGGTGAGACGCCTGCCGAGGACCCGGCGGCTCTGCTCACCGAGGCTGGCGACGTACTCGGTGAACTGGAGTCCCTGATCCGGCGGATCAACCGCACCAACGCCGCCACCCAGGTCGAGGGTGGCACGCTCACCGACGCGCTCGCCCGACGTGATGTTCTGCGTCTGCGGCACGGTCTGGTCACCTCCGCCGCCGACGCCGCAGCGGGAGAGGGCCAGCGCGGCTTCCGGCAGTTGCGGTCCGAGTTGAAGATGATCCCGGCGCTGCCGGTGGCCGAGCTGCGCGGGCAGGCCGACGACCTTGCCCGGCAGCTTCGTGAGGTCGACACCCTCATCCAGCGCACGAACTGGGAGGTCGACCTGCTGGACTGAGAAACACGGGTACGAAGCAGGTAGCCGACGTGGAAGCGTGCGCGAACCCGAGAGCCGGCGGGCGAAATCCGGCTCATTCCTGGCGCGCCGAGGGCAGGCGCAGGGGTTCGACTCCCCAACACACACCGCACGCCCAGCACGACACACAGGTGACGGCGCACAGGGCACAGCACACCACCATGCGCAGATCCACGACGGCGAGGGCGGGACCGGGGACCTCCGTACCCAGATCAGCAGCGGCCGGCGAGCCACCATGGCAAGGCCAGGGCCTCGCCGCCGAGCGCTCGGACGGACGTCAACCCCGAGCCGGCGTTCGGGTAGCCTGTGGCACAACGGGCCGTTAGCTCAATAGGCAGAGCTGAGGACTTTTAATCCTTAGGTTCTGGGTTCGAGTCCCAGGCGGCCCACTTACGTGAGAGTACGCGAACCGGCTTGCGTGCTCCCATGAACGACCCCGGTGTACCCAGACCCACGGCTATCCGGTGAACCGCTCTGGGTTTGGTGGAGGCTCCATTCCGTGAGATGGAGTCATGGCACGACCGAGCAAGTACTCAGCTGCCTTCCGGGCGCGGGCGATGCGCCTGGTCGGCGAGGCCAGGCCGGAGCACGACACCGAGTGGGCGGCGATCACGTCGGTGGCGCACAAGCTCGGCGTCAGCAGCGAGACGCTGCGTAAGTGGATCCGGCAGGCCGAGGTTGACACCGGCCGGCAGCCGGGGACCACGTCGGATGAGTCGGCCGAGCTCAAGCGGTTGCGACGGGAGAATGCCGAGTTGCGTCGGGCCAACGAGATCCTGAAGGCGGCGAGCGCGTTTCGCCGCGGAGCTCGACCGCCCCGGGCCGAGATGATCCGCTTCGTCGACGAACACAAGGATCGTTTCGGGGCCGAGCCGATCATCAATGTCCTGCGCGGCACTGATGCCGGGTTTCTGTCGGTGTCCGGCTACTACGCGGCCAAGACCCGCCCGCCCTCGGCCCGCAGCATGGCGGACGCCGCGCTGGGTGAGCGGATCCGGCAGGCGCACGAGGCGAACTACGGCGTCTACGGGGTGCGCAAGATACACGTCGCGCTGCGCCGTGACGGTGTGCAGATCGGCCGCGACCATGTCGCTCGGCTGATGCGTCAGCTCGGGCTGGCCGGTGTGCGTCGGGGCAACTGCCCGACCCGCAGACCTGGTCAAGCGGCAGTTCACCGCCGCAAAGCCGAATCAGCTGTGGGTCTGCGACATGACCTACATCCGCACCTGGGTCGGCTTTGCCTACCTCGCCCTGGTCATCGACGTGTACTCCCGGCGCCTGGTCGGCTGGGCCCTGACCACCCACCTACGCACCGACCTTCCCCTGGAAGCCCTCGAAATGGCGGTCTGGGCCTGCAACGAGCGGCTCGAGGGGTTGATCCACCACAGCGGGGGAGTGTGGATCTAACGGTGTTTCCGGCCTGACCCGCCAGGCGTTGTGCCTGGTGAAGAGGGTGCCGTGATGACCGCGACACTGAACGACCAGACCAGACGCAAGAAGCGGGCGGAGCCGTCGGCGGAGGCGAGGGCCGCCGCCGAGCTGGTCCGGGCCGCGAAGGAACAAGGCCTGTCGCTGACCGGCCCGGACGGGCGCTCAGGCAGCTGACCAAGACGGTCCTGGAGACCGCGCTCAACGAGGAAATGACCGAACACCTCGGCTACGCCAAACATGAACCCGACGGTGCCGGCTCGGGCAACATCCGCGATCTGACCCACCGCTTTACCGCCTGGGCCCGTCTCCACGGTGACGATGCACGCGGAGGGGCCGCTGCCTTCCAAGATTCCGGAGAGGGATGAGCCGCAAGACGATTGCGTATGGGGGTGAGCGGGGCAGGCATGGGCGTACGGCTCGCGGGGCGGTTCACTGGGTGATGACGTGAACGAGTCAGCTCCAAAGGTCGCCAGGCAACTCGATCGCGGCGAGTCGACGACCGCACCAGGAAACGGGGGTGGCACCCATGTCGGAGTTCATCAGTCTCGCCGCGCTCGCGGGCGCGGCGTTCACCAGCGGGCTGATGGCGGGGCTGTTCTTCGCGTACGCCTGCTCGGTCATGCCGGGTCTGGCCGCGACCGACGCGCGGACCCTGGTCGGCGCGATGCAGTCGATCAACCGGAAGATCCTCAACGGCTGGTTCCTGGCCGCGTTTCTCGGTGCGCCCGTGCTCACGGTGCTGGCCGTCGCGCTGCAACCGGGAGACGGCCCGGTGCTGGTGTGGAGCGCCGCCGCGCTGGTGGCGCACCTGGTGATGTTCGGCGTCACGATGCGGGTCAACGTGCCGCTCAACAACCGACTCGACGCCGCCGGGCCGGTGGACCGGATCGGCGACCTGGCAGCGGTGCGGGAACGGTTCGAGCGGCCGTGGGTGCGGTGGAACCTGGTCCGCACCGTCGCCTCGGCCGCCGCCTTCGCCGCCCTGCTCGGGGCGCTTCTCGCCCACTGACGGGCGCCGACAGCGGGACCAGAAGCACGCCTGGGTCCGCCAGGCCCCTCGCCCGTGAGCCCACCGCAGCCCGACCCGCCGGGCGCGCCGGCCGGTCCCGCGGGACGGACGGCCGCAGGCCACCGCCGGGGCGGTTGGGGAGCGGCTGACCGGGTACGGGGTCGGACATGCGGATCGTGGTGGTGGGGGCGAGCGGCAACGCCGGGACGGCCCTGTTGCGCCGGCTGCGCCGGGAGCGCGGACTGGACCTGGCCGGGGTGGCGCGACGCCTGCCCGGCCCGGACGCCGGTGAGCCGTACGACCAGGTGGAGTGGCACTCCTGCGACATCGGCGCGCCGGGCGCGGACGCGCAACTCGCCGAGATGTTCGCGGGTGCCGGTGCGGTGGTGCACCTGGCCTGGCAGATCCAGCCCGGCCACGACCAGCGGGTGCTGCGCCGCACCAACGTGGGCGGCAGCCGCGCCGTGATCGACGCGGTGGTCCGGGCAGGCGTGCCGGCCCTGGTGTACGCGTCGTCGGTCGGCACGTACGCGCCCGGCCCGAAGGACCACCCCGTGAGCGAGCGCTGGCCGGCGACCGGGGTGCCCGGGTCCTCGTACAGCCGCGACAAGGCGGACGTCGAGGCGCTGCTCGACCGGGTGGAGCGGGAGCACCCCGAGTTGCGGGTGGTGCGCCTGCGGCCGGGCCTGAACTTCCAGCGGGCGGCCGCCACCGAGATCGCCCGGTACTTCGTCGGCCCGTTCGTGCCGTTGCGGCTGCTGAAGTACGGCCGGCTGCCGCTGGTGCCCACGAACCGGCGGCTGCGGATGCAGGCGGTGCACACCGACGACGTGGCCGACGCGTACGCCCGGGCGGTCCTGGGTGACGCGCGTGGCGCCTTCAACGTCGCCGCCGACCCGGTGCTGACGCCGGAGTTGGTGGCCCGGCACTTCCACGGCTGGACGGTGCCGGTGGCCGCCCCGGTGCTGCGCGTGGCCGCCGCGCTCACCTGGCGCGCCCGGCTGCAACCCATCGACGCCGGCTGGGTCGAGCTGGCCCTGAACGCGCCGCTGATGTCCAGCGAGCGCGCTGAGACCGAGCTGGGCTGGACGCCCCGGCACGACGCCCTCAGCGCGCTGAGGGAACTCTTCGCCGGGATGGCCGAGGGCGCGCACACTCCCACCCCACCGATGACCCGTGCCGGGAACGCCCCGCGTCACCCCGTCCCGGGCCACGGCAACCCCTACTGATCCGGGGTCAGCTCAGGCGGGACGACGTGACCGTGGGGTTGCGGGCGCCGAGGAAGAAGATGCCGGGGTAGCCCCGGGTCTCGAAACCACGGCTCGGGTTGCGGCGGAGGGTCGAGTTCTCGATCCGCATGGTGCCGGTGCGGTTGTTGCTGACGAAGAAGACGGCGCCGCCGCCCTCGTTCGCGTCGTTGCCCTCGATGACCGTGCCGGCGATCCGGACGGTGAACTCGTTGCCGTCGCAGTAGATCGCCCCACCGCTGCCTCCGCCCGGCGCGCCGGCCCGGGCCGGGTTGGCGCCGCTGCCGATCGCCTCGTTGTCACGCAGCACGCTGTTGAGCACGACCCACGAGACGCCGATGCTGCTCAACGCGCCGCCGTTCGAGCAGGAGCCGCCGGTGAAGGTGCTGTTCACCACGTAGACCGGCTTGTTCTCGTACTGGCTGAGCACCCGTACGGCCGCGCCGCCGAGGTCGGGCCCGGTGCGGTCGCACCGGTTGCGGACGAACCGCGAGTTGACGATCTTGAGCCGCCCACCGCGGACGAAGACGGCACCGCCACCGCCGCCCTCGGCCTCCTCCCCGGTGGAGTTGCCGTCGGCGAACGTCAGGTTCTGCACGGTGAGCTGCGGGTGGTCCTGGTTCTGGCAGTGCGAGGTGGTCCAGCCCTGGGCCTGGTCGCAGGTGTTCATGTAGAGGATCCGCCGCTTCCCCTGGCCGCTCAGGGTGACCCTGCCGCCGCCGTCCAGGACCACCTTCGGCCCATTGGCGTTGCGGACCTTGGCCGTGGCCGTCATGGTGATCGTCACCGGGTCCGGCCCGCAGTCGAAGGTGATGATCCCGCCGGCCGCGACCGCCTTCACCACCGCCGCGGACGTGCAGCTCGCCGGCGTGCCGGTGCCGATCCTGCGGGTGGGCCTGGACGTGTCCACCGCCCGCGCCTCGGCCGGCACGGCGGCGGCGCCGTCGGGGTTCCCGGCCGGCGCCGGCCGCGCCGAGGGGCGCGGGCTGGGGGACGGCCCGCCCAGCCCGGCACGGGCGGCCGGACGATCCACAGCGGACGCGGACGACGGGGGTGTCGCGGACGTGGCGACCGGGGCTGGCGTCGCCGGCTCGGTGGAACCGCAGGCGGCCAGCGTCGCGGCGACGACGGCCAGGGCGGCCAGGACAGCGGCGGGCTTCAGGTGCACCTCGTGATGGTAGAAGCGGGTGGGCCGGGCGCCGAGAACGTTAAGGAGGGCCTAAGGAACCGGCTCAGAAGTCGGCGAAGAGGTACGGCAGCCGGCGCGGGAACAGGCGACGCAGCTCCGCACCGGCCTCGGCGGGCACGTCGCCCAGGCCGCGCAGGCGCACCTCCACCGGGTCCAGCACCCCGTACGCCAGTGCGGAGAGCCCGGCCGCGGTCAGCGTCGCCGACGGGGCGGTGCCGGTCTCGCCACGGACGATCTCCAGCGCGCCGGTGGTGCCGTCGAGCAGGTACCCGCCGGCCAGCCAGCGGTCCCCGGTCAGCTCCACCCGCACCCGGCCCGGGCCGGCGGGAAGCCCGGCGAGCGCATCCACCGCCAGCAGCCGGGCCATCGGCGCGGAGGAGCCCGGCCGGGCCACCCGGCTCTCGACGTGCACCTCGAGATCGGTGAGCCACAGCTCGGGCGTCTCGGTGACGGGGACATCGAACCGCACCGTCGCCACCTGGTCGACGTGCCGGGCGAAGAACTGCAACAGCAGCGCCCGGGCGTGCGGGTCGGTGGCGAGCAGGTCGTCGGCGGCCAGCGTGCCACCGTGGTCGTCGATGCGGTAGGTGACCGCCCCGGTCACGACGCCGTCGACCCGTGCGGTCACCAGCCACCGCTCGTCCCGGTCGCGCAGCGCGACCGCCCGGTAGTCGGGGAAGAGCGCGAAGCCGTGCCGGTGACGCAGGCAGCGCTCGGTGAAGTCCCGCCACGACGGGTAGCCCACGCCGATCCGCTCCCACCGCACCTCCCCGGGCAGGTCGGCACGGAGCAGCGGGGCCAGGTCGGCCACCGGCAGCGTGACCGTACGCGGCATCGGCAGCCCCGCGTAGCCGAAGCGTTCGTAGAACGACGGCCGGAACGGCCAGAGCGCCGTCAGCTGGTGACCCTCGTCACGCATCTCGTCCAGGAGTTGGTGCAGGAGCGTGCGCACGTGCCCCTGCCGACGGGCGAGCGGATGGGTGACCACCCCGGCGACGCCGGCCATGGGCAGTACGCGGCCGCGCAGGTTCTGCCGCATCGGGATGGCGGAGACCGCCGCGCACGTCTCGCCCGCCTCCTCGACGACCAGCGTCCGGTTGCCCTCGTTGTAGGGCAGGTACTCGCGGAACTCCTCGGCCCGCGCCGCGCTCCGCGGCGAGGCCTCGAAGGCGTACGCCTGGAGGGGGAAGCTGGCGGTGAGTCGCTCCTCCGAGGAGAGTCGGCGGACGGTCATCCGACCATCCCAACCCGGCGAGCCGGCCGCCGCAACCGCATTGGGTCTCAGAGCGGGGTGACGTCGGAGACCACGACGGTGACGTTGTCCGGCGCGCCGGCCTGGTGGGCCAGCTTGACGAGTTGCTCCCCGCAGAGCTGGCGGTCGCCGTAGCCGGCCAGTGCCGTGGCGATCGCGTCGTGCTCGACGTAGTCGGAGAGCCCGTCGCTGCACAGCAGCAGCCGGTCGCCGGGCGCGACGGTCAGCGCCCCGATCGCCGGCGGGGTGTCCGAGCCCTGCACCGCGCGGGTCACCAGCGACCGCTGGGGGTGGTGGCGGGCCTGCTCGGGGGAGAGCGCGCCCTGGTCGACCAACGCCTGCACGAACGTGTCGTCCCGGGTGAGCTGGGTCAGCTCCCCGTCCCGCAGCAGGTAGCAGCGGGAGTCGCCGACCTGGGCCAGCACCAGCGTCTCACCGGCCAGCAGCGCGGCGGTCAGCGTCGTACCCATGCCCTCCCGGGCGGGATCGACGGTGATGGCCGCGTGGATGCGCTGGTTGGCGGTGCTGACCACGGCGCGCAGCGCGTCGGCGGCCTCGTCGGGGGTGGTCGGCGGGGTCAGCTCGTCCAGGATGCGGATGACGATCTCGCTTGCCACCTCGCCCGCCGGCAGGCCACCCATCCCGTCCGCGACGGCGACGAGGCGCTCGCCCGCGAGGGCGGAGTCCTCGTTGTTGGTCCGGACCAGACCGATGTCGTTGAGGATGGCCGAGCGGAGGATCAGCGTCATGGGATCAAGCTTGCCAAGAACACCCTCCGTTCGTCTCTACGCGCCGGTGGGTGGATTGTGAAACTTGCTGACGCCTTTCACTCCTCGGCGGGCAGATCTTCCAGTGGGACGTCGAGGCGCACCGCGTCGGTGACGGTGGCGATCTGGTCGGCGAGCACGTAGACCGCGCCGGTGCGGACCCGGTCGGTGGAGACCTTCAGGTAGCCCGCGTGCAGGAGCCGGGCCGCCAGGTCGGCCGGGACGTCCGGCTCCTGCACCGCGGTCGACTCGATCAGCTCGTCCAGACTGCTGCCCGGGTCGGCGGTCGGCGCCTGCACGGTCACCGCGTTCGGGTCACCGCGCTGGACCAGGTCCACGGTGCCGATCTCGGTGCCGGCGGCGTCGACCACCCGCATGCCGGTGGTGACCCGGGAGAGGACCTGCTGCTGGCTCATACAGGCGCGGTTCCCGGCCGGTCTGCGCGCTAAACGCGGCCCCAACCGCCCGGCGGGCGGGGCGACAGCTCGCGCCACGTGTCGGTGCCGTGGAGCAGGGCCCGGACCGTCTCCTCGGCCTCCTCGGCGGTGTCGTACTCGTAGAACTTGGAGACCCCCTCCGACCCGCCGGCGCGCTGCTCGACGTACCACCGGTCGGCGTCGGCCCGGAGGAAGACATCCCGCCGGGCCAGGCGGCCCCATTTCCCGTTCCACCAGTGCTTCCGCTGCTCCATGGCGGGGACTCTATCGAACAGACGTACGAAAATGTGCGGCCCCCGCGGGATTCCCGCGAGGGCCGTTGTGCGTCTGCCGCGTTCAGTACCGGGTGGGCGGTTCTTCCCGCCGGCCGAGCACGTCGTCGAGAGCGCCGCGCTGCTGGGCGGGGGTGCTCCGGCCGGCCGCGACCAGGGCGTCGCGGATCTCGGTGAGCAGCTTGACCTCCTCGCTGGGCGCGGCCGGCGGCGGCTCCTCGCCCCGCCTGCGGCGCTCGGCGAGCCGGTTCATCGGGTAGACGACCAGGAAGTACAGCACTGCGGCGGTGAGCACGAAGGTGATCAGGGCGTTGATGAACGCGGCCCAGTCGAAGGCCTGTCCGCCGATCTTCCACTTGCCGGCGCTGAGTGCGGAACCCCCGCCGAGCAGCTTGATGAGCGGTTCCAGGAACGACTTGGTGAGCTGGGTGACCACGCCGGTGAACGCGGCACCGATGACGATGCCGACCGCCAGGTCGACGACGTTGCCGCGCATGATGAAGTCTTTGAAGCCCTTGAGCATCCGTACTCCCGAGGTGTCCGGTCTTCCGTCCGGCACAACCTATGCCCGGGGCGGCGGCTCCAGAAAAGCGCCCGCTTCGATCGCCGCCCGCTCGGGGTCGCCGGCCCGGATCGCGTCCACCAGCCGGGAGTGGTCGACGTGCCGCTCCGGGACCAGCGCGCCGGCCATCGCGGCCGCGAGGGTGCTGCGCAGGGCCGTGCCGACCGAGGCGTAGAGCTCGGCGAGCATGCCGTTGTGCGCGGCGGCGACGACCGCGGTGTGCAGCGCGGCGTCGGCCTCCACGAACTCGTCGACCCGGCCGCCGCGCCAGGCCGCCTCGCGGGCGGCGAGCGCGCCGTCGAGCGCCGCCAGGTCCTCGGGGGTACGCCGCAGCGCGGCCAGCCGCGCCGCCTCCACCTCGAACGCGCGCCGCACCTCGACGACCTCCGCCATCCGGTCGTCGGTGAGCCGGCGGGCCACCACCGGGGCCAGCTCGTCGGTCGACACCACGTACGTCCCCGAGCCCTGCCGGCACTCCAGCACCCCGGCGTGCACCAGGGCGCGGACCGCCTCGCGGACGGTGTTGCGCCCCACGCCGAGGGCCGCCACCAGCTGCGGCTCGGTCGGGATGCGGCCGCCTACCGGCCACTCCCCGCCGAGGATCCGCTCCCGGAGCTGGGCGATCGTCTCCTGCACGCGCCGGCCGCGCGGCGGCACGGCGACGGAATCAGTCACCGGTGGCACTGGTTACAACCCCTGCCGAAAATTCATCCCATGATTGTAGGTTCGACCGCATGACCCCGCCACCGCCGCCCACCGCCTCCACGAGCGTCCCCATCCCCGCCGCCCCCACCGCCCCCACCTCCGGCAGGAGGCCGCACTTTCCCCGAAAGAGCGGCCACCGGAGCACGGTAGGCAGCACTTTCCCCGAAGTTGCGGGTGGTGCGGGCACGGGTGGTGCGGGCGCGGGTGGTGCGGCCACGGGTGGTGCGGGTGCGGGTGGTGCGGGTGCGGGTGGTGCGGGCGCTATGGAGGTGGGCGGCGCGGTACGTGGCGGTCTGCTCGTGCTGGTCGGGATGCTGCTGGTCGCGGTGAACCTGCGGGCCGTGGTCACCAGCCTCGGCGCGCTGCTCGACGAGGTGCGGACCGGGCTCGGGCTCTCCGGGACGATGGCCGGCCTGGTCACCACGCTGCCCACGATCGCGTTCGCCGGGCTGGGCGCCCTCACCCCGTGGCTGGTCCGCCGCGTCGCCCCGGCCCGGGTGCTGGTGGTCGCCATGGCCGCGCTCGCCGCCGGCCAGGTGCTGCGGGCGGTCACCGGCTCGGCGTTGGTCTTCGTGCTCACCAGCGCGCTCGCGCTGGCCGGGATCGCGGTGGCGAACATCCTGCTGCCGATGCTGGTCAAGCAGCACTTCCCGCACCGCACCGGGCTGGTCACCGGGGCGTACACGATGGCCCTGACCGCCGGCACGACGGTGGCCGCCGCCTCCGCGGTGCCGATCGCGCACGCCTTCGGCTCGTGGCGGGTCGGGCTCGGCGTCTGGGCCGGGCTGGCCGCGGTGGCCGTACTCCCGTGGGTGCCCCTGGCGCTACGGGCCCGCGCCGCCGCGCGGCGGGCGACCCCGACGGCGAGCGCCGCCCCCCGGCTCCGGATCCGGCCGGCGCGGACCCGGCTGGGCTGGGCGATGGCGGTGTACTTCGGTGCGCAGTCGCTGAGCGGGTACGCGATCATGGGCTGGCTGGCGCAGCTGTTCCGGGACGCCGGCTACCAACCGGAGGCGGCGGGGCTGCTGCTGGCCGGGGTGACCGCCCTGGGAGTGCCGATCGCGCTGCTCATGCCGACGCTGGCCGGACGGATGCGGACACTGCGGCCGCTGGTGCTGTCGTTGACGGCCGCGTCGACGCTCGCCTACCTGGGGCTGGCGCTGTCCCCGCACGACGGCGCGCTGCTCTGGGTGACCCTGCTGGCCCTCGGCCAGGGAGCTTTCCCGCTGATCCTCACGACCATCGGGCTGCGGGCGCGCACCGCCGAGGGGACGGTGGCGCTGTCGGCGTTCGCGCAGAGCACCGGCTACGTCATCGCGGCGCTCGGGCCGTTGCTGGTCGGGGTCCTCTACGAGGCCACCGGTGGCTGGGCGGCGCCGATCGGGTTCCTGCTGGTCGCCCTGACGGTGCAGACCGGTGCGGGTCTGCTCATCGCCCGTCCCCGGTACGTCGAGGACGAGGCTTAGGAGGAGGCGGGAGTAGGGTCGCCGGCGACGGCCTGCTCGACCGTCGGGTACGTCTGCAGCACCTCGACGAGCCCGCTGACCTCCAGAATGCGCAGTACGCCCCGCTGCGGGGCGGCCAGCCGGACGACGCCGCCGGCCTCGTCGCAGCTGTTCTTGGCGCGGACGAAGACGGACAACCCGGTGGAGTCGCAGAACGAGACCTCGGCCAGGTCGAAGACCAGCCGGCTACGGCCCTTGTCCAGCAGGTCGGTGATCTGGTCCTGCAACTTGGGTGCGGTCGCCATGTCCAGTTCGCCCGCGACCGACACGACGACGACATCGCCGCGCTGTTCCGTGTGCACCGTCAAGGACATTCGCCAGACCTCCCGTTATCGGGGAAACGGTATCCCACGATCGGGGTGCCACGCAGATCGGGAGCCGATGTCCTGAGGCGCCCGTCATTCCTTTGCACCGTGACAAGTAGTTGACGGGTGTGCGGTGATAGAGTCCGCCCGGTCCAGGCTGAGGGGGTTTGCCATGGCGTTGAGCGCCGAGGAGAGCAGTCGACTGGCGGGTCTGTTGACCAGCCACGGCGACCAGGTCACACAGCGGTGGACGGAGGTCGTCACCGACTCGCTGCGGGGGCGGCTCAGCCAGGCCGAGCTGCGCCGGCAGGTACAGGAGCTGTACCGCAGCCTCGTGGCGGTGAGTGAGCAGGGCGCCCTCGACCTGGAGACCGAGCCGGCGGCCGAGCTGCGGGCGGTTCTCGCCGAGCTGTCCCACAACCGCGCCCGGCAGGGCTTCTCCGCCACCGAGACGGCGGTCAGCGTGTTCGCCCTCAAGGAGGTCCTGCTGGAGCTGCTGGACGCCGAGCGGAGCGACACCGCACTCCGCGACTTCGTGGCGTTCTCCGCCCTGGTCGACCAGATGGGCCTGTTCACCTTCGAGAGCTTCGTCCGCACCCGCGAGAGCCTGATCGCCGACCAGGCCGAGCAACTGCTGGAGCTGTCCACCCCGGTGGTGAAGCTGTGGGAGGGCGTGGTCGCCGTCCCGCTGGTCGGCACCCTCGACTCCGCCCGCGCCCAGGTGGTGATGGAGCGGCTGCTGCAGACCCTCGTCGACACCGGCTCGCCGTACGCGATCATCGACATCACCGGTGTGCCGGCGGTGGACACCCAGGTCGCCCAGCACATCCTCAAGACCGTGGTGGCCGCCCGGCTGATGGGCGCCGACTGCATCATCTCCGGCATCCGCCCGCAGATCGCGCAGACCATCGTTGCTCTGGGCATCGAGTTCGGCGACATCGCCACGAAGGCCAGTCTCGCCGACGCGCTGCGGCACGTGCTTCGGCTCACCGGGGTCGAGGCCAGCCGCCGCACGACCCGCCGGGAGATCTGATGGAGCGGGTGCCGATTCTCAAGATCGGCGACATCCTGCTGGTGTCGATCCAGGTCGACATGTCCGACCAGACGGCCGTCCAGCTCCAGGAGGACCTGGCCGAGCGGATCGTCGCCACCGGCTGCCACGGCGTGGTCATCGACATCACCGCCCTGGACATCGTGGACTCGTTCGTCGGGCGGATGCTCTCCACCATCGCGTCGATCTCGAAGGTGCTCGACGCCGAGACGGTGGTCGTCGGGATGCGGCCCGCGGTCGCCATCACCCTCGTCGAGTTGGGGCTGTCACTGAACGGGATCCGCACCGCCCTGAACGTCGAACGGGGCATGGAGTTGATCGCGCGGGCACGCGCCGACGATTACGCCGAGGACCTCGACGACGAACCGGACTCCGAGACGACGGCCTCGCCGTGACGACGGGCCTGGAGCTGGGCCAGCCGCAGGCGCAGGCGATCCACAGCGACGAGGACGTCGTCCGGGTCCGCCAGTTGGTGCGGACGGTCGCGGTCGCGGTCAAGCTCTCCCTGGTCGACCAGACGAAGGTGGTCACCGCGGCGAGCGAACTGGCCCGCAACACCCTCGTCTACGGCGGCGGCGGCACGGTCGAGGTGGCCACCGTCGACAACGGCAGGCGGCGCGGTGTCCGGATCGTCTTCGCCGACACCGGCCCCGGCATCGCCGACCTCGACCTGGCCCTCACCGACGGCTACACCACGGGCGGCGGGCTCGGTCTCGGCCTGAGCGGCGCCCGCCGGCTGGTGGACGAGTTCGACATCCGCACCGGCCCGGGCGAGGGCACCACGGTCACGGTCATCAAGTGGTCCCGATGACCGGCGACGCGGTCTCCGACCGCGGCGACTGGTTCCGGGTCGAGGCCGGCAGCACCGCCAGCGCCGTACGGCGGGCGGCCGAGCGGCTCGGCACCGAGCTGGGCCTCAGCCCGGCCCGCACCGCCGACCTCGCCATCGTCGCCGCCGAGCTGACCAGCAACCTGGTCAAGCACGCGGACGGGGGGATGCTGCTGCTCCGGCCGGTCCGGGCCGAGCGAGAGGCCGGCGTGGAGCTGGTCGCCGTGGACACCGGCCCGGGCATGGCCGACCTTACCGTCTCCTCCCGGGACGGCCACTCCACCACCGGCACGCTCGGCATCGGCCTCGGCGCGATCGCCCGGCAGGCGACCTGGTTCGACGCGTACTCCCGGCCGGGCCGCGGCACCGTGCTCGCCGTGCAGGTGTGGCCGCCGGAGGCCCGGCCCGGGCCTCGGTGGGTCGGTGCGCTCACCCGTCCCCTCACCGGGGAGTCGGTCAGCGGCGACGGGTACGCCTGGCGGATCGTCGAGGGCCGGCGTCAGCTGCTCACCTGTGACGGCCTGGGGCACGGGCCGCTCGCGGCCGCGGCCACCGGAGCCGCGATCGACGCGTTCCACCGGGCTCCCGCCGCGTCGCCCACCGCGGTCGTCCAGCACCTCCACCGGTCCATCACACACACCCGGGGTGCCGCGCTCGCGGTCGCCGAACCCGATCCCACCACCGGCATGCTCCGGTACGCCGGCGTGGGGAACATCGCCGGCGTGATCGTCACGGCGGACGGACGGCGGCGCGGTCTCGTGTCCCTGCCCGGCATCGTCGGGCACCAGCGCCCGATGGTCCGCGAGTACGAGTACCCCTTCCCACCCGATTCGCTGCTCGTGATGCACAGTGACGGGGTGGTGGATCGCTGGCAGCTCGACGACTACCCGGGTCTCGCCGGGCGGTCGCCCCTCGTGGTGGCCGCGACCGTTCTGCGGGACGCCGGCATCCGCCGCGACGACGCGTGCGTCCTGGTTGCCCGGGGGGAGCCGTGACCGCGCCGCTGCTGCAGATGGGGCTGCGCGTCGAGCACGACATCTTCGTCGTCCGGCAGCGGGGCCGGGAGGTCGCGGCGGCCGTCGGCCTGGAGCACCAGGACCAGGTACGCGTCGCCACCGCGCTCAGCGAGGTTGCCCGTGACCTGCTGCGGGCCGTCGGCGGGGCGGACGTGACGTTCTCCGCTGTTCCCGACGCCGTTGACGGTGTGCACCACCTCAGGATCGACCTCGCCCCGGTCGGGCGGCTCCCCGGTGGCCGGTACGAGCCGCAGTCGGGCACCGTGGCGCGTCTGGTGGACACGCTGGACGTGGTGGCCCGGGAGGGGGATACGGTCGTGAGGATGTCCCGACGTGTCCCCGTCGCCGCCGCGGCGCTGACCCCCGAGCGCCTCGCCGAGCTGCGCGCCGCACTCGCGGTCAGCGCGCCCGGCAGTGCCCTGGACGAGTTGGCCGCGCAGAACGAGCAGCTCATCGCCGCGCTCGACGAGGTACGCACGCAGCGCGACGAGCTCGCTGTGCTCAACGAGGAACTGGCTGAGACCAACCGCGGGGTGATGGCGCTCTACAACCAGCTCACGGAGGAGCTGGAGGAGACCAACCGGGGCGTGGTGGCCCTCTACGGTGAACTGGACGAGAAGTCGGCCCAGCTGCGCGCGGCGAGCGAGTCGAAGAGCCGGTTCCTCGCCAACGTCAGCCACGAGCTGCGGGCGCCGGTCACCGCGATCATCGGGCTCGCCCGGCTGCTGGCCGACTCCGCCTCCGACCCGCTGACCGCCGAGCAGGCCCGGCAGGTCGGGCTGATCCGCTCGTCCGCGGCCGACCTGCTGGCTCTGGTCAACGAGCTGCTGGACCTGGCCAAGGCCGAGTCCGGGCGGATCGAGCCGGACTGGGCGGAGGTGGACCTGCGGCCGATCTTCGGTCAACTGCGCGGCACGTTGCGGGCGCTCGCCACCCGCCCGGGAGTCGAGCTCGTGGTGGAGGAGCCTCCCGCCCCGGCCACCCTGCGTTCCGACGCGGTGCTGCTCGCTCAGGTGCTGCGCAACCTGCTGCACAACGGGCTCAAGTTCACCGAGCGCGGCGAGGTGCGGCTGCGCGCCCGGCGCGCCGACGACCGCTGGCTGCTCCAGGTGTCGGACACCGGCCTGGGTATCGCCCCGGAGCTGCACGACCGGATCTTCGAGGAGTTCTACCAGGTCCCCGGCGCCACCCGGGTCGGTGGCACCGGCCTCGGCCTGCCGTACGCGCGGCGCCTGGTCACGCTGCTCGGCGGCGAGCTGGAGGTGACCAGCACGCCCGGCGTGGGCAGCACCTTCACCGTCTCCCTGCCCGTGGGCGGAGTCTGACCGTGGACGGCGGTCCCGCGACCGTCCTGGTGGTTGACGACAGTCGCACCAAGCGGTACCTGCTGGTGAGCTGGCTCTCCCGGGCCGGCTTCACGGTGCTGGAGGCGGAGACCGGTGGGGAGGCGCTGGCGCGGGTCGAAGTGGACCGGATCGACCTGGTGGTGCTCGACGTCCGCCTGCCCGACCTCAGCGGGTTCGAGGTATGCGAGCGAATCAAGGCGGACCATCCGGCCATACCGGTGATCCACGTGTCGGCTCACGCCGTGGACGTGGTGGACCGGGCGCAGGGGCTCACCCGGGGCGCGGACGCGTACCTGGCCGAGCCGATCGAGCCGGACGAACTGGTCGCCACCGCACATGCCGTTTTGCGTTACTACCAGGCCCGGCATCGGGCGGAACTGCTCGCCGAACGGCTGCTCGGGCTCGCCGACACCACGGTCGCGGTGCACGCCGCACCGAACTTCGCCCGGCTGCTGGAGGAGGCGGCCGCCGGTGCCGCGCAGATCTTCCGGTGCCCGGCCGCCGTGATCGCCGAGACCTTCGACGGCGACTGCCTGGCCGGCGTCGCCGCGGGGCCGAGCGCCGGGGCGGGCATCGTGCCGTGGGTCGTCGACGACTCGGGCATACCGACCGGAGCCACCGTCCGCGTGGACGACCCGGCCCGGTGGGGACTGGTCGACTGGCCGGCCGGCGACACGGTGACGGTGGCCGCCGCTCGGCTGCGCGAGGACCGGGCCCCGCTGTACGTGGTGGTGCCGACCGCCACGCAGACCGCCCGTACGCCGGTGCTGGTGCAGCTCGCCCAGGCCGTCGCGGCGGCGGTGGAGGCGCAGCGCTCCTTCGACGAGGAGCACCGCATCGCCGTCACCCTGCAGCGCAGCCTGCTGCCCCGCCGGATCCCGGAGATCGCCGGGCTCGACCTGGCCGTCCGCTACGAGCCGGCGAGCGCCCAGACCGAGGTGGGTGGGGACTTCTACGAGCTGGTGATGCTCGACGGCCACCTGCTGCTCGCCATCGGGGACGTGGCCGGGCACTCGCTGCACGCGGCGACCGTGATGGCCGAGCTGCGACATGCCGTACGCGCGTACGCGGTCGAGGGGCACCAGCCCGGCGAGATCCTGCACCGGGTGAACGAGCTGATGCGGACGCTGCTCCCGGCGGAGCTGGCGACGATCTGCGTCCTGCTGCTGCACCCCGGCACCGGCCACATCCGCATGGCCACCGCCGGCCATCTGCCGCCGCTGCTCCACGCGGACGGCCGGGTGGAGTTCGTGCAGCAGAGCGCCCCGCTGCTCGGGGTCCGCGCCCAGCGGCCCGCGGACCTGGAGTTCGTGCTGCCGCACGGCGCCACCCTGGTCTTCTACACCGACGGCCTCATCGAGCGGCGGGACGCCACCATCGACGACGGGCTGAGCGCCCTGGCGGCCGCCGCCACCCGGATCGACGACGACCTGGACCGCTTCTGCGCGCGGCTGCTCGTGGAGTTGGCCCCGCCCGAGATCCACGACGACGTGGCCGTGGTGGCCCTCCGCCGCCGCTGACCCGCGCCGCCCGTCGCCCGGCTGTCACCGGCCAGGGCGCTCGCCGCAGAGGCTCGGCGTCGCCGGCCGCCACTGAAGGTCACGTCCGGTCGGTGTCACTGTGGGTGACATGTGTTCCACGCCCGCGGATGACGCCGCGCTCCTTTGCTCTGCTTACACATACGCACGAGTCGGTTGAGCTGGGGCGCAGGCCCCAGCGCGTGAAGGAGTGGCACCTGCCGTGCTTGCCCTCCGTTACCAATGCGTCCGTTGAAGCAGAGCAAAGGACACCAGGGCCTGCCGAGTGGTGCGGCGAGGCGTGACCGAGAGTAACCTCCACCAGGTCGTCGGGGACGATCGTCCGGAACGGAAGAGCGTCAGCGGCAAATGGTGGTCCCGCGACGTCCACGGTGGGACGTGCGGTCGGGTCAGGTGAGCGAGCGGGCGTACCCGGCCGGGGTGCGGCCGGTGACCGCGCTGAACTCGCGGACCAGGTGGGACTGGTCGCTGTAGCCGAGGTCGGCGGCGAGACGCGCCCAGTCGAGAGGGCCGCCGGCCGCCTGCTCGATGGCCTCCTGGAGGCGGTAGCGGCGGATCACCCACTTCGGGCCGACGCCCACGTGCGCCAGGAACAGCCGTTGCAGGCGGCGGACCGAGGTGCCGTGGCGGCGGGCGACGTCGTCGACCCGGACCACCGTACGGTCGCCGCGGATCGATTCCACCAGGTCGATCACCTCGTCGTTGACCGGGTCCGGCTCGGGCGCCCAGCCGGTGAGCAGAGCGTCCAGCGTGCGGCAGCGCTCGGCGTCCGTACCCCCGCAGCGGCCGGCGTGGGACGGGCCGGCGCCGGCGCTCACCAGGGCGGCTGCCGGCGGCCAGCGGTCGGCCAGCGTGGGAAACGGCCAGCGACCGCCGGTCAGCTCGGCCACGGATCCGCGCCAGAACGGATGGAAGCCGCCGGGCCGGAACTGCACCCCGCTGACCCGCCCGCTGCCGACGAGGGTGACCGTGAAGAGTTCCCGCCCCACCCCGGCGACCTCGCCGGTCTCCGGGCCGTCGCCGTCGCGGCGGAACACCACGTTCACGGCGGGATGCGGCACGATCTGCTGGGCGAACGGCTCGGTCAGGTCCCAGTCGATGAGCCAGTAGTGCTCCACCCAGCGACGCAGCACCGGGGCGGGCAGACGTCGGCGGAAGCCGACCGCCCGGCGCAGCCGCGCCGGGTCGAGGATGCCCCGGTCGTCCCCGCGCGGCCGCTGTCGCATTTCTTCAAGACCACCTTCATACGCTGGCCCTATGGCCACACACACTAGCGACCTCCTGGCGGCCGCCACCCCCCGAACCGTCGCCGTGGTGCGCGGCATCGCCGACGACCAGCTCGACCTGTCCACGCCGTGCGCGGAGTTCACGGTGCGCGACCTGCTGAACCACCTCTTCGAGGTGGTGGTGAACTTCCAGGAGCTGGCGGCCAGGCGCCCCGCTACGTGGGCCGACAAGCCCGACCACCTCAGCGACGGATGGCGAAACCGGTTCGAGACCGAGACGCGACGGTTGATCGACGCCTGGTCCGACCCGGCCAGCGTGTCGGGTGTGTCGCCGGGCATGGGGCTGCCGCAGGAGACGGTCGGCGGCATGGTGCTGCTGGACCTGACCGTGCACGGGTGGGACCTGGCCGTCGCGACGGGCCAGCCGTACGAGCCGGCGCCCGAGGCGGTGGGTGCCCTGCACGAGCTGGTCGAGCAGCTCGGCCCGCTACCCCGGAAGATGGGCGTCTTCGCGGAGGCCGTGTCCACCGCGCCCGGCGTGCCCGACGCGCACCGGCTCCTCGCCGCCACCGGCCGCGATCCCGCCTGGACGGGCACCGCCCGCTGACCTTCGCCGGTTCCGGCGGCGCGCCGCGCGTCGCCGGGACCGTTGACATTAGCTATTCACTCGATGAATAGTGACGGACGTGTCCACACCGCACGTCCTCCTCGGGCTGCTCGCCACCGGCACCAGGCACGGTTACGAGCTGAAACGCGCCCACGACGAGCGGTTGCCCCGCGCCCGGCCGCTGGGCTTCGGCCAGGTCTACGCCACCCTCGGCCGGCTGCAGCGCGACGGCCTGGTCACGGCCGCCGGGCAGGAACGCGACGGCGGTCCGGACCGCACGACGTACGCGCTCACCGGTGCGGGTCGCGCCGCGCTGGACCGCTGGCTCGGTGAGGTCGAGCCACCGATGCCGTACGTGGCCAGCACGCTCTTCGCGAAGGTCACCGTGGCGCTGCTGGTGGCCGACGTGGACCGGGCCCGGGCGTGGCTGATCGCCCAGCGGCGGGCCCACACCGATCGGCTGCGCGAGCTGACCGCCGCCAAGTCGGCGCCCACCGCCACCCTCGACGACGTCGTCGCCCTCGACTTCGCCATCGCCCACCTCGACGCCGACCTGCGGTGGTTGCACACCACCCTGGACCGGGTCGCCGACTGGCACCGGGAGGTGCACTCGTGACGCAACTTCAGGCTCGCGGTGTGGTCAAGGCGTACGGGCCCACACCCGCGCTGCGCGGGGTCACGGTCGACCTCGCGGAGGGGGAGATCGTCGCGGTGACGGGGCCGAGCGGCGGCGGGAAGTCGACGTTGCTGCACTGCCTGGCCGGCATCCTGCGCCCGGACGTGGGCGAGGTGACATGGCGCGGCCACCGAATCGACACCTGGTCCGAGGCGGCCCGGTCCCGGCTGCGGCGGACCGAGTTCGGCGTGCTGTTCCAGTTCGGTCAGCTCGTCGCCGAGTTGACCGCGGCGGAGAACGTCGCCCTGCCCCTGCTCCTCGCCGGCGCGGGGCGGCGAGAGGCGCGGACGGCGGCGCTGACCTGGCTGGAGCGCCTCGGGGTGGCGGAACTCGCCGATACCCGGCCGGGCGAGATGTCGGGCGGCCAGCAGCAGCGCTGCGCCACCGCCCGCGCCCTGGTCACCGAGCCCCGGGTGCTCTTCGCCGACGAGCCGACGGGGGCGCTGGACACGCTCACCGGCGAGCAGGTGCTGACGCAGCTCGTGCGGCTCGCCCGCGAGCAGGGCACCGCGGTCGTGCTGGTGACGCACGAGCCGCGCGTCGCCGCGTACGCCGACCGGGAGATCGTTCTCCGCGACGGCCTCGTGGACCACACCGGCCTGGGCCTCGACGCGCCGCTGCTCGGGGAGCGGCGGTGAGGCCGGGCGCCGCGCTGCGTCTGGCCCTCGCGGGCACCCGCACCGACGCGGCGCGGGTGGCGCTGACCGCGCTCAGCGCCCTGCTGGCCACCCTCGCCGGGCTGGCCGCGTTGACCGTCCTCGCCATCCCGACCCCGTCGCACAGGTCGACCGGGCCGGGCACCGACTGGTCCGAGCAGGTCAGCAACAACTGGTCCGAGCAGTACAGCAACGCGCTGCTCCGGGAACCCGGCCTGCGCGGCGGTACGGCGTTCGCGCTGCTGCTGCTCACGATCCCGGTGCTGGCGCTGGCCGGCCAGTGCGCCCGACTCGGTGCGCCGGCCCGGGACCGGCGGCTCGCCGCCGTCCGGTTGGCCGGTGCCACGCCGGGCCAGGTGACCGGCCTCGCGGTGCTGGAGACCGGCCTGGCCAGCCTTCTCGGCACCGTGGTGGGGCTCGCGGTGTACCTGGGCGGCCGGGAGTTGCTGCACCGGCCCGACGGGCGGGGCCAACTCGCCCTGCCCACCGACGTACTGCCCCCGGCCGGCGCCGTGGCCGCCGTCGTGCTCGGGCTTCCGGTGGTCGCGGCCCTGGCCACCGCACTGATGCTGCGCCGGGTCACCACCACGCCGTTCGGGGTGGTGCGCCGGGTACGGGCCCGGGGACCGCGACCGTGGCCCGGCCTGCTGATCCTGGCCGGGCTCGCGGCGTTCAGCGCGATCCGGCCGCTGGGCCTCTGGTACGACCGGCGGTCGAGCGAACCGCCGGACTGGCTGCTGCCGGGCCTGCTGGTCACCGGTGGACTGGCCGCGATGATCGGCGTGGTGACCGGAGCCGGCTGGATCTCGTACACGGTCGGCCGGATCCTGCACCGGTGGGCGCGCCGCCCGGCCACGCTGCTGGCCGCCCGTCGCCTCACCGCCGACCCGTGGGCCGGCAGCCGCACCTTCGCCGCGCTGCTGGCGGCGGTGCTCCTCGGCGCCGGGGCCGCCGGGCTGCGAGCGCACTTCGAGGCCGCGCTCGTCCTCACCCGTCGGGTCGGCGGCGGTATGCGGGACGACCCCTTCTACCTCGACACGATGGACCTGGTGGACCTGACTGTCGCCGTGGCGATGCTGATCGCCGCCGGTGGGCTGGTGGTGGCCGTCGTCGAGGGTGTCACCGCCCGACGCCGGGCGTACGCGGCGCTGGTCGCCACCGGGGTGCCGCGCTCGACGCTGGGCCGGGCCATCGGCTGGCAGGCGCTCGCACCGGCCGTGCCCGCGATCGCCGTCGCACTCACCGTCGGGCTGCTGCTCGCCCGTGGCCTGTTCGGCACTCCGTCCGGCGGCGGTTACGAGCAGACGGTCTGCGACGCCGGGCCGCCGTGCGACGATCCCGCCACCCGGGCGGCGTACACCCGTACCGAGTGGGTGCCGGAGGTGACCGTGCCGCCCGCCGTACCGCTGGAGCAGCTCGCGGCGCTCGGCGGCGGCGCCCTGGCCGCGGTGCTGATGACGGTCGCGGCCGGCGTCCTCCTCCTGCGCACCAGCACGGTGGTCGAGGAGCTGCGGACGACCTGACCGCGTGTAACGCGCCGTTCCGGGCACACGCTGTTGCCACCGGAGGCCCGGCCGGCGGGCCCGGCGCCGGGGAATCGGCGCCCGTGGCAGCGGGAGAACTGCAGATGCACAACCAGCCGGGCGGACCGCCGCCGGTGTTCGTCGACCGGACGGGCCGGCGGCGCCGGCTCACCGTGATCGCCGGTACCGCGATGGGTCTCGGCCTGCTCACGAGCCTCGCCCTGATCCTGGCCGGTCTCTTCGTCGACTCGTCGGTCACGGTGCCCGGCTGGTCCGACGACCGCGCCCCGGTCGAGGCCGAGCTGGACGGCCGCGACGAACTGGGCGGCGCCTCGTCGGCGGCGCCCCGCCCGGAGCCGGCGACCAGCACCACCGTGCCGCGCCCGACGGCCACTCGCAGCACCGCACCGGCCATGCCGGCGACCAGTGCCACCCCCGCCGCCCGGCCGACCCCAGCAGACCAGCCGGGACAGGGCCAGGGCAACGGGCCGCGACCCACCGCGAAGCCGAGCCGCTCGCCGGGCAAGCCGAGCTGACAGGTGGCCCGGCACATTGCCCGCCGGGACCCGCGGGCGCACTGGTTCCTGCTCCTGCTCGGTGTGCTGCTGCTGCTCGCGGCACTCACCCTCAACGCGTTGGTCACCGGCCTGGCCGGTGGGTCCGGGCCGGCAGGTGACGGCCACGACGTCGCCGCGCCGGGTGTCCCGAAGGAGGTGACGACCGGCGGGCCGGTGCTGCGGTTGGATCGGGACGAGCCGGTGACCCGCGCGATGCCGGACCGTACCGTCGCGCTGACCTTCGACGACGGGCCCGATCCGCGCTGGACGCCGCAGGTGCTGGACGTGCTGCGCCGGCACGACGCGAAGGCGACCTTCTTCGTGGTCGGCGCCCGGGTCAACGAGCACCCCGATCTCGTCCGGCGGATGCTCGCCGAAGGGCACGAGATCGGCTCGCACACCTTCACCCACGCGCACCTGGGCGCCGCGTCGACCTGGCGCCGCGACCTGGAACTCTCCCTCACCCGCAAGGCGATCGCCGGCGCGACCGGTCGCGAGGTCACCCTGCTGCGCCCGCCGTTCTCCTCCGGGCCCGGGGAGCTGACCGGCCCGGAGTACGACGCGCTGCTCGCCGCCGCCGGCACCGGCCACGTCGCGGTCCTCGCCGACCGGGACACCAAGGACTGGCAGCGCCCGGGAGTCCCGGCGATCATCGAGGCGGCGACGCCGCAGCGGGGCCGCGGCGCGGTCGTCCTGATGCACGACGGCGGCGGGGACCGGTCGGAGACCGTCGCCGCACTGGAACGGCTGCTGCCCGACCTCACGAAACAGGGCTACCGGTTCACCACCGTCTCCGACGGGATCGAGGCGCCCGCCTCGATGGTGCCGACGAGCCTCGACAACCGGGTGAGCGGTACGGCGCTGCGGTGGACACAGACCGGTGCCCGCTGGGCGGCCGGCGCGATGGAAGCGCTGCTCGCCGTCGCGTTGGTGCTCGGACTGGCCCGGCTCGCCGTCCAGGTGGTCTGCGCGCAGCGCCACGTACGGCGGGTCCGCCGGCCGGCCCGCGGCCGGTACGCGGTCACCGAGCCGGTCTCGGTGATCGTGCCCGCGTACAACGAGGCGGCGAACATCGCGGCGACGGTGCGCTCCCTGGTCGCCAGCGCGTACCCGGCGCTGGAGGTGATCGTCGTGGACGACGGGTCCAGTGACGGCACCGCCGAGATCGTCGAACGGATGCGGCTGCGCGGCGTCCGGGTGGTCCGGCAGGCCAACGCCGGCAAGCCGGCCGCGCTGAACACCGGCATCCGGGCCGCCCGGGCGAACCTGCTGGTCCTCGTCGACGGGGACACCGTGTTCCAGCCGGACACCGTGTACCGGCTGGTGCAGGGCTTCGCCGACCCGACGGTCGGGGCGATCTCCGGCAACACGAAGGTCGCCAACCGGCGGCGGCTGCTCGGGCGCTGGCAGCACCTGGAGTACGTGATCGGCTTCAACCTCGACCGCCGGATGTACGACGTGCTGGAGTGCATGCCGACGATCCCGGGCGCGATCGGCGCGTTCCGCCGTGAGGTGCTGCTCGCCGTGGGTGGCGTCCCCGCCGACACGCTCGCCGAGGACACCGACCTGACCATGAAGGTGCTCCGGGCCGGCTGGCGGGTCGTCTACGAGGAGGCGGCCATCGCCTGGACCGAGGCGCCGTCGACGCTGCGCCAACTGTGGCGCCAGCGCTACCGCTGGTGCTACGGCACGATGCAGGCGATGTGGAAGCACCGGCACGCCCTGCGCGAGTCGGGTGCCGGCGGCCGGCTGGGCCGGCGTGGCCTGCCGTACCTGACCGTGTTCCAGATCGTGCTGCCGCTGGCCGCGCCGGCCGTGGACGTCTACGCGATCTACGGGCTGCTGTTCCTGCCGTGGACGACGCTCGTGCTGGCCTGGGCCGGGCTGCTCCTGCTCCAGGCGGCGACCGCCGGGTACGCCCTGCGGTTGGACCGGGAACGCCTCGGGCCGCTGTGGAGCCTGCCGTTCCAGCAGGTCGTCTACCGGCAGGTGATGTATCTGGTCGTGGTGCAGTCGGTGGTCACCGCGCTGATCGGGAACCGGCTGCGCTGGCAGCGCATGGTCCGTACCGGCGACGCCGCCGCGCTCCTGCGCGTGTAAGGAGGGGTCCCTTGTTAACGCCTCCGGTAGAGGAAGGGCCCCCTCTTGACACCGCCGATCCTGCACGGCGGCTCACCCACCGCTGAACAGGCCGGCCGAGAGCGCGAGCAGCGTGCCGACAGCACCGGAGCAGCAGCAGACCAGCAGGGCGGCGACCACCGCGAGGATGGCCCAGACCCGCCGGTCCCGCGCCGCCGCCCGCAGGCTCGACCGGGGTACGTCGTCCGCCGGCCCGTCGTCCCCCGTGCTCACGCCGGAAGTCTACGGTTCCGCGCACCGGGCAGGATGGGGCGATGGAGCTGGTGTCTCTCGACGACGTCCAGGTCGCCGCCGCGGACATCGCGGGCGTGGTCCTGCGTACCCCCTTGCTGCGGACCTGGTGGGACGCGGACCTGTGGTTGAAACCGGAGAGCCTGCAACCGGTGGGGTCGTTCAAGCTGCGGGGCGCGACGCACGCCGTCGCCCGACTGACCGCCGCCGAGCGGGCGCGCGGCGTCGTCACGCACTCGTCCGGCAACCACGGCCTGGCTCTGGCGTACGCGGCCCGCACCGCGGACGTACCCTGCCGGATCGTCGTCCCGGAGGGTGCCCCGGCGGTGAAGGTCGACCGGATCCGGGCGCTGGGCGTCGAGGTGATCACGGTGCCGCCGCCACGTCGAGGGCCGGAGGCGGAGCGGATCGCGGCGGAGACCGGGGCGGTGCTGGTGCCGCCGTTCGACGACCGGCGGATCATCGCCGGGCAGGGCACGATCGGCCTGGAGATCGTCGAGGACCTGCCCGACGTCGACGTGGTGCTGGTGCCGATCGGCGGGGGCGGGCTCTCGTCGGGCATCGCGACGGCGGTGACGGCGTTGCGTCCGGCAGCGACCGTGATCGGCGTCGAGCCGGACCTGGCCGCCGACACCCGCGACTCGCTGGCGGCCGGCTCGGTGGTGGTCTGGGGAGAGGAGCGCACCTACCGGACGATGGCCGACGGGCTGCGCCTACCGCCGTCCACGCTGACCCTCGCCCACCTGCGGGCCCGCCTCGACGGCATCGTCACCGTCACCGAGGAGGAGATCCGGGCGGCGATGGGCCGGCTCGTCCGGGACGCCCGGCTGGTGGTGGAGCCGAGCGCGGCGGTGGCGGTCGCGGCACGGCTGTTCCACGCCTCCGAGCTGCCGGGCGGACGTACGGTCGCCGTGGTGACCGGCGGCAACGTCGACCCTGCGGTGCTGGCGTCCGTGCTCGGGTGTTAGGAAGGGCCCCCTGTACAACGCCAGGCGTTAACAAGGGGCCCTTCCTTGCACCTCAGGCGCGGCCGAGCCGGTCGAGGATCCAGGCGTTGACGAACGCCTCCTCGCGCCAGGCGTCGTACCGGCCGCTCGGACCCCCGTGACCGGCACCCATCTCGGTCTTGAGCAGGTAGTCGCCCTGCGGGGCGGTCGCCCGCAGCCGGGCGATCCACTTCGCCGGCTCGTGGTAGAGCACCCGCGTGTCGTTGAGGCTGGTCACCGCGAGGATCGCCGGGTAGTCCACGGCCCGCACGTTCTCGTACGGCGTGTAGGACTTCATGTACGCGTACACCTCGGGGTCGTCGAGCGGGTTGCCCCACTCCTCCCACTCGGTGACGGTCAGCGGCAGCGACGGGTCGAGGATCGAGGTGAGCGCGTCCACGAAAGGCACCTGCGCGACGATCCCGGCGAACGCGTCCGGGGCGAGGTTGGCCACGGCGCCCATCAGCAGGCCACCGGCCGAGGCGCCCCGGGCGACCAGCCGGTCGCCGGCCGTCCAGCCGGCCTTGACCAGGTGCCGGGCGCAGGCCACGAAGTCGGTGAAGGTGTTCTTCTTGGCGAGCAGCTTGCCCTGGTCGTACCAGCGCCGGCCCAGCTCGCCGCCGCCCCGGATGTGCGCGACGGCGAAGACCACGCCACGGTCGAGCAGGGACAGTCGGGCCACCGAGAACCAGGGGTCCATGCTGGCCTCGTACGAGCCGTACCCGTAGATGAGGCACGGCGCGGAGCCGTCCCGGGGGGTGCCGGCCCGGCAGACCAGCGAGATGGGCACCCGGGTGCCGTCGTCGGCGAGCGCCCAGTCGCGGTGCTGCTCGTAGGCCGTCGCGTCGTACGGCCGCCCGTCCGGGCCCGGCAGCACCGGCTTCTGCCGGCGCAGCGTCATCTGTCGGGTCACCAGGTCGTAGTCGTACACCGAGTCGGGGGTGACCAGTGAGGTGTAGCCCAGCCGGACCTGCCGGGTGCGGTACTCCGGGTTGCTGCCCAGCCCGACGCTGTACAGCGGCTCGGGGAACTCGATGTCGTGCGGGTCGCCGCCGCCGATCGGCAGCACGCGCAATCCGGTGAGCCCGTTGGTGCGCAGCGTGACGACCAGGTGGTTCTCGAACGCGTCGACCGCCTCCAGCCGGGTGCCCGGGGAGTGCTCGATCAGCGGCACCCAGTCGCCGGGGGCGTCCGCCGAGGTGTACGCGAGCGCGAAGTCCTCGGCGCCGTCGTTGTGCAGGATCAGGAACCGGTGCCCGTGGTGCTCGACCGTGTACTCCACACCCTGCCGCCGGGGCGCCACCGAGGCCGGCGTGCCGGTCGGGTTGCCGGCGGGGATGACCAGCACCTCGCTGGTCACCTTGCTGTGGATGTCGATGACGACGAACTTCTCCGAGCGGGTCAGCTCGACGCCCACCCAGAACCGCTCGTCGTCCTCCTGGTGGACCACCGCGTCCTCGCTCGACGGGGTGCCCAGCGTGTGCCGCCACACCCGGTTCGGGCGCCACGCGTCGTCGACGGTCACGTAGAACAGCACCGAGGCGTCGGCGGACCAGGCGGTACCGTAGAACGTGTCCGGCACCTCGTCGGGAAGCAGTTCCCCGGTCGTCAGGTCCTTGACCCGCAGCGTGAAGCGTTCGTCTCCGGAGAAGTCCGTCGAGTAGGCCAGCCAGCGCCCGTCCGGGCTGACGTCGAACGCCCCGAGCGCGAAGAAGTCGTGCCCCTCGGCGAGCAGGTTGCCGTCGAGCAGTACCTCCTCGCCGTTCAGGGGCGCGCCGTCGAGACTGATCGGCGGGTCCGTCTCGGCGTCGCGGACGGCCCGTCGGCAGTGGACGCCGTACTGCTGGCCCTCGACCGTGCGGGTGTAGTACCAGTACCCGCCCTTGCGGGCGGGCACCGACAGGTCGGTCTCCTGGGTGCGCCGGCGGGTCTCCTCGAACAGTTGCCCGCGCAGGTCGGCGAGGTGGGCGGTCCGCTTCTCGGTGTACGCGTTCTCGGCGGTCAGGTGGGCGATCGTCTCCGGGTCGTCCTTGACGGCCAGCCAGGCGTACTCGTCGACGACGGTGTCGCCGTGGTGGGTGCGGTCGGTCGGCACCTGCTTGGCGACGGGCGCGGGCGACGGCTCCAGGTCGCGGCGGGGCGACAGACGCGCCGAGCCGGAGTTGTCGGAAGTCTCGGTGGTCACGCCGTCACGTTACCGGCCGGACGCCCGGTCACCCCTTCGTGCGACATGCCTTCCGCAACTTTCGAACATGTGTACGATGACCGGCATGGCGGCAGCAGCGAGTTCCACCGATCGGCCCGGCGCCCTCGACATCACCCGGAGGCTGGCGGAGATCTGCGGGCCGCCCTTCGCCCGCCTCGCCGGCGCGGCGGACGAGGTGGCCGGCCGCCCGGCCCGCTGGGTCGCCGTCCCGGGCGGGCCGCGCGCCGCCGCCGAGGTGCTCCGGCTGGCGGCCCGGCACGACCTGACCGTGGTTCCGCGCGGAGCCGGCACGAAGATCGACTGGGGGGCCGCCCCCGAGCGGGTCGACATCATGCTCGACACCGGCCGGCTCGCCGGCATCGGGCACGAGCCGGTCGGCGCCGCGAGCGCCGAGATCGGCGCCGGCACCCCGTTGCGGGCCGTGCAGGCCACCCTGGAGCGCACCGGCCAGCGGCTCGCCCTGGACGCGCCGTCCAACGGCGCCACCCTCGGCGGGGTCCTGGCCGCCGGCGAGGCCGGTCCCCTGCGGCACCGCCACGGCACCGCGTGCGACCAGCTCGTGTCCCTGCGCTATCTGGACGCCGACGGCGAGCTGGTCGGTGCCGGTGGCGGCGCCGAGGGGCTGGAGCTGGCCCGCCTGCTCTGCGGCTCGCAGGGCGCCCTCGGCGTGCTGGTCTCCGCCACCCTCCGGGTGCACGCCGTGCCGGCGAGCCGGATCTGGGTCACCCGTCCGGTGTGGACACCGCTGGAGGTGCACGACCTCGTGCGTACGGTGCTCGCCGCCCGCCTCGATCCGGCGGCGGTCGAGTTGGACCTCCCGGCCGGCGCGGGACCCCGGCCGAGGCAGGGGGGCCGGGCCGAGTCGATGGCGCGCCACCCGTCGATGACGGGACGCACCACCACCGGCCCGGCCCGGGCCGGCACCCTGGTCGTCCTCCTGGAGGGTGGGCCCGCCGACGTGGCCGAGCGCGCCGACCGGATGGTGTCGCTGCTCGGCCCCGGCGCCACGGCCAGCCACTCCGCGCCGGAGTGGTGGCGGCGTTACCCGTTCGGCCCGGGCGACACGGCGCTCCGGCTGGAGGTCCCGATCAGCGACCTGCACGCGGCCGTGTACGCGCTGCGCGACGCCGCCGGCGCGCCCGTCCCGGTCCGTGGCTCCGCCGGGCTCGGCGTCGTGCACGCGGCCCTGCCCGGTGCGATGCCCGCCGAGCGGGTGGCGTCGATCCTCGCCGCCGTGCGGGGGGTCCTGCTCGCGCGGCAGGGGCGGTGTGTGGTGGTCTCGGCCCCGGAGCCGGTGCGACGGGCGGTCGACCTGTGGGGTGAGCTGGCCGGGCTGGCCCGGCTCCGCGCCGCCAAGGAACACCTCGACCCGCACCACCGGCTCGCGCCCGGCCGCCTCCCCGGCGGCCTTTGACCCGTTCCGGACCTCCCGCGCAGGCCCCGCTGGCCGGCCGTCCCGGCCCGGCCGGGGCGGTCAGCCGGCGTCGTTGCGGAGGACCAGGATGGCGATGTCGTCGCGGGGCGGCTCGGGGGAGAAGCCGATCGCGGTCGAGCGCAGGCGGGCGGCCACCACGTCGGCGGAGTACGCGGCGAGCGGGGCGGCCGCGTCCCGGAGGCGGTCGACACCGAACAGCTCCCGGCCGCGCCGCCGTTCGGTGACCCCGTCCGTGTAGAAGATCAGCGAGTCGCCTGGGTCGAGCGGGATCTCCGCCGTCGGCGAGGCGATCGAGTCGAGCAGGCCGAGCGCGGTGCCGCCGGTGCCGACGAAGTCGGCCCCGCCCGCGGAGCGCAGCAGCACCGGGCGGTCGTGGCCGGCCAGGTGCAGTGACACGTCGAGCTGGTCGCCGTCGCCCGGCCCGACCGCCGCCAGCGCCAGCGTGCAGTACCGTCCGCCGCCCCGCTCCACCAGCGTCCCGTTGAGCCGGGCCAGCGCCTCGGGCAGCGGCTTGCCGTCGCCGACCAGCGTGCGGATCACGTCCCGGACCAGGCCGGTGACCGCCGCGGCCTGCACACCCTTGCCGGAGACGTCGCCGATGACCACCAGCCAACGCCCGTCGGGCAGCGGCAGCACGTCGTAGAAGTCGCCGCCCACCTCGGCGTCGTCCCCGGTCGGGACGTACTCGGCGGCGAAGCCGATCCCCTCGACCACCGGAAGCACCGGTGGCAGCAGGGACTGCTGGAGGGTCTGGGCGACCCGGCGGCGCTCGGCGTGGATCCGGGCGTTCTCGATCGCCAGCGCCGCCCGGCGGGCCACGTCCTCCAGGACGGCCACCTCGTCCGGGTCGTGGCGGTGCCGCTGGTGCCGGCCCACGGCCAGGGTGCCCAGCCGCTGACCACGGGCGATCAGCGGCACGGCGAAACCCTCCATCGGCGCGCCCAGCGGCAGCTGGGTGCCGTTGCGGGACGCCTCGCGCAGGCGGGCCTGGATCGACTCCGGCCCGGTCTCCCGGAGCACCGCGTGCAGCTGCGGCAGCACCGACTCGTCGGCGTGGCTGGCCGCCGCCAGCCGCAGCCGGCCCCACTCGTCCGTGGTGTGCACCGCGCACCACTGCCCGAGCCGGGGCACCACGAGCTGCGGAACGAGCGCCATGGTCAGCTCGACGTCGAGGGACTGGGCGAGCAGCTCGCTCGCCTCCGCGAGGAACGTCAACCAGGCCTGCCGCCGGACGTCGGCGCGACGCAGCCGGTCGTTCTCCAGGTGCAGCGAGAGCCGCTCGGCCATCAGCGCCGCCAGTGGCCGGGCGTACGCGGACGGCGCCGCGTCCAGCTCCAGCTCGCCGGCGTACGGGCGGTGGACGGTGAGCGGCACCCGGAGCAGTTCGTGGCCCGCCCGGGGTTGCCGACCGTAGCGCGCCAGCACCTGCGGGCCCTGTCCGTCGCCCCGGTCCAGCCGGACCACGCCACCGGCCGCGCCGACCATCTCGGCGACCCGGGCCAGCAGGCTGGTCGCGAAGTCGGGGAGCGGATCGTCGGCGTACGGGTCGGGGGTGGTCTGCATCAGCTGGCTCATCGCCGCGGCGCTCGGCGCGGAGCTGTCGCCGGCCGGGGGGTCACCGCCGGCGGACGCCGCGTTCGGCACGACCGGGGCGTCCCCGGCCGGCGCGGCGCCGGGCGGAGCCGGACGGTCGAGGCGGAACCAGACACCCTTCCCGGTGGGCAGGTACGTGGTGCCCCACCGGCTGGCGAAGTGGTCGACGAGCAGCAGACCCCGCCCGCGTTCCGAGATCTCGGTGATGTCGCTGCTCTCGTTGCGGACGCCGACGGTCAGCTCGTCCACCGGCCCGCCGGCGAAGTCGGACACGGTCACGGTGAGGCCGAGGCGGTCGGCGACCACCTCGACGTCCAGTTCGGTGCGGGCGTGTTCGACGGCGTTGGTGGACAGCTCGGTGGTGAGCAGCAGCGCCTCGTTGGTCAGCTCCTCCAGGTGCGCCTCGGCGAGCACGGACCGGACGAGGGCCCGCGCGGCGGCGGGCGTACGCCGGTCGGCGGGGAGCCGGACCCGCCGGACGTGCTCGTCCCGCCCGCCGGGCTCCGCCTCCGCTGACATCCCCGTATCCTCCATCGCCGCCCCTGCGGGTGCCAAGCGAACCGTACGGACCGATCACGGCCCGTCAGCGGTCCGGGATGGCGCCTGATGTCCGATCCGGTACGCATTGACCGTCGCGCTGGCCTGGCGTAGACCGGGTCGCAGGCACAATATGGGATGGCCGACCTGTCGCCCCGACGTGAGCGAGGAATGATGACCACGGCGAAACAGCCGGTGGCGGATCCGTCCGCGCCGGACCACGAGGCGGTCCTCGTCGAGCTGACCGAGGCGTTGCGGCGGGTCCGCCGCGGTGATCTCAAGGTGCGGCTGCCCCGCCGGGCGGGCCGCGCGGGTGAGGTGGCGGACGCCTTCAACGAGGTGGTCTCGCTCCAGGAACGGCAGTACCACGACCTGCGCAGGATCAGCCGGATCGTCGGCCGGGACGGCCGGCTCACCGAGCGCCTCGACGACGAGGGCCTGGACGGCTCCTGGGCCGAGGGGCAGCGCGCGGTCAACTCCCTCATCGACGATCTCGGTCGCCCCACCACGGAGATCGCCCGGGTCATCGTGGCGGTCGCCGAGGGCGACCTCTCGCAGCACATGGCGTTGGAGATCGACGGCCGACCCCTGCGCGGTGAGTACCTGCGCATCGGCCGCACGGTGAACACGATGGTCGACCAGCTCTCGTCGTTCGCGGACGAGGTGACCCGGGTGGCCCGCGAGGTGGGCACCGAGGGCAAGCTCGGCGGCCAGGCCGACGTCCGGGGCGTCGCCGGCACGTGGAAGGACCTCACCGACTCGGTGAACACCATGGCGTCGAACCTGACCGGCCAGGTGCGGTCGATCTCCCAGGTGGCGACGGCCGTGGCGAAGGGCGACCTGTCGCAGAAGATCACCGTGGGGGCGCGGGGCGAGGTCGCCGAGCTGGCCGACACGATGAACTCGCTGACCGACACCCTGCGCCTCTTCGCCGAGCAGGTGACCCGGGTGGCCCGGGAGGTGGGCACGGAGGGCAAGCTCGGCGGCCAGGCCGAGGTGCCGAACGTGGCCGGCACCTGGAAGGACCTCACCGACAGCGTCAACTCGATGGCGTCGAACCTGACGTCGCAGGTGCGCAACATCGCCCAGGTCTCCACGGCGGTGGCCCGCGGCGATCTCTCACAGAAGATCACCGTCGCGGCGCAGGGCGAGATCCTGGAGCTGAAGGACACCGTGAACACGATGGTGGACCAGCTCAGCTCGTTCGCCGACGAGGTCACGCGGGTGGCGCGTGAGGTGGGCATCGAGGGCAAGCTGGGTGGTCAGGCCCAGGTGCGCGGGGTCTCCGGCACGTGGCGGGACCTCACCGAGAACGTCAACCAGCTCGCCGGCAACCTGACCAGCCAGGTCCGCAACATCTCGCAGGTCTCGACGGCGGTGGCGAAGGGTGACCTGAGCCAGAAGATCACGGTGGACGCGCAGGGCGAGATCCTGGAGCTGAAGAACACCGTGAACACGATGGTGGACCAGCTGTCGTCGTTCGCCGACGAGGTCACGCGGGTGGCGCGTGAGGTGGGCACCGAGGGCAAGTTGGGTGGTCAGGCCCAGGTCAAGGGCGTCTCCGGTACGTGGCGGGACCTGACCGACAACGTGAACTCGATGGCGTCGAACCTGACGTCGCAGGTTCGCAACATCGCCTCGGTCACCACCGCGGTGGCGAAGGGCGACCTGAGCCAGAAGATCACCGTCGACGCCCGGGGCGAGATCCTGGAGCTGAAGTCGACGGTGAACACGATGGTCGACCAGCTCAGCTCGTTCGCCGACGAGGTGACCCGGGTGGCGCGTGAGGTGGGCACCGAGGGCAAGCTGGGTGGTCAGGCCCAGGTCCGTGGCGTCGCCGGCACGTGGCGCGACCTGACCGACAACGTGAACTCGATGGCGTCGAACCTGACGTCGCAGGTCCGCAACATCGCCCAGGTCTCGACGGCGGTGGCGAAGGGTGACCTGAGCCAGAAGATCACGGTGGACGCGCAGGGCGAGATCCTGGAGCTGAAGAACACCGTGAACACGATGGTGGACCAGCTGTCGTCGTTCGCCGACGAGGTGACCCGGGTGGCCCGTGAGGTGGGCACCGAGGGCAAGTTGGGTGGCCAGGCCCAGGTCAAGGGCGTCTCCGGTACGTGGCGGGACCTGACCGACAACGTGAACTCGATGGCGTCGAACCTGACGTCGCAGGTTCGCAACATCGCCTCGGTCACCACCGCGGTGGCGAAGGGCGACCTGGGCCAGAAGATCACGGTGGACGCGCAGGGCGAGATCCTGGAGCTGAAGAACACCGTGAACACGATGGTGGACCAGCTGTCGTCGTTCGCCGACGAGGTCACGCGGGTGGCCCGGGAGGTCGGCATCGAGGGCAAGTTGGGTGGTCAGGCCCAGGTCAAGGGCGTCTCCGGTACGTGGCGGGACCTCACCGAGAACGTCAACCAGCTCGCCTCGACGCTGACCACGCAGCTGCGCGCCATCGCGCAGGTCTCCACCTCGGTGACCCGGGGCGACCTGACCCAGCGGATCGCGGTCGAGGCGCAGGGCGAGGTCGCCGAGCTGAAGGACAACATCAACCAGATGATCGTCACCCTCCGGGAGACGACCAAGAAGAACGCCGAGCAGGGCTGGCTGGACTCCAACCTGGCCCGCATCGGTGGTCTGCTCCAGGGTCAGCGGGACCTCGGCGAGGTCTGCCGCATGATCATGATGGAGGTGACGCCGCTGGTCGACGCCCAGCTCGGCGCGTTCTTCCTCGTCGACGACTCGGAGGGAAGCGTCCGGCTGCGGCTCGCCGCCTCGTACGGCTACGTGGCGCGCGGACACGACGTCACCTTCGGCCCCGGCGAGGGGCTCGTGGGGCAGACCGCGCTCTCCCGCCGCACCATCCGGGTCAGCGCGGCCCCGGACGGCCGGCTCACGCTGCGCTCGGGGCTCGCCGACACGCCGCCGGCCGACCTGGTCGTGCTGCCGGTGCTCTTCGAGGGCGAGCTGCTCGGCGTGATCGAGTTCGCCGGCGTGTCGGCCTTCTCCGACCTGCACCTGGCGTTCCTCGAGCGGCTCGTCCTGACGATCGGCGTCGCGGTCAACACCATCCAGGCGAACCGGCGTACGGAGGAACTGCTCGCCCAGTCGCAGCGGCTGGCCCACGAGCTGCAGGAGCAGTCGGCCGAACTCCAGCGCACCAACGCGGAGCTGGAGGACAAGGCGAAGCTGCTGTCGGAGCAGAAGGGCAACATCGAGACGAAGAACCGGGAGATCGAGCTGGCCCGGCTCGGCCTGGAGGAGAAGGCGCAGCAGCTCACCCGGGCGTCGGCGTACAAGTCGGAGTTCCTGGCGAACATGAGCCACGAGCTGCGTACGCCGCTGAACTCCCTGCTGCTGCTGGCCCGGCTGCTCGCCGAGAACTCGGAGCGGAACCTCAGCCCGAAGCAGATCGAGTTCGCCAGGACGATCCACAGCGCCGGCTCCGACCTGCTCTCGCTGATCGACGACATCCTCGACCTGTCCAAGATCGAGGCGGGCCGGATGGACGTCGAGCCGACCGAGATCCGGTTCGCCGAGATCCGCGGCTACGTCGAGCAGGCGTTCGCGCCCCAGGCGGAGGAGAAGGGCCTGGACTTCGACGTCCAGGTCAGCGGGGACCTGCCGGAGGCGATCGTCACCGACGCCCAGCGCTTGCAGCAGATCCTCCGCAACCTGCTCTCCAACGCGGTCAAGTTCACCGACGCCGGCGCGGTGACACTCAAGATCGGTCCGGCGCCGGGTAACGCGGTGTTCGACGTGCCGGCGCTGACCAACGCCCGGCAGGTGATCGCGTTCACCGTTGCGGACACCGGCATCGGCATCTCCGACGACAAGCTCTCGATCATCTTCGAGGCGTTCCAGCAGGCCGACGGCACCACCAGCCGCCGCTACGGCGGCACCGGCCTGGGGCTGTCGATCAGCCGGGACCTGGCCCGGCTGCTGGGTGGTGCGATCAGCGTGTCGTCGGCGCCCGGGCAGGGGTCGACGTTCACGCTCTTCGTACCCGACGTGTTGGCCCCGGACGCCGTCGTGGCGCCGGCGCCGCCCTCGCCCACCCGGGCGGGCCTCCCGTCGTCGCTGCTGATGCCGCCGGTGGAGCTGCTGCCGGAGGCGTCGGAGGCGCCGGCCACGCGCCAGCTGGAGGGTGCGACGGTGCTGATCGTGGACGACGACGTCCGGAACGTCTTCGCCTTGACCAGCGCATTGGAGCTGCACGGCATGACCGTGTTGTACTCGGACAACGGGGCGGACGGCGTCCGCCTCCTGGCCGAGCATCCCGAGGTGGACATCGTGCTGATGGATGCCATGATGCCCGACCAGGACGGATACGAGACGACGCGGCAGATCCGGCGTAATCACCGGTTCGCCGACCTGCCGATCGTCTTCCTGACCGCGAAGGCGATGCCCGGTGACCGGGAGTCGGCTCTGGCGGCCGGGGGTAGTGACTACATCACCAAGCCGGTCGACCTGGACGAGCTGATCGAACGCATGTCGTCCTGGATCAGTGGCAGCCGGAGCGAGGAGAGTTCGTGACCCAGATGGCGAAGGCGCTGCTGGTGGACGACCGCCGGGAGAACCTGATGGCCCTGGAGGCGATCCTCCAGGGGCTTCCGGTGCAGTCGGTGGCGGTGGAGAGCGGCGAGGCGGCGTTGAAGCAGCTCCTCGTCGACGACTTCGCGGTGATTCTCCTCGACGCGCAGATGCCCGACATGGACGGCTTCGAGACGGCCAGCCACATCAAGCGGCGGGAGCGTACCCGGCACGTCCCGATCATCTTCCTCACCGCCGCCGACCGGGACGCTCAGCTCGCGCTGCGCGGGTACGCGGCCGGCGCGGTGGACTACCTGACCAAGCCGTTCGACCCGTGGGTGCTGCGTGCCAAGGTGTCGGTGTTCGTGGAGCTGTGGGTGAAGACGCGGCAGCTCGCGGCGCAGTCCGACCTGGTCCGGGAGCGTGACCGGCAGTGGCGGCTGCTGACCGACGCGGTGGACGAGGCGACCGCCCTGCTGCGCGGCGACGCGGACCCGGAGGCGGTGGCCCGCGCGATCGACCTGCTGGAGCAGGCCCGCTGGGGCAACACCGACTGACGGCCGGTCAGGTGGTGGGGGCGTCGTTGCGGATCATCAGGGCGCTGCGGAGGCCCGTGATGTCGAGGACGCGGAGCAGGAACTCGCCCACGTTGGTGAGGACCAGCAGGCTCTGGGCATGACTGGCCTTGCGACTGAGCACGACCAGCGTGCCCAGGCCCTGCGAGTCGCAGAAGGTGACGCCGCCCAGGTCGAGCACGATCCGCGGCGGCGGATCCGTCAGCACCTCGTTGACGACGGTCGAGAGCTGGGCGGCCGTGAGCATGTCGATCTCACCGGCGAGACGCAGGATGGCCTCGTCACCCGACCGGTGCAGCGTGATGGACAGTTCGGCACGATCCACCGGGTCAGCCTATCGCGATCTCGACGCACCGGCCCGGCGAGGCGGAGCGGGCCCGGCGACCAGGGGCGGAGGACACCCGGCCGGGGTGAGACTGGTAACCCCCGGTACGGGGTGCCTGCCGATCGGGCCTCCGACGCTGACACAATGGCGGCATCGTGACCGATCTGTTTCCCGCCGGATCCGGCCGCTACCCGGCCGACGCACCGGCCTCCGAGGCCCTGTTCGCCCGCGCCCGCGCCCTCGTGCCGGGCGGGGTGAACTCCCCTGTCCGCGCCTTCCGGGCGGTCGGCGGCACCCCGCGGTTCATGGTCCGGGGGGAGGGGCCCTGGCTGTACGACGCGGACGGGCGGCGCTACGTCGACCTGGTCTGCTCGTGGGGGCCGCTGATCCTCGGCCACGCCCACCCGGCGGTGGTCGAGGCGCTGCGCGAGGCCGCCGCCCTCGGCACCAGTTTCGGCACTCCCACCCCCGGTGAGGTGGAGTTGGCCGCCGAGATCGTCGACCGCACCCCGGTCGAGCAGGTGCGGCTGGTCAACTCGGGCACCGAGGCCACCATGTCGGCGATCCGGTTGGCCCGCGGCTTCACCGGCCGCTCCAAGATCATCAAGTTCGCCGGCTGCTACCACGGGCACTCGGACGCGCTGCTCGCCGCCGCCGGGTCCGGCGTCGCCACCCTCGGCCTTCCCGATTCACCCGGCGTGACCGGCGCGGCGGCCGGCGACACGATCGTGCTGCCGTACAACGACCTGACCGCCGTCGAGGCGGCCTTCGCCGCCGAGGGACCGCACATCGCCGCGGTCATCACCGAGGCCGCCGCCGGCAACATGGGTGTGGTCGCCCCGCGCGACGCCTTCAACCAGCGGCTCGCCGCGATCGCCCACGCGCACGGCGCGCTGCTCATCGTCGACGAGGTGATGACCGGGTTCCGGGTCTCCCGCTCCGGGTGGCACGGCCTCGACGCCTCCGAGGCCGACCTGTGGACGTACGGGAAGGTCATGGGTGGCGGCCTGCCCGCCGCGGCCTTCGGCGGACGCGCGGAGGTGATGGGGCGCCTCGCCCCGGCCGGGCCGGTCTACCAGGCCGGCACGCTCTCCGGTAACCCCCTCGCCTGCGCCGCCGGCCTGGCCACGCTCCGGCTCGCCGACGACGCGGTCTACCGCAGGCTGGACGAGACGGCCGCCGTCGTGGGCAAGCTGGCGGGCGACGCGCTGGCCGCCGCCGGGGTCCCGCACCGGCTGTCGTACGCGGGCAACATGTTCTCGATCTTCTTCACCGACGCCGACGTGGTCGACTACGACAGTGCGCGCACCCAGCAGGTGCCGGCGTTCAAGGCGTTCTTCCACGCGATGCTCGCGGCCGGGGTCTACCTGCCGCCGAGCGCGTTCGAGTCGTGGTTCGTGTCGGCGGCGATCGATGACGCCGCCCTGGAGCAGATCGCCGGGGCGCTTCCGGCGGCGGCGGCCGCGGCGGCTGCGGCGGGTCACGGGGGGTAGCGGTGAGCGCGAGGAGTGCGCCGGGTCTGCGAGCCCCGCAGTCGCGAACAAGGGGGGCGCAGCGGTGAGCAAGACGGTGGTCCACGTGCTGCGGCACGGCGAGGTGTACAACCCCGAGGGCATCCTCTACGGCCGGCTGCCGGGCTTCCGCCTGTCCGAGCTGGGCGTGCAGATGGCGAAGGCCGCCGCGCAGGGGCTCGCCGAGCGGGAGGTCGTGCACGTGGTGGCCAGCCCGCTGGAGCGCGCCCAGCAGACCGCCGAGCCGATCGCCGCGCAGTTCGGGCTGCCGGTCGGTGTCGACGAGCGGCTGATCGAGAGCGCCAACTGGTTCGAGGGTAAGAAGGTGTCCCCGGGCGACGGGTCGTTCCGCGACCCGCGCAACTGGTGGGTACTGCGCGACCCGGTGACGCCGAGCTGGGGTGAGGCGTACCGCGCGATCGCGGAGCGCATGTTCGCCGCCCTGCACGCCGCCCGCGTCGCCGCCGAGGGGCGGGAGGCCGTCCTCGTCTCCCACCAGCTGCCGATCTGGACCCTGCGCCGGTACGTCGAACGCAAGCGCCTCTGGCACGACCCGCGTAAGCGGCAGTGCGGGCTGGCCAGCCTCACCTCCTTCCACTTCGACGGCGCCAAGGTGGTCGGCATCGGGTACACCGAGCCGGCCGCGCACCTGATCGCGATGTCGCCGACCGCCCGGACAGCCAAGGGGGCGTGATGAACCGGCCTCTCAGGTTGACCGCCGGCCTGCTCGCCGCCGTCGCCACGGCGGCGCTCGCCGCCTGCTCCCCGTCGAACGCGGAGAAGGCCTGCGACAACCGGGACGGGATCATCGAGTGCGCTCCGGACCAGCGTTCCGCCGCCCCGGAACTCGCCGGTGAGCTGCTCGACGGCGGCAGCTACGACGTGGCACGCGACCGCGGCCAGGTCGTGGTGGTCAACTTCTGGGGTTCCTGGTGCGCGCCCTGCCGCGCCGAGGCCGACGACCTGGAGGCGACCTACCAGGCGACCAAGGGCTCCGGCGTGACGTTCCTCGGCATCAACATCCAGGACCAGCGGGACAAGGCGAAGGCGTTCGAGGAGGGCCGGGTGACGTACCCGAGCCTGTTCGACCCGCCGAGCCGCCTGGCGCTCGCGCTGGACATCCCGCCGAACACCATCCCGGCCACCGTCGTGCTCGACCGGGAGGGCCGGATCGCCACCGTGATCCGGGCCGCCGTCAAGCAGGAGGGCCTCCAGCCCATCGTCGAGCGGATCGCCGCGGAGTCGCCCGCGCCGACCGGCCAGCGCTGATGGGCGAGACGTTCCGCGAGCTCGCGCAGTCCGGTCCGCTGCTGCTCGCCATCGGCGCGGCGGCCCTGGCCGGCCTGGTGAGCTTCCTGTCCCCCTGCGTCCTCCCCCTGATGCCCGGCTACCTCTCCTACGTAACGGGCCTAGCCGGCGCCGACCTCGAAGGACGCCGCGAAAGGAAGGGCCCCCTCTTAACGTCTCCGGTAGAGGAAGGGCCCCCTGTTAACACCTCGGGCGGGGGCGTGGCGGTGCGGGAACGCACCCGGGCCGCCGCGGCGGCCGTCAAGGGCCGGGTGCTCGCCGGCACGCTGCTGTTCATCGCCGGCTTCACCGTCGTCTTCACCGCCACCGCGATCCTGTTCGCCACCGTCGGCAAGGTCCTCTTCCAGTACGAGCGGACGCTGGAGATCGTCATCGGCGGGCTGATCGTGCTCCTCGGGCTGAGCTACGTCGGGGCGCTGCCCGGGTTGCAGCGCGAGTTCCGCATCCAGAAGCTGCCGTCCGCCGGGCTGCTCGGCGCGCCGGTGCTCGGCGCGGTCTTCGCGCTGAGCTGGGTGCCCTGCACCGGCCCGACGCTCGGCGCGGTGCTGGGAATGGCCACCGTCGGGGGCCAGACCGACCGGGCGGTGGTGCTCGCCGTGGCGTACTGCCTCGGGCTGGGGGTGCCGTTCCTCGTCTTCGGGCTGGGCTTCCAGCGCCTGCTCGGGGTCTTCCGCGCCGTCCGGCGCAACAGCCGGTGGGTCACCCGGGTCGGCGGCGTGCTGCTGATCCTGATCGGCCTCGCCCTCGTGACCGGCGGCTGGACCAACTTCGTGAGCTGGTTGCAGGCCACCGTCGGCGCCGGTGAGGTGAGCATCTGATGACCGTCGTGGACGAGCGGCCGGCCCCGCCGGCCGAGGCGCCCCGGCGCCGCCCCAACCCGGTACTCGCGTTGCTGCGCAACTCGTGGCGGCAGCTCACCAGCATGCGTACCGCGCTGGTGCTGCTCTTCCTGCTCGCGGTCGCCGCGATCCCCGGCTCCGTCCTGCCGCAGCGCGGCGTCAACCCGGAGGACGTACGGGACTACTTCGCCGCCCATCCGGACCTGGCCCCGGTGCTGGACCGGCTGGGCGCGTTCGAGGCGTTCGGGTCGGTCTGGTTCTCGGCGATCTACCTGCTGCTCTTCACGTCGCTGATCGGCTGCATCACGCCCCGGCTCCGGGACCACGTCCGGGCCCTGCGGTCGCAGCCGCCCGCTGTCCCGAAGCGGCTCGACCGGCTGCCCCAGCACGCCGTCCTCGCGGCCCCGGCCGGCGGTGCCGCAGCGATCGCCGAGTCGCTGCGCCGCCGCCGCTGGCGGGTGGTGGTGCGGGGTGACGAGGTCTCCGCCGAGAAGGGGTACCTCAAGGAGACCGGCAACCTGCTCTTCCACACCTCGATGGTGGTGGTGCTGGTCGGTGTCGCGCTCGGCTCGTGGTACGGCTGGAGCGGCAACCGCCTGCTGGTGGCCGGCGCGGAAAACGCGTTCTGCAACACCCAGCAGCAGTACGCGGAGACGTCGTTCGGTGCCCGGGTGGGCAGCGCCGACCTGCCGGGGTTCTGCCTGAGCTTGAACGACTTCGAGGCGGAGTTCCTGGAGTCCAACGGCCAGCCGGAGTCCTTCAACGCGGAGGTGACCGTCGACGAGGACGGCGGCGCCCCGCGCCCGGCCGAGTTCTCGGTCAACTCGCCGCTGCGCCTGGACGGCGCGAACGTCTACCTGCTCGGCCACGGGTACGCCCCGGTGGTCCGCTACACCGATCGCTTCGGCCGCAGCCAGACCAGCACGACCCCGTTCCTCACCACCGGAGACATCGGGATCACCGGCGAGGGCGTGGCGACCTTCCCCGACGCCAACGTCGACCCGGCCACCGGCAAGCGCGACGCGAACCTCCAGATGGCCTTCTCCGGCCTGTACCTGCCGACCGCCCCGCAGGAGGGCCCGTTCGTCCGGTCCGAGTTCCCGACCGAGCGCAACCCGCTGCTCAACCTCGTCGCGTACCGGGGCAACCTGGGCCTGGACGCCGGCATCCCCGGCTCGGTGTACGAGCTGGATCAGCGACAGGTGCGGGAAGGCAAGGTCAAGGAGGTCGGCACGAAGCTGCTCAAGGTCGGCGAGGCCTGGACGCTGGACGACGGCTCAAAGCTGGAGTTCCTGGGCACCGAGCCGTACATCGTGCTGTCGGTGCGGTACGACCCGGGTGCGACGCTGCTGCTGGCCAGCTCCGGCACGCTGCTGCTGGGCCTGATGGGCTCGCTCTTCGGCCGCCGGCGCCGGGTCTTCTTCCGGGTGCTGCCCCCCGCCGGGGTGACGGCCGGTGACCCCGCCGGTGGATCTCCGACGGGCGGTAGTAGTTTGGTCGAGGCCGGTGGGCTGCCGCGCACCGACCATCCCGGGTTCGCCGACGAGTTCGCGCAGCTCGTGGCCGCGGTCAGCGGCGACGGGACGCGGGACGAGCGGGTCGGTGCCGGTCCTGACGACCAGGCCGGGGCGCGAGAAGGAGCCGAGTGATGTCCGCACTCTCCGACCAGCTGGTGTCGTTCGCGATCCTGGCGTACCTGGTCGCGATGATCAGCCACGCCGTCGAGTACGCGCTCGGCAACGCCCGTACCCGGGCCGCCGCGCCCGCCCGCGAGCTGGTCGGCGCGGGCGTGGGAGCGCCCGGCGAGGTCGTCGCGAAGGTGCCGGCGGCCGACGGTACGGCAGCGGCCGAACGCACCGCCGCGCGGGCCCGGCTGGCCGGCCGGATCGCCGTCGGCGCGACCGCCGTGGCCGCCCTGCTGCACCTGGGTGCGCTGGTCACGCGCGGCCTCGCCGCCGACCGGATGCCCTGGGGCAACATGTACGAGTTCGTGCTGACGGTCTCGTTCATCGGGACCGCGGGCTGGCTCGCCGTGCTGTGGAAGCGCCCGCCGCTGCGCCGCCTCGGGCTGTTCCTGACGCTGGTCATGGTGCTGCTGGTGGCGACCGCCGAGCTGGTGCTGTACACGCCGATCGTCCCGCTGGTGCCGGCGCTCAACTCGTACTGGTTCGTCGTCCACGTCTCGACGATCGTGTTCAGTTCCGGGGTCTTCCTGCTCGGTGTGGTGCCGGCGGTCGCGTACCTGATGCGGGCGGGCTGGGAACAGGGCCGGCGGAGCTTCCCGTACACCCTCGCCAGGCGGATGCCGGCGGCGGCGGCCCTGGAACGGCTGACCTTCGTGCTGCACGCGTTCTCGTTCCCGATCTTCACCTTCGCGGTGATCGCCGGGGCGATCTGGGCCGAGGCGGCCTGGGGCCGGCCGTGGGGCTGGGACCCGAAGGAGACCTGGGCGTTCATCTCCTGGGTGGTGTACGCGGGCTACCTGCACGCCCGGGCCACACCGAGCGTGAAGCGGAACGTGGCGACCTGGCTGGCCGTGCTCGGCTTCCTCACCGTGCTGATGAACCTGTTCGGCGTGAACATCTTCTTCGAGGGCCTGCACTCGTACGCCGGCATCGACTGACCCTGCATTTTGTATAACTACAGTTATAAGAAGTGTAGTTATACTTTGCGTCCATGGAGCTGAGCAAGCCCGCGGAAATCTTCGACCGTGACGTCGAGTGGGCGGAGTTGGTCCGCTTCGCCACCGACGACCGGCGAGGTGCCACGTTGGGCGTGGTGAGCGGGCGCCGCCGGCAGGGCAAGACGTTGCTGCTGTACGAACTGGCCCGCGCCGCGGGCGGCTTCTACTTCGGGGCGACCGAGGCGACACCGACGGAGTCGCTGCGGCGGCTGGGCGAGGCGCTCGGCCGGCACACAGGTGCCCCTGGGCCGGTCCATCTGGCCGACTGGTCGAGCGCGGTTGACGCGCTGCTGGCCCTGGGTCGCGAACGCCAGCTCCCCGTGGTGATCGACGAGTTTCCCTACCTGGCTCGGGCGAGCCGTGACCTGCCGTCGGTAATCCAGCACGCACTCACCCCGGGCCGCGCGGAGCGCACCGACTCCCGTTCCCGTCTGCTGCTGTGCGGCGGGCCGGGCTCGAACTTCCCGTCGCACCCCTCGACTACCGGGCGGCGGCGGCCTTCTGGGGGATCAGTGACCCGTCGCTCGCCGCCCGGGTGTTCGCCATCGTCGGGGGCACACCGGCCTACCGGCGGGAGTACGTGCAGGACGACTCGCCCGAGGGGCCCGGCGACTTCGACGACTGGGTCGTGCGGGCGGTGCTGAATCCCGCGCGTCCACTGTTCCGTGAGGCGCGCTACCTGCTCGCCGAGGATCCGGACCTGCGGGACACGGCCGTCTACCACTCCGTACTCGCGGCGGTCGCCGAAGGCAACGGCACCCGGGGCGGCATCGCCGGCTTCATCGGGCGCAAGGCCACCGATCTGCAGCACCCGCTCACGGTGCTCGAGGACGCCGGCCTCCTGGTTCGCGAGCCGGACCCGCTGCGCAGCGGCCGTAGCCGATACCGCATCGCGGAGCCTCTCATCACCTTCTACCAGACCGTCATGCGGCCGGCCTGGACGGCGCTGGAGCAGCGGCGTGGCACGGACGTCTGGCGACGTTCCGAGCGACGGTACACGAGCGGGGTGCTGGGCCCGGCGTTCGAAGAGATCGTCCGGCAGTGGGCCGTGCGCTTCGCCGCGCCCGATACGCTGGGCGGCATCGCCGCCGAGGCGAGCTCGGGTGTGCTGACCGACCCAGCAAGCCGGACGAGCCTGGAACTCGACCTCGTCGCGCTCGGAGAGCCGCCACCTGGCGACGGCCCCCGTCCGCTGCTCGCCGTCGGTGAGGTCAAGTGGGGCCGTACGTTGGGCGTCCCTGACCTGGACCGGCTGGCCAGAGCGCGTGACCTGCTCGTCGCCCGACCCGGCCTGGACGCCCGTAGTGCCCAGCTGTTGCTCGCCAGTGGTGCGGGGTTCACCGATGACCTGCGCCAGGTCGCCCAACGCCGGCCTGACGTGGTTCTCGTCGACCCGGCGCGGCTCTACACCGGTGACTGAACTGCCGCGGGACGCACCGCCCGGGGGTGATGCCGGGGACCAGTTGGCCGGGGTGATCGACCGCAGGTCGTCCTCCATCGCGGCGACCCGGTCCGGGCCGAACGTGTCCGCCCGGCGATCACCAACAGCCGGTAGCGGTGAACGGCCTGCTCCACAGGGCGACCTGGAGGACGACCGACTTCAGCCACGCCTGGTGCATGGCCTCGACCTCGTCCGCGCTGTGCCCCTTGTTGGCGAGGAACGGCCGGATGGTCGTGGTGATCGGGACGATGAACGCGATGATGTGCCGCAGGTTGATCAGCGGTACCGAGGGGGCGTTGTCGGTCGCGTTCTTGCGTTGCGGGGTGTGCCGTAGCCCGATCTCCTCGGCGTAGTCCAGCCACGCCGGGTCGTACGGCCGGTTGCAGGTGTCCAGGATCCACTGGCCGAACCGGCCGCGTACGCGCTGCTGGTAGTCCTCGATCGGCTGGCCGCCCGGAGTGGCGAAGTAGGCGGCGAGATGCGGGTGGGCGGTCACGAAGCCGTACCAGACGTCGAGGATGTCCTCGATCTGATCGGCCAGCACCTCGCCCGCGGTGCGCAGTGCCGCCTCGTCGCTCGGCGCGAACATCGCGCTGGCCTTGATCTGGTCGAGATCGGCGAGGGTGACGGGGGATCGGGCGACCCGATCCGTGCCGTACGTGTATCCGGCGACCTTCGTTCCCGTCATCTGGTAATCCTCCGTCGCTCGCATCGGGGATGTGGGACTCGACTTCCTGCCGAGGAGGGTACGGTCTGAATCCCGGCATGCGTGCTGAAGCGGCACGAACCCATCCGAAGGGTGCGGGCGGCGATGGGTCAGCGTCGTCGCGGCAAGCCGGGGGACCGACCCGCCTCGGCCGGTCACGACCGGGATGCGGGAGACTTGCGGGTATGGCGGCTCGTGGCTTCCCGTACACCGATCTCAAGGACTTCCTCGTGGCGCTGGAGCGCGCGGGTGAGCTGCGGCGGGTGACCGTCCCCGTCGACCCCACCCTGGAGATCAGCGAGATCGTCACCCGCACGGTCCGCGCGGGTGGCCCGGTGCTGCTCTTCGAGCGCCCGACCCGCGGTGAGATGCCGGTGGCGATCAACCTGTTCGGCACCGAGAAGCGGATGGCGATGGCGCTCGGCGTCGATTCGCTGGACGAGATCGGCGCCCGGATCGGCGCTCTGGTCAAGCCGGAACTCCCGGTCGGCTGGTCCGGCATCCGTGAGGGCCTGGGCAAGGTCATGCAGCTCAAGTCGGTGCCGCCGCGCAAGGTGAAGACCGCGCCCTGCCAGCAGGTGGTGTACCGGGGCGAGGACGTCGACCTGAACCGGCTGCCCGGCCTGCAGGTGTGGCCCGGCGACGGCGGGATCTTCCACAACTTCGGCCTGACCCACACCAAGCACCCGGAGACCGGCAAGCGCAACCTCGGGTTGTACCGGCTCCAGCAGCACAGCCGGAACACGCTGGGCATGCACTGGCAGATCCACAAGGACTCCACGGCGCACCACGCGGTCGCCGAGCGGCTCGGCCAGCGGCTGCCGGTCGCCATCGCCATCGGCTGCGACCCGGTGGTCTCGTACTCGGCGAGCGCCCCGCTCCCCGGCGACATCGACGAGTACCTGTTCGCCGGCTTCCTGCGCGGCGAGCGGGTCGAGATGGTCGACTGCCTGACCGTGCCCCTTCAGGTCCCGGCCCACGCCCAGGTGGTGCTCGAGGGGTACATCGAGCCCGGCGAGCGGCTGCCCGAGGGCCCGTTCGGCGACCACACCGGCTTCTACACCCCGGTCGAGCCGTTCCCGGTCCTGCACGTCGAGACCATGACCATGCAGCGCGACCCGGTCTACCACTCGATCGTCACCTCCAAGCCGCCACAGGAGGACCACGGCCTCGGCAAGGCCACCGAGCGGATCTTCCAGCCGCTGCTCAAGCTGCTGATCCCGGACATCGTCGACTACGACCTACCCGCCGCCGGCGTCTTCCACAACTGCGCGATCGTGTCGATCCGCAAGCGCTACCCGAAGCACGCCCAGAAGGTCATGAACGCGATCTGGGGCGCACACCTGATGTCGCTGACCAAGCTGATCGTGATCGTCGACGAGGACTGCGACGTGCACGACTACAACGAGGTGGCCTTCCGCGCCTTCGGCAACGTCGACTACGCCCGCGACCTGCTGCTCACCGAGGGGCCGGTCGACCACCTCGACCACTCGTCGTACCAGCAGTTCTGGGGCGGCAAGGCGGGTGTCGACGCCACCCGCAAGCTCCCCGAGGAGGGTTACACCCGGGGCTGGCCCGAGGAGATGACCATGAGCCCCGAGGTGGTCTCGCTGGTCGACAAGCGCTGGAAGGAGTACGGCGTCTGATGGCCGTCGTCGACGCGCCGGTCGAGCGGCCGGGCCGGGTGAGGTCATTCCTCAAGCTCGTGGCGATTGAGCACTCCGTGTTCGCGTTGCCGTTCGCGTACCTCTCCGCGTTGACCGCGATGGAGGTGACCGGCGGACGGGTGCGCTGGCTCGACCTGCTGCTGATCACCGTGGCGATGGTCGGGGCGCGGACGTTCGCGATGGCCGCCAACCGGATCCTCGACCGGCGGATCGACGCGCGGAACCCGCGTACCGCGAACCGGGAACTGGTGACCGGAGCGGTGAGCCTGCGGACGGCCTGGACCGGCGCGGCGGTCGCGCTGGTCGTGTTCCTGGCCGCCGCCGCCCTGCTCAACCCGCTCTGCCTGGTGCTCGCGCCGCTCGCCGTGGTGCCGCTGGTCGTCTACCCATACGGCAAGCGGTTCACCAACTGGCCGCACGCGATCCTCGCGTTGGCGCAGGCGGTCGGCCCGGTCGGCGCCTGGCTCGCGGTGACCGGCACCTTCGCCGGTTCGTGGCCCGCGTGGCTGCTCGGGGCGGCGGTGGGGCTGTGGATCGGCGGCTTCGACCTGATCTACGCGTGCCAGGACGCCGAGGTGGACCGGGAGATCGGCGTGCACAGCGTGCCGGCCCGCTACGGGCTGCGTTTCGCGCTGCACGCCTCGACCGTCGCGCACGTGGTGACCTTCGCCTTGTTCATCTGGTTCGGCGTACTGGTGGGCTTCGGCTGGCTCTGGTGGATCGGGCTGGCACTGACCGCGGTCGCCTTCGCGTACCAGCACGTGGTGGTGAGCCCGACCGACCTGAGCCGGGTCAACCGGGCGTTCTTCACGGCCAACGGCTTCGTCGGCATCGCGCTGTTCGTCTTCGCCCTGCTCGACCTGGTGGTCCGGCTCGGCCTGCGGCCCTGACCGGCCGCCCCGGCCGGTGTTAAGAAGGGGCCCCTGCCCTACCGGAGGCGTTAAGAAGGGGCCCTTCCTTACCCGCGTAGCGGGTGCTCTCGACGGTCCAGTCGATGGTGCCCCGGACGGCGTTGGAGATCACGTCCAGGTGGTCGCCGACCGCGGCGTCCACCGCCCGGCCGAACGACGGCACCGCCGCGCGTAACTCCACGAAGCGGCGCATCGACTCCCGCCAGCGATCGGCGACCAGCGCGACCGCCTCGGCCAGCGGCACCCGCCGCTCACCGGCGACCGCCAGCACCAGGTTGTGCCCCACGGCGGTGGGCTGCTCCCGATCCAGCGACGCGAGGTCGTTGTACCAGGACAGCAGGTCGTTGCCGGTGTCGGCGACCTGCCGCAGCGCCGGGTGGTGGTAGACCGCGTCCGGCAGCGGGCGCCCGGTCACGAACTCCACCAGCGGGTACGACAGGTACGCCGCCGAGGTGGCGCGCCGCAGCTCGATGTACTCGGCGACACCCGGCCGGTGGCCGGCGGCCTTGCCGACCGCTTCCCGCCAGGTGCCGTCGAGGTGGTGGGCGACCGCGTCGGCGACCCGCGTCCGCCACCGCGCCGGCATCCGGCGGCGCGGCTCCCGCCACGCGCGGACCAGCAGCCGCCGCAGCCCACCGTCCAGCCCGGGGGACCGGAGGCGGGCCCCGCCGTGCAGCACGGTCAGCGTCCCGGTGCGCAGTGCGCGGATCTCGTCCGGGGCGAGCCGCTGCGGCCCGTCGCAGGCGTCGTCGACGAGGAAGAACCAGGTGAAGAGCGCGGTCAGCACCCGCAGGTCGGCCTCGGTGGCGCCCGGGTAGAGCCGGCCGGCGTACCGGGCGACGCCGGCGGCGGCCAGCCGCCGCCGGGCCGCGGCGTTCAGCGGCAGGTCGAGACCGGGCAGCAACTCGTCGACGAGCCACCGCTGCACCGCGTCGGCGTACGGCGAGATCCGGGGCGCGATCGGGCACTCGGCCCGCAGCGACCAGAGGACCGCCCCGGTCATCACCGATTCCTCCCGCGTGCGAGCTGCCGACGATGCATATCGCTGCGGAGAGCATGTCAGGTTGGCGGGATGCCCGCCTTCCGGGGCGGACAAGCTGGCTGAGTGGGGTGGGAAACCTCCCAAACCGGGGGTGCCATCGGCCGGGCTGCGACGACCAGGCAGGCTGGAGGCATGCGCGAACCATGGGTGGTCGGGGTGTCCGGGGCGTCCGGCACGCCGTACGCCGCCGCCGTCGTTCGGGCGCTGCTCGACGCCGGCGAACCGGTGGACCTCATCGTCTCCCGGGCCGCCCGGTTGACCATCCTCGACGAGACCGGTCGGTCGTTCCGCGACGGGCACTGGGCCGAGGACCTGGCCGCCTGGCTGGGGCAGGACCTCGTCGGCGCCGACGTCCGCCACTGGCCGGCGGGCGACCTGGCGGCCGGGCCCAGCAGCGGCTCGTATCCGGTACGCGGCATGGCGGTGGTCCCGGCGAGCACGGCGGCCTGCGCCGGCATCGCCATCGGCCTCTCCAAGGACCTGCTGCAACGGGCGGCCGAGGTCAACCTCAAGGAGCGCCGGCCGGTGGTCGTGGTCCCCCGTGAGACGCCCGTGACGCGGAGCCACCTGGAGCACCTCATCGCCCTGCACGACGCCGGTGCGGTGGTACTACCGGCCAGCCCCGGCTTCTACGGGGCGGGAGCGGCGGCCTCCGCCGCTCAACTCGTGGACTTCGTCGCGGGCAAGGTGCTGGACGCCCTGGGCGTACCGCACACGCTCTTCCGCCGCTGGTCGGGCGAGTTGGGCGCGGCGCGCGAGTGAAGCGCGCGCCGGTCCGATCGGCGCGCGGACCGGTTGCCAGGATCCGGTCCGCGCGACGTCACACCGCTTCAGTACATCCCGGCGTTGGCCGGGCCGGAACCGGTCGAGGCGGTAGGGCCCGCGTTGCGTGGCTTGCCCATGTCCTCCGCCTCGTCCAACATGCCCTCCCCCTCGAGCAGGGCCCGCACCTCGGATTCCCGAAACCGGCGATGCCCGCCTGGAGTCCGGATACTGCCTATCCGGCCCGCCGCCGCCCACCTCGTCACAGTCTTGGGATCAACCCGAAACAGCGCGGCGACCTCACCCGGTGTCAGCAGGCGATCTCCAGTGTCCACAGCCCCCTCCTCGCGTCGACGAAGCCCCCGGCTGAACACACTGCCCCCGGCCGGTGCGAGCCCAGAGCCGTCATGAGGGACGTATGGCAATTACAGCACCGGCGACCTGGCTTGTCCGCCAAACGCGAAAAACCCACTGAGTGGGAAGTTAGGAAATGTTACCCGCGAACGTCCGTCTTCACGGCTGGTTTGTGAACAATTACGCTCCGTATGCTCATCCGGGACCGCGCACTCGGCGTGACCACCGTGGGACTAGGGTCTACAGTCCGTGGACGCGATCGACCTGAGCCTCGTTGAGCTGCTGCGCGGCAACGCCCGCCTCTCCTACGCCGAGCTGGCCCGACAGGTGGGGCTCTCCGCCCCGGCCGTGCACGAACGGGTCGGCAAGCTGGAGTCCAGCGGCGTGATCCGCGCGTACCGGGCCGAGGTGGAGCCGGAGACCATCGGCCTGGGCGTGACCGCCATCATCGGCATCGTCGAGGACTCGGCCGCGGACACCGACGACGTGCTGGAGGCGTTCCGGGCCATCCCCGAGATCGAGTCCTGCTACTTCATGGCGGGGGTCGAGTCGTTCCTGCTCAAGGCCCGGGTCGGGACGATCGCCGAGCTGGAGGCGCTCATCGTGCGCCTGAACCGCACCCCGGGCGTGGCGTCCACCCGTACCTCGATCGCCCTGTCGACCAAGTGGGAGAACCGGCCCCAGCCCGTCGCCCCACCGCCCGCCTGACCCGGTCGCCCGCAGTCCACCTCCCCAATTCCCGGCCGGCGACCCCGAAGCGGACGCTGTCGAGCTGCCCCGTCGGTGCGACCACGTCGGCCGGTCCGGGCCGGCGTCGCCGCCCCGTCCATGAGGGCAGCTCGACAGGAGACGGACACCGTCCCGACCGGCACGGAGGAGCGTCGCCGTCGCGGCTCTGGCGGCAACCGGACCGGCGGTAGTAGCGTGCGCCGATGACCATCCCGACGACCGGCGCGGGCACCGTCGCCCCCGGTGCCGCCGTGGTGACCGGCGCGGCCGGGGGACTCGGGCAGGCCATCGCCGCCGCGCTGCACGCCGACGGGTGGCCGGTCCTCCTCACCGACCTCGACCCCGACGCGGTGGCCGCCGCCGCGGCACCGCTGGGCGGGTGGTCCCGCGCGCTGGACGTCCGCGACGAGGCGGCCTGCGTCGACGTCGCGGCCGAGGCGGCCGGACGCGGCGGTCTCGGGCTCTGGGTCAACAACGCCGGAATCCTCGTCACCGGCCCCTCCTGGGAGCACGACGCGGCGACCCGACGCCGGGTGCTGGAGGTCAACACGCTCGGCGCGATGAACGGCAGCCTCGCGGCGCTGGCGGTCATGCGGAGCCAGGGGCACGGGCACGTGCTGAACGTCGTCTCGCTCGCCGGGCTGGTGGCCGCCCCGGGTGAGACCGTCTACGCGGCCAGCAAGCACGCCCTCGTCGCGTTCAGCATCGGTACGCAGGCCGACCTGCGGCTGGCCGGGCACCGGGAGGTACACGTGTCGTGCCTGTGCCCGGACGGGATCTGGACGCCGATGCTGCACGACCGGCTGGACGACCCGGGCGCCGCCGCCTCCTTCACCGGGACGCTGCTCACGCCGGAACGCGTGGCCCGCCGGGCCGCGCGACTGGCCCGGCGGCCACGCCCGGTGGTCGCCGTCCCGCGCTGGCGGGGCGCGCAGGTCCGCCTCCTCGACGCGCTGCCCGGCGCGGCGCTGCGGCTCCTGCCGGCGGTGATGGCCGTCGGCCGGGCCGGCCAGCGCCGGCAGCGCCGCCGGACCGGCGGCGGGCCGTACTGACCAGGCTTGCTAGGTTTCCCGGGTGACTCATCTCGACCGGTGCGACGAGGCCAGCCGGCGGTGGGTGACCGAGGCGATCGCCACCGTCGAGGCGGACGCGAACCGGTCCGCCGACACCCACCTGCTGCCGTTCCCGTTGCCCCGGGAGTGGGGGATCGACCTCTACCTCAAGGACGAGTCAGTGCACCCGACCGGTTCCCTGAAGCACCGGCTGGCCCGGTCGCTGTTCCTGTACGGGCTCTGTAACGGCTGGATCGGGCCCGGCACCACGATCGTGGAGGCCTCCTCCGGGTCGACTGCGGTCTCCGAGGCGTACTTCGCCCGGATGCTCGGGTTGCCGTTCATCGCGGTGATGCCGGCCTCCACGTCCCCCGAGAAGATCGCGAAGATCGAGTTCCAGGGCGGTCGGTGCCATCTGGTCGACGACCCGGCCAAGGTGGTCGTCGAGGCGCGCTGGCTGGCCGAGGACTCGGCCGGCCACTTCATGGATCAGTTCACGTACGCCGAGCGGGCCACCGACTGGCGGGGCAACAACAACATCGCCGAGTCGATCTTCTCCCAGCTCGCCCTGGAGCGGCACCCCGTACCGGCGTGGGTGGTGGTCGGAGCCGGCACCGGCGGCACCAGCGCCACGATCGGCCGGTACGCCCGCTACCGGCGGCTGCCCACCAAGCTCTGCGTCGTGGACCCGGAGAACTCGGCGTTCTACCCGGCGTGGCAGGCCGCCGACTGGTCGGTGCGCACCGGACGCGGCTCCCGGATCGAGGGGATCGGCCGGCCCACCGTCGAGGCGTCCTTCCTGCCCTCGGTGGTGGACCGGATGGTGCAGGTGCCGGACGCCGCCTCCCTGGCCGCCATGCGGGCCGGCTCGGCCGTCCTCGGCCGGCAGGTCGGCGGCTCCACCGGGACCAACCTGTGGGGCGCGTTCGGGCTGATCGCCGAGCTGCTGGCCGAGGGCCGCACCGGTTCGGTCGTCACGCTGATCTGCGACGCCGGGGACCGCTACGCCGACACCTACTACGCCGACGACTGGGTCGCCGCCCAGGGCCTCGACCTGGCCCCGCACCTGGCCACCGTCGAACGCTTCCTCGCCGACGGCGCCTGGCCCGCCTGACAGCAGCCCGCTCGACGCGGCACGGCCCGGGAACGCCGGGCAGCCTGTTCAGCGCCCGCCGAGCCCGGGGGAACTCCGGTCAGCGCGGCGCGGCCCGCTCCGCGAGTCCCGGGTAGCGCAGCACGTACCCGTCGCCGTCCACGTCCAGTTCGGCGGTGAACGTGTCGCTGGTGAAACGCACCCGGCCGGGGCCCAGTCCCGTGTAGACCTGCTCGGCGGCGACCACCACCAGGCTCGGCACCAGCACCCAGGCGACCGCGATCCGGTGCGGCGTGTCGGCGGGCCCGCCGGCCAGGCCGAGCCGGCGTACCGGCAGGGTGTTGAAGAGCGCCGACCCGCCCAGGTCGACGTCGAGGGCGTCGGCCAGGCGATCCGGGTCGTCGGTGCCCGGCAGGCCGGCGGGCGGCTGACCGGCGGCGGCCAGCGCGGCGTCCAGGTCGCCCTGCTCGGCCGTGGTCACCCGCCACCGGTCGACCGCCCGTTCCAGGCGTACGCTGCGCAGCCAGCCCGACCCCTCGGCCTCCACGACCAGGCTCGTGGTGACCCAGTCCGGATCGGTGCCGAGCTGGTACCGGCACGTGTACGGGATCGGGTCCACGGCGACCTGGGTGCCCCGCGCCGTCAACCCCTGCCCGTCGTCGACGAGGGCGTGCTCGGCGCCGGCGGTGTCGGTCCGGGTCCAGAGGAACGACTTCGGCATCGTCGGCATGAACCGACGCTACGCGACCCGGCGCGGCCGGGCAGCGCAGTCGGCGGCGCGGCCGGTGATCGGATCCGCCGTGGCGTCGGCACGACGGCCGGAGGGTCGCCCCGACGAATCCGATCAGGTCCGGTGCGTCAGTGCCGGCCCGCGGCGGGGCGACCACCGAAGGGCCGGTCACCCGGTCGCCGCTCCGAGCGGCCGTCGACCGGCCGGCCCGGGTGGCGGCGGTCGTCGAACCGCCGGTGGTCGCCGCGCTCGCCGAAGCGGCGATGCTCGCCACGGTCGGCGAAGCGCCGGTCGTCGCCGCGCTCGCCGAAGCGCCGGTCGTCGCCGCGCTCGCCGAAGCGTCGGTGATCGCCACCGGCCGAACGCCGGTCGTCGCCGCGCTCGCCGTACCGCCGGTGGTCGCCGCGCTCGCCGTACCGTCCGTGCTCGGCGCGCTCGCCGTGCCCCCGGTACGCCGGGCGGCGCGGACCGGAGGGGCGGCGCGGCTCGGGCTCGTCGCGGACCGGGACGCCACTCGGCTCGCGGGCGCCGGTCAACTCGGCCAGGGCCGGGTCACCGGCCCGGACCCGGGTCTGCGCCGGCTCGACGCCGGCCTTCTCGAGCATCGCGAGGGTGGTGCGCCGCTGCTTCGGGAGGACCAGGGTCGCCACCGCGCCGGACTCGCCCGCCCGCGCGGTACGCCCCGCCCGGTGCAGGTAGTCCTTCGGGTCCTTCGGCGGGTCGACGTGCAGCACGAGCGAGACGCCGTCGACGTGGATGCCGCGTGCCGCCACGTCGGTGGCGACCAGGACGTTCATCCGGCCCTCGCGGAACTCGGCGAGGGTGCGGGTGCGCATCCGCTGGGTCTTGCCGCCGTGCAGGCCCCCCGCCCGTACGCCGACCGCGGCCAGCTGCTGCACCAGCCGGTCGACGCCGAGCTGGGTACGGGCGAACACCATCGTGCGCCCCTCCCGGGCCGCGATGGACGCGGCGACGGGGAACTTGTCGTGCGGCGGGATCAGCAGGAGGTGGTGGTCCATGGTGGACACGGCCGCCGTCGGCGGGGCGGTGGAGTGGGTCACCGGGTCGGTCATGAACCGCTTGACCAGCGCGTCCACGTCACCGTCCAGAGTGGCCGAGAAGAGCAGGCGCTGCGCGTCGGCGGGGGTCTTCGCCAGCAGCTCGGTCACCTCGGGCAGGAAGCCCATGTCGGCCATCTGGTCCGCCTCGTCCAGCACGGTGACCTCGACGTCCTCGAGGCGGCACACGCCCCGGTCGATGAGGTCCCCGAGCCGGCCGGGGGTGGCCACGACGACCTCCACCCCGCGGCGCAGGGCGTCGATCTGCCGGTCGTACGGCACGCCGCCGACCGCGGTCTTGAGGAACACGCCGACGGCCTTGCCGAGCGGGAGCAGGGCGTCGTTGACCTGCATGGCGAGTTCGCGGGTCGGCACCAGGACGAGGGCGCGCGGGTGCAGGGGCCGGGCCGGCCGCCGGTCGGCCACCCGGGCCAGCAGGGGCAGGCCGAAGGCCAGGGTCTTGCCGGAGCCCGTCTGGCCGCGCCCGAGCACGTCCCGGCCGGCCAGGGCGTCCGGCATGGTGGCGCGCTGGATCTCGAACGGCGTGGTGATGCCCTGCCGGGACAGGGCCCGGACCAGCGGCTGGGGCAGCCCGAGGGCGGCGAAGTCGATCGTGGTGTCGGCGGCGGACGAGGTCGTGCCAGGGTCGAACGAGGTGGTCAAGAAAGGCCTTTCGAGCGGGGCGCATCTTCGCGATGGCCCGCCGCGGCTGCACGCCGCCGGATCGCCCGCAAGACCGCCCATGGGCGCGCGTTGAGGCGCGCCGGGTCAGTGATCTCCACCAGTGTACGGCGGTCCGCCCGGACCGCCACGTCGTCGCGGAGCCGTAGTGGGGCGGCTCACCCGGCCCTCACCGGCTCAGGATGTCGCCCACCAGCCCGTCCATCGCGTCGTTGGCGAGCAGGACGACCAGCACGCTGATCGCCACCAGCAGCCCCACCGACACGGCAAGGACGAGCACCACGCGGGCGTTGCTGGACCGCTCCTCGGCCGGCGTCTCCGTCCAGCCCTGGGCGAGGATGTGCCCGGTGAGGGAACCGGACGTCTCGAGCGGGTTCGCCGGGAAGGCGACGGTGGCGAAGCCCGGCCCGTCCGATCCGGCGCCGTAGATCGAGCCCAGATCGCCCTCGTGCCGGTCCGGCCGGCCGGCCCACGGACCGCCCGCGGGTGCGGTCGGCGGACTGCCGGCGGCGTCGCGCGGGCCGGGAACCGCCGGCGGTGCCGGCACGGCGGCGCGTCCGGTGAGCGGTGCCGGCTGCCCGGCCGCCACGGCGGACCAGGAGGTCGCGGGCGGCGGCGGGAACGGGGGCGACGGCATCGGGCCGGGCGGTGGCGGGGGCGCGGGCATCGGCGGGCCGGGCGGCGGCGCGGGCGGGCCCGGCACGGGCGGGACCGGGCCGGGCGTCGGTCGCGGCGGAATCGGGCCGGGCGGGTACGGACCCGGGGCGGGCGGCGTCGGGCCGGGCACCGGTGGGGTGGGCGACGGCGGGGTCGGCCCGGGGACGGGTGGCGTGGGCGCGGGCGCCGGCTCCGGTTCCGGAACCGGAGGCTTGGGCGGTTGCGCCGGCTCCGGCGGTTGCGCCGGCTCGGGGGGCTCCGGGTTGACCGGCCCGGCCCGGTAGATCCGCGCCTCCCCGGTGGCCGACCGGATGGCCGCCGCCTCGACGGCCGAGACCCGGCTCGCCCCGGGCACCGACACGCTGGCCCGCGCGGCCCGACCATCCTCGGGCACCCCGTCGGCGTGCCCGCCGTCCCGGGCGTCGTCCGGTCCGGTGTCGTCGGCCGCCCGGGGGCCGGGCGCGTCCGGATCGTCGGGGGCCGGTGCCCGTCCGCTGTCCGGGTCGGAAGCGTTGGCGCGCTGGCCGGGAACCGCCGGTGCCGGTACGGCGGCGGAGCCGGTCGCCCGGTAGGTCGTCGCGGCCGTGGCGCTCGGGACCACGCCGCCCGGAGGCGGGGCGACCGCGGTGGCGACGCTGACCCGCCCACGCGTGGCGGCGGACGCCGCCGACCAGGGTGGGGCCTCGTCTGCGTCGGGGGTCGGGAGGTCACCGGCGGAGTCGGGCACGGAGGTCGTTCCCGGGACGTCGCCGCCCGGCTCGGCGGACCGGCCGGTGAGGTCGGGGGCGGACGGGTCCACCGGGACGTTCTGCTCGGCCATGCTCGCCCTCCGCGCCACGCTCGCACCCGGATCCGTGACGGCGGACCGGGCGTGCCTGAGTCTCACCGTGCCACATTCCGACCCGACCGCACAGCCGGAGTCGGTACCGGACGGCGACCCGTACGCGTCGCGTCAGCTGCCGGTGCTCGCCGACGTGCTGGCCGAGGCGCTGGTCGACGGCGTCGAACTGCTCGCCGCCGTGGTCGGGACGGCGCGGCTGGTCGTCGTCCCCGGCGACGGTGACGAGGGCTCGCTCGCGGGACTCGACGGGGCGCCGGGCTGCGGGGTGGGCGTGCTGCGCGTCGGCGACGGCGTCGGCGAGACCGACCCGGACTGGGTCGCCGACGGCGAGGTGGACGGCGAGGTGGACGGCGAGGTGGACGGCGAGGTGGACGGCGAGGTGGACGGCGAGGTGGACGGCGACGGGGACGTGCTGGGCGACGTCGTGGTCGACGGGGTCGGCCTGGGCGTGGCCGGCGGCGTCGGGGAGGCCGGTGTGGTCGGCGTGGGGGGCGGTGTGGTCGGCGCGGGGACCCCGCCGACGACCCGGGTGGCCGCGTAGAGGCGGGACCAGCGCACCGTCGAGATCTTGACCACGTCGCCGGTGCTCGGGGCGTGGATCATCTTGCCGCCGCCCACGTACATCCCGATGTGGTGGATGCTGGTCCAGCTCGACCCCGAGGCGAAGAAGAGCAGGTCGCCGGGGAGCAGGGCGGTGCGGGCCACCGACCGGTGCCGGGTCGCGAAGTACTGGTCGCGGGAGACCCGCGGGAGGTCGTAGTAGCCGGCCGACCGGTACGCGGCCCAGATGAGGCCCGAGCAGTCGAACCGGTCCGGACCCTCGGCGGCCCACAGGTACGGGTCGCCGAGCTGTGCCTTGGCGTACGCGAGCGCCTTGACCGCGACCGGGTGCGCGGCCAGCCCGTTCGCCGTCTCGTCGGCGATGTAGCCGGCGCCGAGGGCCTGCTCCGCGGCCTCCTGTTGGCGCTCCAGCTCGATCAGCTGCGCCGCGTTGTCCGTGCGCAGCTTGGCGAGCTTCGCCTCCTCGGCGCGCAGCGCCTGCTCGCCCGCCGTGTACGCCGTGCGGGCACCCTGCACCCGGCTCTGCGCGGCCGCGAGGGCCTGCTGGGCGGCCTGCTCGCCGGTGCGGGCCCGGTTGAGCTCGCGGGTCGCGGCGGTGGTGTCCCCGCCCTCGACCTCCTCGCCACGGGTGATCCGGGAGAGCTGGCTCAGGTCGTGCAGGTCGGTCGCGAACTCGGCGGGCGGCAGCGCCGCGGCGGCCTTGATCGCGTCGGCGACGGCGCTGTCGGCCCGCTCCTGGGCCCGGGCCAGCGCGTCCCGCGCCAGGGCGAGGTCCCGCTCGGCGGTGACGAGCTGCGCCTCGCCCTCGGTGCGCTTCTGCCGCAACAGGAGCAGCTCGTCGCCGAGCTGGCCGACGCGCGCCTCGGCGGCGTAGATCTGCGCGGCGAGCGGGCCGTTGACGAGGTTGGTGACAGGCGTGCCGACGGCACCGGGCGTGGGGACGAGCGGCACGCCGCCGGGCAGGCTGAGCGGGCCGGACACGACCGGGCGGGCGCCCGCGTCCGGCACGGTGGTGGGCAGGGCCGGCTCGGCGTAGGCGGGGGTGCACAGCACGGCGGCGGCGACGGCCCCGAGGAGGGCGGACCAGAGCTTCGGCCGGAGCACCGGTGAGATCACCGGACTCCGTCGACCCGGCCGTCGTCCGTACCTGCTGTCGGCCATTCCGCTCCCTGTCCGGTGCTTTGCCGCGCTTGGTGCGCGTGGCGCCAGGACGCTACCAGTGGTGTGTGTCGCGCCCCACCCTGTCTTACCGCACGCGGGCAGCGATGTCGATGTGTCGCCGGGTTACGGGTCGCTGAGAACGCGGTGAAGTGCGTCGCTGCCCGCCGACCGCGCTGCCGCCGGTTCGGCCGGCCGACGTAGGCTCGATCGGGACCGCAGGTGGAAGGGACGTGGCTGGACATGGACGCCGGACTCAAGCGTGAGCTCGAAGCGAAGGTGTACGCCGGCGAGCGGCTGACCCGGGAGGACGGGATCGCGCTCTACGAGAGCGACGACCTCGCCTGGCTGGGCCGGCTGGCGCACCACCGCCGCACCGAGCTGAACGGCGACCGGGTGATGTTCAACGTCAACCGGCACCTCAACCTGACCAACGTGTGCAGCGCGAGCTGCGCGTACTGCTCGTTCCAGCGCAAGCCGGGTGAGAAGGACGCGTACACGATGCGCATCGACGAGGCGGTCCGCAAGGCCAAGGAGATGGAGGACGAGCAGCTCACCGAGCTGCACATCGTCAACGGCCTGCACCCGACGCTGCCCTGGCGCTACTACCCGAAGGTGCTGCGCGAGCTGAAGGGCGCCCTGCCGAACGTCAAGCTGAAGGCGTTCACCGCGACCGAGGTGCAGTGGTTCGAGAAGATCAGCGGCCTCTCCGCCGACGAGATCCTCGACGAGCTGATGGGCGCCGGCCTGGAGTCGCTGACCGGTGGCGGCGCGGAGATCTTCGACTGGGAGGTCCGGCAGCACATCGTCGACCACGCCTGCCACTGGGAGGACTGGTCGCGGATCCACCGGCTGGCGCACAGCAAGGGCATGAAGACGCCGTCGACCATGCTGTACGGGCACATCGAGGAACCCCGGCACCGGGTCGACCACGTGCTGCGGCTGCGCGAGCTCCAGGACGAGACCGGCGGCTTCGTGGTCTTCATCCCGCTGCGCTACCAGCACGACTTCGTCGACTCGGCGGACGGCAAGATCCGCAACCGGATCCAGGCCCGCACGACGATGGCGTCGCCGGCCGAGTCGCTGAAGACCTTCGCCGTCTCCCGGCTGCTCTTCGACAACGTCCCGCACGTGAAGTGCTTCTGGGTGATGCACGGCCTGTCGGTCGCCCAGCTCTCGCTGAACTTCGGGGTGGACGACCTGGACGGCTCGGTCGTGGAATACAAGATCACCCACGACGCCGACGCGTACGGCACGCCGAACACCATGCACCGCGACGACCTGCTGCACCTGATCTGGGACGCCGGCTTCCGCCCGGTCGAGCGGAACACCCGCTACGAGGTGGTGCGCGAATACGACGCCGCGCCGACGCTGGCCGAGCGGCGTGCCGAGCCGCAGCAGGTCTGGGCCTGAGCGCCGCGTACCCTCTTAGGGCCATGACCGAGCAGCAGAGCGGCTTTCCCCGGCGCGACGCCGACGGGCGCATCCTGACCCTGGGCGATCTGCTCGGGGTCAGTCTGGCCGGCCTGGTCGTCGGGCTGCTGGCGGTGGTGCTCTTCGACTGGGCCTTCGCCTCGTTCGGCGCCGGGGAGTTCGGCCGGGCCAACGGGTGGCTGGCGGTGATCCTGCCGGTGTGGCTCTACTGGGAGGACTTCCGCGCCTGGGAGTTCGGCGCCGCCCGGATCGTGACCGCGCTGGCCGCCGGCGCGGTGGCGGTGACGGCGGGGCTGGTGGTGGCCGGCCTGGCCGCCGGGCTGCCGCCGCTGCTGTCCGGCGCGCTGGGCGCGGCGGCCTTCACCGTCGCGTACGCGGTGGTGTGGTTCCCCGGCGTGCGGTGGCTGGCCCGCCGGACGGGCTGAGGCCGCCGCCCGACCGGCGGCGGAGAACGGAGTACGCAGATGAGCGCGGCGGTCAAGTACACGCTGGGCCGGATCGGGCTGTTCGTCATCGTGCTGGCGGCCCTCTGGTTCGTCGAGATGAACCTGTTCCTCAAGCTGATGCTGGCCCTGGTGTTCTCGGCGGCCGCCTCCTTCTTCCTGCTGAGGGGCTGGCGGGACGAGATGGCCGAGGAGATGGCCGCCGCCGCCGAGCGGCGCCGCTCCGAGAAGGAACGCCTCCGGTCCGCCCTGGCCGGCGAGGACGAGGAGCCGAGGAACAACCCCTGACCGGGAGGGCGCCGGCGCCCTCCCGGCCGGGGTCCGTCACCAGTTGGTGCTGCCCGGCACGTGCGGCCAGGGCAGACGTTCGGGCTTGATCAGGTAGGCCACCCCGCCGGAGCCGCCGGAGACGCCGCCGCTGGCGTTGATCCGCTTGGTCCGCAGCCAGATCTGCTCGAACTGCTCCCGCTGGTAGACGTTGCGGACCTCGTCGTTGCTGGACGAGGCGGGGTCGTTGACGATCACGTCACCGTCGGCGGTGAACCCGACCACCACGAACAGGTGCCCGGACGTGCCGTAGTTGGCCCCGTCCAGTTCGCTGGCGAGGAACGACTGGCTGGTCACCACCGGGATGCCGGCGGCGATGAAGCGCTCCACCTCGTCCAGGGAGTGCAGCCGGGTGACCCGCCCCTCCAGGCCCGGGAAGCTGGCGGCGTACGCGGTGTTGAACGGCCAGTTCCCGGCGCCGTCGTAGGTGTAGTCGTAGACCATCCGGGCGGCGTGGTTGACCGTCGGGTCCGGGTATGTCGGGTCCACCCAGGCGGTGTCCTCCTCGGACGCCTTCCGGCCCCAGTACTCGATCACCATGGTGGTGGAGGTGGGGGAGCACCAGGCCTGGCCGCCGCCGTCGTACTCCGGGTAGTGGCCGGTGTGGACGTTCTGCGAGTAGCGCGGCACCGGCAGTTCGACACCCCAGGCGATGCCGCCGGCGCTCGGCGTGACGGTGAACCGGTCCGGGACGAAGGAGCTCATCGCGCCGAGCGTGCGCACCAGCGGCGTGGCCTGCTGGCCGGCCGCCCGGTAGAGGGTGAGCCGCAGCTGGTACGAGCGCAGCAGCACCCCGGCGTCGGCGTCGTCGATGCTGAAGGTGTCGGTCCAGATGGTCGACCAGGGGTCACCCTGCCGGTTCACGCTGGTGCGCTTGATGTCGGCGTCGCCGGAGGCCCACCGGCCCATGACGTACCAGGGGGTCTGCCCACCGGTGTTGTACGTGCCCTGCAGCTCGATCTGGATCCAGGTGCCGGCCGGGGTGTCCGCGTTCCACGAGGCGACGAGTTCGCTGGCGTCGAAGCCGACCCGCGTCGACGGGGAGGTCCAGGTCGCGTACTCCCAGGTGCGGGTGACGCCGGTGTGCGGGTCGGTGTACTGCGTGGTGCCGGCCGGGCGGGCCAGGGTGAGGCCGGGGCGTGCGCCGGGCACGGCCCGGGTTCCGGCGTGGCTGCCCCGACGCCAGTCCGGGTACCGCGACCACTCGTGGAAGGTGATCTGCTCGTCGTGGACGACCGGCCGGCCGGCCGGTGCCGCGACCGGCGTCGCGTGGGCGGGTGTCGTCGTGCCGAGGAGGGCGAGCGCCGTGAGGCCGGCGAGTGCGGCGGCGCGGAGGCGTGGTCTGGGCATCGGTACTCCACGGGAGAGGTGGGCATCGTTGCCGGTCAGTGTCCCGCCCGGAAGTAAGTTTCGCCATAGGTTGGTGGATAGAAAATCCTTGCCGGAATGAGGATCCGGCTGACATGGAAAGTAGAGATGGACGGATGTTGATATGACCATGTGGCGGGTGGTGGAGTGTGCTCCACCGAGCGGGAAAGATCTCCCGCGCCTCCCAGGAGGTTGTCCATGGCCTTCCGCACCCCCACCCTCCGCCGCCGCCTCGCCCTCGCCATCGCCGCGGGGCTCGGCCTGCTCACCCTCGCCGCGCCGCCGGTCTCCGCGGAACCGGCCCCGGACCGCTCCGGAGAACCGGCCGCCGTGCCCTACCGGGTGCTCGGCCCGCGTACGCTCGCCGACCGCAGCGCGGTCGCCCGCACCGGCGCCTCGATCGACTACTCCGAGCACGGTGTCCTGCACGTCTCGGCCACCCGCGCCGAGGCCGCCGCCATCACCCGGCTCGGCTTCCGGTTGGAGGCGATCGCCGCACTGCCCACCGACCGGGGCGCCGCCGACGGGGAGATCGGCACCCTCGACTTCCCGCCCGCCGACTCGAACTACCACAACTACGCGGAACTGACGGCGGTGGTGAACAAGGTGGTCGCGGACCACCCGACCATCGCCCGGAAGATCAGCATCGGCAGCTCCCACGAGGGCCGGGACCTGATGGCGGTGAAGATCTCCGACAACGTCGCCACCGACGAGGACGAGCCGGAAATCCTCTTCAACGCGCAGCAGCACGCCCGCGAGCACCTGACCGTGGAGATGGCGGTCTACCTGCTCAACCTGTTCACCGACAGCTACGGCAGCGACTCCCGGATCACCAGCGTCGTCAACAGCCGGGAACTGTGGATCGTGCCGACGGTGAACCCGGACGGCAGCGAGTACGACGTGGCCACCGGCTCGTACCGGTCCTGGCGGAAGAACCGGCAGCCGAACAGCGGCTCGTCGTACGTCGGCACCGACCTCAACCGCAACTGGTCCTACCAGTGGGGCTGCTGCGGGGGCTCGTCCGGCTCCACCTCGTCGGACACCTACCGGGGCCCGTCGCCGTTCTCGGCGCCGGAGACGAGCGCGCTCCGCAACTTCGTCAACAGCCGGGTCGTCGGCGGCGTGCAGCAGATCAAGACCAACATCGACTTCCACACCTACTCCGAGCTGGTGCTGTGGCCGTTCGGCTACACGTACAACAACACCGCCCCGGGCATGACCACCGACCAGTACAACACCTTCGCCACCATCGGCCAGCAGATGGCGGCCACCAACGGCTACACCCCGGAGCAGTCCAGCGACCTCTACATCGCCGACGGCACCAGCATCGACTGGATGTGGGGGCAGCACGGCATCTGGGCGTACACCTTCGAGATGTACCCGGGCTCGGCCTCCGGTGGCGGCTTCTACCCGCCCGACGAGGTAATCGGGCGGGAGACCTCGCGCAACCGCGACGCGGTGCTGATCCTCGCCGAGTACGCCGACTGCCCGTACCGGGCGATCAACAAGCAGGCGCAGTACTGCGGCGGCGGTGGCGGCACCACGGTCTGGTCGGACACCTTCGAGACCGCGACCGGCTGGACGATCAACCCGAACGGGACCGACACCGCCACCACGGGCCAGTGGGAGCGGGGCGCCGCACAGGCCACCACCTCCAGCGGGGCCAAGCAGCTCACCCCGTACGCGGGCAGCAACGACCTGGTCACCGGCCGGCTGGCCGGCACCGGGGCGGGCGACTACGACATCGACGGCGGTGTCACCAGCGCCCGCTCCCCGGCGGTGACCCTGCCGTCGAGCGGCACGCTGACGCTGTCGCTGGCCTGGTACCTGGCACACGGCTCGAACGCGTCCTCCGCGGACTACCTGCGGGTCAGCGTCGTGCACAACGGCGGCACCACCACCCTGCTCAACCAGGCCGGCGCGGCTACCAACCGCAACGGCTCCTGGGCGGTGGCGAACCTCAACCTGACCCCGTACGCCGGCCAGTCCGTCCGCATCCACGTGGAGGCGGCGGACGCCTCCGGGGCGAGCCTCGTCGAGGCGGCCGTGGACAACCTCACCATCACCGCCTCCTGAGAACGGATCGGGGCCCCGTCCCGCCCCCCGGCGGGGCCCCGACCCCCTCTCGTCACAGGCCCGCGGCCAGCGGCGAGAGCGGTCCGGAGCGTGCGCTACCGTGCTAGTGCCTGTCCTCCCACGTGCCACCCGGCCCGTGCGGACCGGCACTACGACCACCCCGCAGCGAAGCCGGTGGGAAACCGGCGCTGTCCCGCAACTGTGATGCCCCGAGATCCGGGGACGAGCCAGGTCGCCTGCGCTGGGGGTCGCGAATCGCGCTCTCGAGGAAGGGCGCCTCGCGGACGGGCGCACCCGCTCCCTGTCGGCGAAGCACCACGCTCCTCGACCGACAGGAGGACCGATGTCCAGACGTACCCCCCGGCTCTTCGCCGCGACCCTCGCGGTGGCCGCGCTCGCCCTCGGCGCCTGCGCCGAGAAGACCTCCGACACCCCCGCGGCCGGCGGCAGCCCGTCGGCCGCCGCCTCGTACCCGGTGACGGTCGGCTCGCTCACCCTCGACCAGCGGCCGGAGAAGATCGTCTCGCTGTCGCCCACCGCCACCGAGATGCTCTTCGCGGTCGGTGCCGGCAAGCAGGTGACCGCCGTCGACGACAACTCCAACTATCCGGCCGAGGCACCGAAGACCGACCTGTCCGGCTTCCAGCCGAACGCCGAGGCCATCGCCGCCAAGAGCCCCGACCTGGTGGTGCTCTCCGACGACCGCAACAAGGTCGTCGAGCAGCTGGCCAAGCTGAAGATCCCGGTCTTCCTCACCCCGGCCGCGACCACCCTCGACGACACCTACCGCCAGATCACCGAGCTGGGCACCCTCACCGGGCACCCGGCCGAGGCCGCCGACGTGGTCAAGCGGATGAAGGACGACATCGCGAAGCTGGTCGCCGACCTGCCCAAGCGGTCCGAGAAGCTCACCTACTTCCACGAGCTGGGACCGGAGCTGTACACGGCCACCAGCAGGACCTTCATCGGCTCGCTCTACACCCTCGCCGGGCTGGAGAACATCGCCGACCCCGCCGACCCGGACGGCAAGAGCGGCGGCTACCCGCAGCTCTCCCAGGAGGTCATCGTCAAGGCGAACCCGGACTTCGTCTTCCTCGCCGACACCAAGTGCTGCCAGCAGAGCGCGGACACGGTCAAGGCCCGGCCCGGCTGGGCTGCGATCACGGCGGTGAAGAACAACCAGGTCGTCGCGCTGGACGACGACATCGCCTCGCGCTGGGGCCCGCGCGTCGTCGACCTGCTGCGCACGATCATCGACGCGACTGCCAAGGTGCCTGCGTGACGCTCTCGCGGCGTTAACAGGGGACCCTTTCCATGCAGCAGGCGTTAACAAGGGGCCCTTCCTTCCGGCCGGCCGGGGCGCCGCAGGTGTCCCGGCCGGCCGGGCTGCGGGCGCGGTGGGTCGTGGCTGGCGTGGCCGCGGTGGTGGTCGCGCTGGTCGCGGGCGTGTCGCTCGGCCCGGTCAGCCTGCCGCCGGGCAGCGTCGCGGTCGAGCTGCTCAACCTTCTTCCCGGGGTACGCCTCGACAGCGGGCTGACCGAGCGGGAGATCGCCATCGTCACCGAGCTGCGGCTGCCCCGGGCCGTGCTCGGCCTGCTGGTCGGGGGACTGCTCGCCCTGGCCGGCGGCGCCTACCAGGGCGTGTTCCGCAACCCCCTCGCCGACCCGTACCTGCTCGGCGCAGCCGCCGGGGCCGGTCTCGCGGTCACCGTCGTGATCACCGCCGGGGTGGGTGCCGGCGGTGCGCTGACCGGGCTGCCGGTCACCGTCCCGCTGGCCGCGTTCGTCGGCGCGATCGGGGCGGTCGTCATGACGTACCTGCTCGGCGCCGCCGGCGGCCGGAGCCGTTCCCCGGCGGCGCTGATCCTGGCCGGGGTGGCCGTCTCCGCGTTCCTCTCCGCCGGGCAGACGTACCTGCTGCAACAGAACTCGGACAACATCCAGCAGGTCTACTCGTGGCTGCTCGGGCGGCTCGCCACCGCCGGCTGGCACGACGTCCGGCTGGTCCTGCCGTACTTCCTGCTCACCGCCGTGGTGGTGCTGATGCACCGCCGTGAGCTGGACGTGCTCTCCGTCGGCGACGACGAGGCGACCGGCCTGGGCCTGCACCCGCAACGGTCCCGGTACCTGCTGATCGTCGCCGCCTCGCTCGGCACCGCCGCTGCGGTCTCCGCGTCCGGGCTGATCGGTTTCGTCGGGATCATCGTCCCGCACACCGTACGGCTGCTCGCCGGCTCCAGCTACCGGGTGATCCTGCCGCTGTCGCTGCTCTTCGGCGGGGCGTTCCTGGCGCTGACCGACGTGGTGGCCCGGACGGCCGCCGCCCCGGAGGAGATTCCCATCGGTGTGGTCACCGCCCTGCTGGGCGGCCCGTTCTTCGTCCTGGTCCTGCGCACCACGCGACGGATGCTCGGATGACCGGCCCACCGCGCGGCTCCGACCCGCCCGCCGGCGCCGGGGCGCCCGCCGTCGAGGTGCGTGACCTGCACGTCCGTCTGGACGGCGTGCCGATCCTCGGCGGTGTCGACCTGACCGTCGCCGCCGGCGAGTGGGTCACCGTGATCGGCCCCAACGGCGCCGGCAAGTCGACCCTGCTGCGGGCCGTCGGCGGCCTGCTGCCCGCCCCGGGCGCGGTCACCCTCTTCGGTACGCCCATCCAGGCGATGCGCCGCCGTGACCGGGCCCGGGTGGTGGCCACCGTGGCGCAGTCCCCGGTGGTGCCGCCCGGCATGTCGGTGCTGGACTACGTGCTGCTCGGCCGTACCCCCTACATCCCGCCGCTGGGCCGGGAGTCCGCCGCCGACGTGGCCGCCGCGCACGACGTCCTCGACCGGCTGGACCTGGCCGGCTTCCACACCCGGGAGCTGGCCACCCTCTCCGGCGGCGAGCGGCAGCGGGTCTTCCTGGCCCGGGCGCTCGCCCAGGGCGCCACCCTGCTGCTGCTGGACGAGCCGACCAGCGCCCTGGACATCGGCCACCAGCAGGAGGTCCTCGAACTGGTCGACCAGCTCCGGCGCGAGCACGGCCTGACCGTGCTCGCCACCATGCACGACCTCTCCATCGCCGGCGAGTACGCCGACCGCATGGTGCTCCTCGCCGACGGCCGCGTCGCCGCCACCGGCACCCCCCGCGACGTCCTGACCGAAAAGCTGCTGTCCCGCCACTACCGCGCCACGGTCAAGGTCGTCGAGGGCGACCACGGCCCGCTGGTCGTCCCCGTCCGCCGCTGACGCCACGGTCAGGGTCGCGGCGGCAGGGCTATCGCGTTGAAGAGGGCTCCCTGGGGGTCGCGGAGGGCGGTGTAGCGGCCGGCCGGGATGTCGCGCGGGGGCACCAGGACCGAGCCGCCCAGGGCGGCGGCGCGGGCGGCCGCCGCGTCGGCGTCGGCCACCCCGAAGTAGACCGACCAGTACGCGGGCGTGTCGGCCGGGAAGTCACCCAGCGGCACGGTCATCCCGGCCACGATCCGGGCGCCGAGCCGCCAGGCGGTGTGGGCGGCGGCCGACTCCCCCGCCTGACCGTCCGGATGCCAGCCGAAGACCAGCTCGTAGAAGACCTTCGCGCCGTCCGGGTCCGGGGTGACCAGCTCGGTCCAGCTCATCGCGCCGGGGACACCGAAGACCTCCCCGCCCGGCATCGCCATCGGCTGCCACACGCTGAAGGTCGCGCCCGCCGGGTCGCTGAACACCGCCATCCGGCCCCGGTCCAACACCTCGAAGGGTGGCACCACCACCTGCCCACCGGCCCGCTCGACGCGCCCGGCTACCAGGTCGGCGTCGTCGGTGGCGACGTACACCGACCAGATGGGCACCTGGTCGGGGATCGCCGGTGGCCCCGCCCCGGCCACCGCCCGGCCGTCCAGGAGGAAGACCGTGTAGCCGCCCGCCTCCGGCTCCGGCGCGATCTGTCCGGTCCAGCCGAACAGCTCCGGGTAGAAGCGCCGCGCGTCGGCGAGATCCGGCGTGGCAAGGTCGGTCCAGCACGGCGTACCCGACGGGACGGTGCTCACGTCGACCCCTCTCGGCCCGGGGACGGCCACCGGCGGCGCGCCCTGTCGGCATCGTGGCACCGCCGGTGCCCGGTCCGGCGTACGAACGGGCGAAACGTCCACTGAACCGGCGACCCGCGCACGTCCGCTTCGCCCCGCCCGACGCGGTCCGGGGCGGCGCCGGCGCCGGCCGGCACCGCCCCGGTGAACGCCCTAGTCGCCCAGCAGCGGTGCGGGCAGGGGCGCGGTGTGCAGCACCGCCAGCCGGGACACCGCCCGGGTGAGCACCACGTAGAGGCGGTGCAGGCCGCGTGGCTCCGCCGCGACGATGGCCGCCGGCTCGACGACGATGACGTGGTCGTACTCGAGGCCCTTCACCACCGTCGCGGGCACCACCGTGACGCGCGCGGCGGCCGTCGGGTCGTCGGCGGTCGCGGTCTCGATCCCGGCGCCGGCGAGCGCCGCCCGCAGCCCGTCGACCGCGGTGTCCGCCGCGATCACGGCCACCGAGCCGTCGTGCGCGAGCGCCGCCCGTACCTCGGCCACCGTCGCCGCCGGCAGTTCCCCGACGGTACGCACCTCCAGCGTGCCGTCCCGACGCAGCGACTCGGCCGGGGGTACGTCGACCGCGAGCGACGGCAGCAGCCGGTTGGCGAACGCGACCACGGCGGCGGGCACCCGGAAGCCGACGGTCAGCGGCACCACCACCGCGTCCGGCTTGCCCAGGTGCCGCAGCGTCTCCCGCCAGTCCCGGGCGGCCCACGGCGCGGTGCCCTGGGCGAGGTCGCCGAGCAGGGTGATCGAGCCGTGCTCGCTGCGCCGCGCGATGGCCCGGCACTGCATCGGGGAGAGGTCCTGCGCCTCGTCCACCACCACGTGCCCGTAGCCGGCCGGCCGCTCGATCAGGCCGGCGGCCTCGTCGACGAGGACCGCGTCGGCGGCCGTCCAGCGCGTAGCCCTCGCCGTGCGGCCCACCCTGGTCCCGGACGCCGCCAGCAGGGCCTGCTCCTCGGCGCTGAGCAGGCCGTCGGCGGCGATGGCCAGGCGCTGCGGGTCGGCGTACAGCTCGTGCAGCAGCCCGTCCGGGGTGAGCGCCGGCCAGACCTCGTCGAGGAAGGCGGTCACCGGCCGGGATCTCGCCGTCCGGCGCAGCCAGGCGTCGCTCGGTGACTCGGCCCGCCGGGCCTCCGCCTGCCGTTGCAGCAGGCCCACCACCCGGGCGCGGACCCGCTCCCGGCCGACCGCGTACGGCAGCCCCTCCCGGCGGGTCTCCCCGATCACCCGGTGCAGCGGCTCCAGCCCGATCCGCCAGCGGAACGAGCCGTCCGAGACCACGATCGGCTCGGTCGGCTCGCCGACGTGCGCGGCCACCGCCCGGCGCAGCACGTCGGCCATCCGCGCGTCGTGCTTGACGGCCGCGACGGCCGGGTCGTCGACCGCGCGGACCGGCACCCGTTCGACCAGGTCCTCCACCGTGGCCTGCTCGACCTCCACCTCACCGAGGGCCGGCAGGACCGCCGCGATGTACGACAGGAAGGCCCGGTTCGGCCCCACGATCAGCACACCGGAGCGCCGCAGCCGCTCCCGGTGCAGGTAGAGCAGGTACGCGGCCCGGTGCAGGCCGACGGCGGTCTTCCCGGTGCCCGGTGCCCCCTGCACGCAGATGGAGTCGGCCAGGTCGGCCCGGACCAGTTCGTCCTGCTCGGGCTGGATGGTGGCGACGATGTCCCGCATCGGCCCGACGCGGGGGCGTTCGATCTCGGCGGTGAGGATCCGGCTGGCCGTGCCCAGCTCCTCGCCACGGTCCAGGTGCTCGTCCTCGAAGCTGGTCAGCACCCCGCTGTTGAACCCGAACCGTCTGCGTACCGCCACGCCCTGCGGGTCCCGCGCGCTGGCCCGGTAGAAAGACCGGGACACCGGGGCGCGCCAGTCCAGCACCAGCGGCTCGCCGCGGTCGTCGGTCACGTGGCGCCGCCCCACGTGGTAGCGCCGCCCGGCGTGGTCCCGGTCGGCGTCCCCGAAGTCGAGCCGGCCGAAGAACAGCGGCGTGGTCGGGTCGTCGGCCAGCTCGGCGACCCGCCGGGCCAGGTGCCGGCCGAGCTGCTCGGCCGTGTACGCGTCGCCGGCGACGCTGTCACCGGTGGCGAAGAGCGCCTCGGCGCGTTCGCGCATCCGCCGCAGGGCGGCGCGGGAGGTGTCCAGGTGTTCGCGCTCCGCGGCGAGGTCCTGGTCGAGAGCGAGGTCGGCTGCGGTCACGGTGACTTCCCTTGCGGTCATCGCTGATCGCTCGCGTGTCCGGGGGCGGATGGCCGGCGCCCGGCGCGGGGACGTCCGGTGCGGTGCGAAGCTCACCTCGGCCGTCAAGCGGCCTGCAAGCCTACGCCGCACGACCGGGGCGCTCCATCGAATTACGGACTCGCCGGCCGGTAGCGGGCGGCCGGTGGCTGCGGTCTTGGCCACTCCCACCCCGCCCGGCGCGCCGGTCCAGGTGGTGGGGGATACGGTCAGGTAATGGTCGAGCACGTCGCGCGCCCCCGGGTCGGGCACATCCAGTTCCTCAACTGCCTGCCGATCTACTGGGGGCTGATGCGCTCCGGCGCCCTGATCGACGTCGACCTGCACAAGGACTCGCCGGACCGGCTGAGCGCCGCCCTGGTCGCCGGCGACCTGGACATCGGCCCGATCACGCTGGTGGAGTACCTGAAGCACGCCGACGACCTGCTGCTCCTGCCCGATCTGGCGGTGGGCAGCGACGGTCCGGTGCTGTCGGTCAACATCGTGTCCACCCGGCCGCTGGCCGACCTCGACCACGGCCGGGTCGCGCTCGGGTCGACGTCGCGGACCGGCGTGCTGCTGGCGCAGTTGTTGCTGGCCGAGCGGTACGGGGTGAACCCGGAGTACTTCCGCTGCCCGCCCGACCTGACCCAGATGTTGCTGGAGGCGGACGCGGGCGTGCTGATCGGGGACGTGGCGTTGCGCGCCATGTACGAGGCCCCCCGCGGTGGCCTCACGGTCACCGACCTCGGGCAGGCCTGGCGCGAGTGGACCGGGCTGCCGATGGTGTTCGCCGTCTGGGCGGTACGCCGGGACTTCGCCGCGGCCCATCCGGGCCTGGTGAAGGAGGTCCACGAGGCGTTCCTGCGGTCCCGGGACCTCTGTCTCGGAGAGTTGGACCAGGTCGCCGAGGCCGGCGCCCGCTGGGAGCCCTTCGACGCGGCGACCCTGGCCACCTACTTCCGCGTCCTCGACTTCAGCCTGGGTGACCGGCAGGTTGCCGGTGTCCGCGAGTTCGCCCGCCGCGCCGCCGCCAGCGGGGCCACCCCCGAACTTCCCGCCACCGGCCCGGCCTTCTTCACGGGCTGAGGCTCCCGGCGGGGCTGAGAACCTCGGCGCGCTACGGGCGGACCAGAAGGGCTGCCGTGATCTTCTGGCAGTTCTGCATGCCGTACTCGTAGCCCTTCTCGATCGGGTAGCGCAGCATCACGCCCATCGTCCAGGTGTCGCCGATGGCGAGGCAGTTGACGTGGTTCTCCTGCTCGCGGGTGCGGTCGACCCAGCCGTTCTTGATCGCGATGGTCGTGCGCTCGGCCGCCGGGAACGCCTTGCGGATGCCGAAGTCGCCGGTGCCGCGGACCAGCCGCATCTCGTCGAGCAGCCACTCCGTCCACTCCGGCCCGGCGGCGCGGCCGTCGGCGATGCACGCCCCGAGGCGGGCGGTGTCGCGGGGCGAGAGGTTCGTCCGGCTCCAGCCGCCGTCACTGGCGACGCTGCTGTCGGTCAGCTCGCAGGTGGACAGCAGCCGCTTGATCGAGGCCGACCCGTCGAGGCTGTTGTAGAACTTCTGCGTACGCGTGTTGTCGCTGTCCCGGATGATCTTCGTGGCGTCGGCTAGCTTCGCGTCGCTCGGCGTGTCGCCCGCCTCGGCGGTGCGCCGCAGGTAGTCGGCCACGATCCAGGACTTGATCAGCGACGCGGTGGTGCTGGTCTCGTCCATGTTGTCCGAGCCGATGATCTCGCCGGTACGCCGGTCCAGCACGCTCCAGGAGTACCAGCCCTCGATGCCGAGATCGTCGAGATCCTGTGCCGCGAAGGGGAGCGGCTCCAGGGAGGGGCTGGGCGACGGCGGGGGCCGGTCGCGGCGGTCGGTGGACGCACCGGTCCCGCGGTCCGCCGGTACGGTCGGCTCGCCCCACCGGGCGGCTGCCCGGGACTCGAACGGCGAGCCGGGCAGCAGGCGCAGCGACACGACCACGAGTCCGATCAGGACGACCGCGACCAGGATCAGCCCGCCGACCGGCCCTGCGCCGCGCTTTCTGCGGCGCTGACGGGACATCAGAGCTTCCCGGCCGGCTGTTGCGGCACCTTGAGAGCGGCGCCGGGCTGCGGGGTGACGAGCTGGGCGGCGACGGTCGCGCAGACCTGCGAACCGTAGTCGAGCCCGCTCTTCCGGGGGTAGCGCAGCATGACGGCGAGGCTCCACCGGTCGGTCAGGGCGAGGCAGTTGACGTGCCAGTTGCCGTCGTAGTTGAGCTCCGTCCACCCGTTTTTCATGCTGACCGGGCCCTGGCTGGTGATCGACTCGGGCAGGCCGTCGATGATGCCCCACCGGCCGCCGCCGGAGCGGGTCTTCTGGTCCTTGGCGGCGGTCGTGCCGCGGACCTTGCTCATCTCGTCGAGCAGGTACGTCGTCCACTTCGGCCCGGCGGCCTTGCCGTCGCCGAGGCAGTCGCCGAGCCGGACCGCGTCGCGGGGCGACATCTGGGTGAAGCTCCACCAGCCGACGTATCCCGGCACCTTGCCCGGCTTGGTGTCGGTGAGGCCGCAGGTCTTGATCATCCGGCTGATGGTGGCCGACTTCCCGACCGCCGCGTAGAGGGCGTTCGCCGCGTCGTCGTTGCTGTCCCGGATGGCGGTGGTGATGTTCTTCTTCATCGCCGCCGAGGGCGCCTTCTCGCCGAGTTGATTCAGGTAGTCCGCGGCGAACCACGCCTTGATCATCGACTCGGTCGAGCTGGTGGCGGTCATGTTCCTCGCGCCGGAGATCGTGCCGCTCTCGCGGTCCATCAGGGCCCAGGAGAAGAACTCGCCCTTGAAGGCCACCGACACCGGCGCGGCCGCCAGGGTGGGCGGTGGCGGCGTGGTGGGGGCGGGGGCCGCGACGCTTCCGGCGCCGCCGCCCGCGCCGCCGCCGTCGCCGTCGGAGAGCCGGGCGTACGCGGCGGGCACGAGCAGGGCACCACCGAGGAGGACCGCCACGACGGCGAGCACCAGGGTCACGCGGGATCGCATGAGTGGGTGAGCTCCAGATGTCAGGGCCGGGGGGACCGGCTGCGTTGTCCGGACGGATCGGGTCGCCGAGGCCGGGGGTGGCGGCCTCTCGGGTGACCGTCGGGAACCGATCGCTGTGCCGGGGAAGTCTACGTCCGGATCCGCGACCCGCGGAGATGTGACACCTGGCAACTTGCCATGAAGGCGGGGTGTTCGGACGGTTTTGCGACTTTTGGGCAGATTCATGGTCCCGCAGTGACTCAACTCACATCCGCCCAGAGTTACGAGTCGCCTTCGTTGGGTAGGGCCCGGACTCCGGCAACCCTGTTACACCCCCTAGAGTTTTCAGGGGCGAGCTGTAACACTTGAGGCATGTATGGCAATGACTTCCCGGCCGACGACGGCCCCGGCGGCGGTCTCCTCGGCGAGGTCGAGGCGGCCGAGGCGGCGCTGCGGGAGGCCGCCGAGCGGGGCCGGCGCGGCGCCACCGCCGGCGAGGACCTCGCCGCCTACTTCGCCGAGGTCATCGACGCCGACCAGAAGATCGAGCCGCGGGACTGGATGCCGGAGGCGTACCGGAAGACCCTGATCCGGCAGATCGCCCAGCACGCCCACTCCGAGATCATCGGGATGCAGCCCGAGGGCAACTGGATCAGCCGGGCGCCCTCGCTCAAGCGCAAGGCGATCCTGCTCGCGAAGGTGCAGGACGAGGCCGGGCACGGCCTCTACCTCTACGCCGCCGCGGAGACCCTGGGCGTCAGCCGGGACGAGCTGGTCGACCTGCTCCTGAGCGGCCGGCAGAAGTACAGCTCGATCTTCAACTACCCGACCCTCACCTGGGCCGACGTGGGCGCGATCGGCTGGCTGGTGGACGGCGCGGCGATCGTCAACCAGGTGCCGCTGTGCCGCTGCTCGTACGGGCCGTACGCGCGGGCCATGATCCGCGTCTGCAAGGAGGAGTCGTTCCACCAGCGGCAGGGGTACGAGATCCTGCACACCCTCGCCCACGGCACCCCGGCCCAGCAGGCGATGGCTCAGGACGCGGTGGACCGGTGGTGGTACCCGTCCCTCGCCATGTTCGGCCCGCCGGACACCGACTCCACCCACTCCGCGCAGTCGATGGCCTGGAAGATCAAGCGTTTCTCCAACGACGAGCTGCGCCAGCGTTTCGTCGACATGTGCGTGCAGCAGGCCGAGGTGCTCGGCCTGAGCATCCCCGACCCGGACCTGCGCTGGAACGACGAGCGGCAGGCGTACGACTTCACCCAGCCCGACTACGACGAGCTGATGCGGGTGATCAAGGGCGAGGGCCCGTGCAACCGGCAGCGGATGGAACACCGCCGCCGGGCCCACGCCGAGGGAGCCTGGGTCCGCGAGGCCGCCGCGGCGTACGCGGCCAAGCAGGCAGCGAAGAAGGAGAAGGTGGCCGCGTGAGCAGCCAGGAACACACCCCACTGTGGGAGGTCTTCGTCCGGGCCCGGCGCGGGCTGTCGCACACCCACGTCGGCAGCCTCCACGCGCCCGACGCGGAGCTGGCCCTGCGCAACGCCCGGGACCTCTACACCCGCCGCCAGGAGGGGGTGTCGATCTGGGTGGTGCCGGCGAGCGCCATCACCGCGTCCAGCCCGGACGAGAAGGACGCCTTCTTCGACCCGGCGGCCGACAAGGTCTACCGTCACCCCACCTTCTACCAGGTGCCGGACGGGGTGGCGCACCTGTGAACGGCCCGTTCGACTTCACGCTGCGCCTCGGCGACGACGCGCTGATCGCGGCACAGCGGCTCGCCGAGTGGTCCACCCGCGCGCCGGAGATGGAGGAGGACATCGCGCTCGCCAACATCGCCCTCGACCAGCTCGGCGCCGCCCGCCTGCTGCTGACGTACGCGGGCGAGCTGGAGGGCGCCGGGCGGGACGAGGACGCGCTGGCGTACCTGCGCGACGACCGTGAGTTCCGCAACTGCCTCCTCGTCGAGCTGCCCAACGGCGACTTCGCGGTGACCATGGCGAAGCTGCTCCTCCTGTCGGCGTACCAGTTGCCGCTCTACACCGCGCTGGCCGGGTGCGCCGACGAGCGGCTGGCCGCGATCGGCGCCAAGGCCCGCAAGGAGTCGGCGTACCACCTCGACCACGCCTCGCTCTGGGTGCGCCGGCTCGGCGACGGCACCGAGGAGTCGCACCGGCGGATGCAGGCGGCGGTCGACGAGGTCTGGCCGTACACGCACGAGCTGTTCACCCCGGATCCGGCCGCGCCGGTCGACCCGGCCAGCCTGCGGGCCGACGTCGACGCGACCGTGACGGCGGTGCTCGACGAGGCGACGCTGACGCTCCCGCGGACCGGCTGGGCGCCCGCCGGTGGCCGGGACGGCGTGCACACCGAGCACCTGTCGTACCTGCTCGCCGAGATGCAGGTGCTGCACCGCGCCCATCCCGGAGCGAGCTGGTGAGCGCGAGGAGTGCAGCGCAGCGGAGCCCCGCAGTCGCGAACGGAAGGTGGCACTGGTGACCAGCCCGAGGGAGGCCGTGGCGGCGGTGGTGGACCCGGAGATCCGGGTGGTCACCATCGACGAGCTGGGCATCCTGCGGTCGGTCGACGAGGACCCGGCCACCGGCCGGGTCCTCGTCACCATCACCCCCACCTACACCGGCTGCCCGGCGATGGACGTCATCCGCACCGACATCCGCCGCGCCCTGGCCGCCGCCGGTCACCCCGACGCCGAGGTCCGCACGGTCTACGCGCCAGCGTGGAGCACCGACTGGATCTCGGCGGACGGGCGGGCGAAGCTCGCCGCCGCCGGCATCGCCCCGCCCGGGCCGGCCCGGCGTGAGGGCGCGGTGCCGCTGACCCTCGCCGTCCGGTGCCCGCGCTGCGGCTCGCCGGAGACCGAGCAGGTCAGCCGCTTCGGCTCCACCGCGTGCAAGGCGCTCTGGCGCTGCCGGTCCTGCTCCGAACCCTTCGACCACCTGAAGGCACTGTGACTGTCACGATCACCCGACCGGTCCGCCGCCGGCCGGTCTTCCACCCGCTCCCCGTCGCCGCCGTCGACCGGCTCACCGCCGACTCGGTGGCGGTCACCTTCGCCGTGCCGGAGGAGCTGCGCGAGACCTTCGCGTTCGCCGCCGGTCAGCACCTCACCGTCCGACGTATCGGCGACGACGGGGAGGACGTGCGGCGGTCGTACTCGATCTGCTCCACCCCGGACGAGCTGGCGCGGCACGGCCGGCTGCGGATCGGTGTCCGGGAGATCCCCGGCGGCGCCTTCTCGGCGTACGCCTGCGGCGCCCTGCGCGGCGGCGACACCGTGGACGTGCTGCCGCCGCTCGGCCACTTCACCACGGCGTTCGTGCCGGACCGGGTGCGCCACTACGGCGCGGTGGTCGCGGGGTCCGGCATCACCCCGGTGCTGTCGCTGGTCGCGACGGCCCTGGCCGTCGAGCCCGCCAGCACCTTCACCGTGGTGTACGGCAACCGCACGGCCAACACCGTGATGTTCGCCGAGGAGCTCGCGGACCTGAAGGACCGCTACCCCACCCGGCTGCACCTGGTACACGTCCTCTCCCGCGAACAGGGCGAGTCGCCGCTGCTGTCCGGACGGATCGACGCCGACCGGCTGGGCCGGCTGCTCGACACCATCGTGCCGGGCGACACGATCGACGAGTGGTTCCTCTGCGGGCCGTACGGGATGGTGGTCGACGCCCGCGAGGTGCTGACCGCGCGGGGGACGCCGGAGTCGGCGGTGCGCACGGAGCTGTTCCACGTCGACGCGCCGCCGGAGCCGGTGCGGCGCCCGGGTGACGAGCCCGGCGCCGGAGCGGAGGTGACGATCGTGCTGGACGGCCGCTCCTCGACCTTCAGCATGGGCCGTGACGAGCGGGTGCTGGACGCGGCGCTGAAGGTACGCGGCGAACTGCCGTACGCCTGCAAGGGCGGCGTCTGCTCGACCTGCAAGGCGAAGGTCGTCGACGGCGAGGTCACGATGGCCCGCAACTACGCCCTGGAACCCGACGAGGTGGCGGCGGGCTACGTCCTGACCTGCCAGTCCAGCCCGACGACCGACCGCCTCACGGTCGACTACGACGCGTAACCCCCCTCGCCCCCCGCGATCTTGCGATTCCTGCCCCGACATATGCCGCCATCCGGGCAAACCGAGAGCACAAAGTGCAAGATCGCGGGAGGTGGCGTGGGGTGGGCGACAGAAGGGGGCGGTCCGGTGGCGGTGGTTCGCGGGGGACGTAGGCTCGGGGGCGTGACGGTGAGCCGGGAGATCGACGACATCCTGCAGCGCGGCGCGGACGGCGGGCGGATCACGCCCGAGGAGGCCCTGCTGCTCTACACCGACGCGCCCTTCCACGCGCTGGGCGAGGCGGCGGACGCGGTACGCCGGCGGCGGTACCCGGACAACATCGTCACGTACCTGATCGACCGCAACATCAACTACACCAACGTCTGCGTGACGGCGTGCAAGTTCTGCGCCTTCTACCGCGCGCCGAAACACAAGGAGGGGTGGACGCACCCCACCGAGGAGATCCTGCGCCGGTGCGGCGAGGCGGTCGAGCTGGGCGCCACCCAGGTCATGCTCCAGGGCGGGCACCACCCGGACTACGGCGTCGAGTACTACGAGGAGTTGTTCTCCTCGGTGAAGAAGGCGTACCCCAAGCTCGCCATCCACTCGATCGGCCCCAGCGAGATCCTGCACATGGCGAAGGTCTCCGGCGTGAGCCTGGACGAGGCCATCGCCCGCATCAAGGCCGCCGGGCTGGACTCGATCGCCGGCGCCGGAGCGGAGATGCTGCCCGAGCGTCCCCGCCGGGCGATCGCCCCGTTGAAGGAGTCCGGCGAGCGTTGGCTCGAGGTCATGGAGCTGGCCCACCGTCAAGGCGTCGAGTCGACCGCGACGATGATGATGGGCACCGGCGAGACCGCCGCCGAGCGGATCGAGCACCTGCGGATGATCCGCGACGTGCAGGACCGGACGCGCGGCTTCCGGGCGTTCATCCCGTGGACGTACCAGCCGGAGAACAACCACCTGAAGGGCCGCACCCAGGCGACCGCCCTGGAGTACCTGCGGCTGGTCGCGGTGGCGCGGCTCTTCTTCGAGACCGTGCCGCACCTCCAGGCGTCCTGGCTCACCACCGGCAAGGACGTCGGGCAGCTCGCCCTGCACATGGGAGTGGACGACCTCGGCTCGATCATGCTGGAGGAGAACGTCATCTCCTCGGCCGGCGCACGGCACCGCTCCAACCTGCACGAGCTGATCGGCATGATCCGGTCCGCCGACCGGATCCCCGCCCAGCGGGACACCCTCTACAACCGCCTCGCCGTGCACTGGACGCCGGCCGACGACCCGACCGACGAGCGGGTGGTCTCGCACTTCTCCTCGATCGCCCTGCCGGGCGGTGGCGCGGGGAAGTCGCTGCCGCTGGTCGACGCCCGCTGACGGACCGCCCCGCGCGTCCGTCACCGGGGGCGGGTCCATCACCGTGCGGGCACGGCCCGTGACGTGGGGTCGGTTGGCCGAACGGCCGATGTGGTCGACCGGAGATATCGATTCGGTGACCGTTCCACCGAAGCGTGTCCACAGTCGTCGATGACAACCCCCATGAATCCGGACAATCCTTAGGTCACGCTTAGGTGACCAGGCCAAACACCCGTTCCAGAGGGCTGGCGAGGTCGATCGCCGCCCGCTAACGTCCCCGCCCGTATGTTTCCTTCACCCCACGGGGGGACGCTTCCATGATCTTCCGTAACCGGCCGCTCGCGCGGCTCGGCGCGGCCGCGCTGCTGGCCGCCGGCGGGCTCGCCGTGGCGGCGACGCCGGCGCACGCCGAAGACACCAAGGCCGACCTCGCGGTGACCGTCGCCGGCACCACGCTGGCCGAGGGCGCCACCGAGAAGATCGGCTGGCTCAAGGTCAAGAACAACGGCCCGGGCACCCCGACCGCCCTGACCGTCGGCGTGGACTACTCCGGCTGGAACGACCAGCCCGTCGACGTCCTCCCGCTCGGCGAGGACTGCAAGGGCGACGGAATCTTCAGCATCCTGTGCACCGTGCCCGCGGAGCGGATCCCTGGCCCGGGCGAGGAACTCGAGTTCCCGATCGTCACCTTCAAGTACGAGCCCGATGGCATCACCAGCGGTTTCAGCGCCCGCTTCTTCCTGCAGTCGTCCGACGACACCACGCCGGACAACAACGACAAGAGGGTCCTGATCGAGTACGAGGGCGTGCCGGGCGTCGACCTCGGCGTGGTCGTGCCGGACGTCAAGACCCGGGCCGACGGGAAGGCGATCCACCCCGGCGACGAGGCACTCGTCTTCGGCGAGATCGTCAACCAGGGCGACACCTTCGCCGAGGGCGTCGAGATCAAGCTCCAGCTGCCGAAGGACGTCACCTTCACCGAGCAGTACGAGGGCTGCGAGTACTCGGCCGACGCGCGCACCGCGACGTGCCGCGACGACACCCTGGTGGTGGACAACGAGACGATCCTGCTGATCCAGTTCCCGGTCAAGGTCGCCGACGGCGTCCAGGCCCCGGCCACCCTGCCGGCCGGTTCGCTGACCGCCGACGCGCTCGGCATGGTGAAGCCGGACTCCCCGGAGGCCCGTGCCGCCCGGAAGACCAGCCTCGATAACGCCCGCCTGGTGAACAAGGGCGAGCGGATCACCGACGTCGACCCGACGGACAACGTGGACGGCTTCGCGGTCGTCGTGGCCGCCAAGGGCGGTGCCGGCGGTGGCGGCGAGGGTGACGGCGACGGCGACGGTCCCGGACTGCCGGTGACCGGGCCGCAGGCCGGCCTGATGGGCGGAATCGGTGTCGCGGTGCTGCTCGCGGGTGGTGTGATGTTCCTGGTCGCGCGGCGCCGCCGGATCGTCCTGGTGAGCCCTGGCGACGAGAAGCCGACCGCCTGACGGTCGTCCTCCATCGACCCGCGAGGGTCGTTCACATAACGCACGGCAGCGGAGGCGGGATGGTCCACCATCCCGCCTCCGCTGTGTCCACCGTCCGAGTGGGACGGCCGACATTCACCGCCGTGCCTCTGGCGTGCCGCGACGTCGCTCCGGTACCGTCCGCTCGTTCCGTACGTCCCTTACCCCGGGGGATCCATGACCTTCCTCCAGCGCTCCAGCCTGGCGCGGGCGGGTGCCGCAACCCTGCTCGCCGCCGGGCTGACCGCCGTCGGCACGCCCGCGCGGGCCGCCGACGCACCCGACCTCGTGCTGATTCCGATCAGCACGAGCCTGGCCAAGGGCGTCGACGAGGCCCAGGCCAAGCCGTTCAAGTTCACGGTCACCAACACCGGCACGGCCACCGCGAAGGACGTCAGCGTCCGGGTGAAGGTCGACCGGCTCAAGCTCAACCGCGTCGGCTATGTGATGCCCGACGGCTGCGTACGGGTCAGCGGCTCGACGATGTACCAGTGCCTCCTCGGCGACCTGCCCGCCGGCACCAGCGAGGACTTCGGCGTCCCGCTGTTCAGCACCGGCGGGAAGGGCAACGGCGGCGTGCTGACCGTCGGGGTCGCCACCGCCACCCCGCAGCCGAACGTCGCCGACGAGGTCGTCGACGTGCCGGTCGAGGTGACCCGCCCGGGCTACGACCTCACCGCCTGGGCACAGGACATCCAGGACAACGTCGTGGTCGACGGCGCCCTGCAGAACGAGCCCGACCTCAAGCCGGTGCGGCGCGGGGTCACCGTGCCGCTCGACTGGGCCGTCTACAACGACGGGAGCCGCAAGGCGACGGGCGTCTTCTACGGTCTCACCCTGCCCCGCGGCGTCAACTTCGTGCAGACCCCGGCGGGCTGCGTCCAGCAGGAGATCCTCGGCAAGGCCCAACTGCTCTGCGAGGACTCCGGCGTCGTCGTACGTCCCGGCGAGTACTACACCGCCGACGTGACGGTCCGGGTGGGCGCCGACGTCACCGAGCCGGTGCTGCACGAGGGTGACCTCTTCGCGTACGGGCTGGACGCGGCCGAGGGCGAGCCCGAGGAGGAGCCGAAGGTGGCCGACCCGGCCCAGCGGCGTGCCTTCGCCGAGGTCGACGAGTTGGACAACCACACGGTCTTCGAGGCGTTCGTCGACCTGTCGGCTCAGCCCAGCCCGAGCCCGAGCGGCACGCCGAGCCCCACCCCGACGGCGACTCCGACGGCCGGGCCGAGCCCGAGCGGCCAGCCGAGCGGCACGCCGACCCCGGGTGGCGGCGACGGCGGCGGCTCCGGCGACGGCGGTGGCCTGCCGGTCACCGGCGTGCAGGTCGGCCTGATCGCCGGCATCGGCGCGGCCGTGCTGGTGGCCGGCGGCGCGCTGCTGCTGCTGTCGCGGCGGCGGAAGGTCGTCCTGGTCGGCCCTGACGACGAGAAGCAGACCGACTGACCGTCGTGACCGCTACGGGGGCGGGGTGGCCACTGGCCATCCCGCCCTCGTCGCCTGTCAGCGCTGGTCGGGAACTCAGCGTTAACAAGGGTCCCCTTCTCTACCGGAGGCGTTGACAAGGGGCCCTTCCTTCAGCCCCCCGTGGGGGCTGGCAGAGTGGGGGGGTGAGTAGTACACCCCGGGGTCAGCGCGCCAGTCTGGACAAGCAGCCGCACGAGGTCGCCGCGATGTTCGACGGTGTGGCCGCCCGCTACGACCTGACCAACACCGTCCTCTCGTTCGGGCAGGACCGGTCCTGGCGGCGGGCGACCCGGGCCGCGCTCGACCTGCGGCCCGGTGAGCGGGTGCTCGACGTGGGTGCCGGCACCGGCGTCTCGACGGAGGAACTGGCCCACTCGGGGGCGTACGCGGTCGGAGCCGACCTCTCCCTCGGCATGCTGTACGCCGGCAAGCGGGCCCGCCCGGCCGTGCCCCTGCTGGCCGGTGACGCGCTGCGGCTGCCGTTCGCGGACGCGAGCTTCGACGCGGTGACCATCTCCTTCGCGCTGCGCAACGTCAACGACACCGACGCGGCGCTGCGCGAGCTGGCCCGGGTCACGAAGCCGGGTGGCCGCCTGGTGGTGTGCGAGTTCAGCACGCCGGTGAACCCCGCGTTCCGGACGGTCTACCTGTCGTACCTCATGCGGTCGCTCCCGGCGGTGGCGCGTGCGGTCTCCAGCAATCCGGACGCCTACGTGTACCTCGCCGAGTCGATCCGGGCCTGGCCGGACCAGGCGGCGCTGGCGGCGCGGATCGGGGCGGCCGGGTGGGGCCGGGTGGCCTGGCGCAACATGAGCGGCGGCATCGTGGCCCTGCACCGGGCGACCCGGGCCTGACTGGCCAACCAGCTTTTCGTGAATATGGGGATATAGTCCATTTTGCCCCGTAGGCTCGCCCCATGACGGGACCCGATCGGGCGGACGCCACGGCACCCACCGACGACGACGCCGCCGAACTCATCGCCCAGCTCAAGGAACTGGCCGGCGCGGATCCCGCCGACGTGCGCCAGGTGGTGGCCGAGGTGCTGGCCGCGCTGGATCGGGCGGCCGGCGGGGCGTTGCGCGAACACCTCCCGGCGACCATCCGCGCCGAGGCCGGGCTCGACGCCGCGCCGGCCCGCCGCTGACCCGCCCGCGCGCCCGGCTCGCACCGAAACGGCGCCGACGCCCGGCTCGGCCCGCCGCTGAGCGGCCTGTTTCCGGCAAGTTAGGTACCCCTCACCAGGCGCGGGTGTAACGCCGGTCATAGACTCCACACCGTCTGGCTTGTGAAGCATTTCACGAGCACGCGGGAGGAGGCGCGGATGACCACGGTGGAGAACGACGCCGAGGTGATCGTCGTGGGCGCCGGTCCCGGTGGGTCGGCGACCGCGTACCACCTGGCTCGGCACGGCGTACGGGTGCTGCTGCTGGAGAAGACCGAGTTCCCCCGGGAGAAGGTCTGCGGTGACGGGCTGACCCCACGCGCCGTGCGGCAGCTGATCCGCATGGGCGTGGACACCTCGACCGAGGCCGGCTGGCTGCACAACCGGGGCCTGCGGGTGATCGGCGGCGGTGTCCGGCTCGAACTGGACTGGCCCGACCTGGCCAGCTTCCCCAACTACGGCCTGGTGCGCACCCGGCTGGACTTCGACGACCTGCTCGCCCAGCGGGCCGTGGCCGCCGGCGCCAAGCTGCGCACGAGCGTGAACGTCATCGGCCCGGTGCTCGACGGCGACGGCCGGGTGGTCGGTGTCGAGGCCGAGGTGGGGCCCGAGAAGGAGCCGGTCACCTACCGCGCACCCCTGGTGGTCGCCGCGGACGGCGTCTCCGGTCGACTTCCCCTCGCTCTCGGGCTGGCGAAGCGGGAGGACCGGCCGATCGGCGTGGCCGTCCGGCGGTACTACCGCTGCGAGGTGAAGCACGACGACGACTACCTGGAGTCCTGGTTGGAGCTGCGCAGCAAGGGCAGCGACGCCCTGCTGCCGGGCTACGGCTGGATCTTCGGGCTGGGCGACGGCCGGGTCAACGTCGGCCTCGGCGTCCTCAACTCGTCGTCGGCCTTCGGCAAGACGAACTACCGGCGGCTGCTGACCGACTGGCTCGCCAACACCCCCGAGGAGTGGGGGATGACCGACGAGGCGAACGCCGAGGGGCCGATCCTCGGCGCGGCGTTGCCGATGGGCTTCAACCGGGTGCCCCACTACACCCGGGGGATGCTGCTCGTCGGTGACTCCGGCGGCATGGTCAACCCGTTCAACGGCGAGGGCATCGCGTACGCGATGGAGTCGGGCGAGCTGGCCGCGGAGATCGCGGTGCAGGCCCTCGCCCGTCCGGCCGGCGCGGAGCGGGAGCGGGCGCTGATGGCGTACCCGACGGAGCTGAAGGCGCGGCTCGGCGGCTACTACCGGCTCGGCGGCATCTTCGTGAAGCTGATCGGCCGCCCGGAGGTCATGCGGGCCGCCACGAGGTACGGCATGCCCCACCCGACGCTCATGCGCTTCGTGCTCAAGCTGCTGGCCAACCTGACCGATCCGCGGGGCGGGGACGCGATGGACCGGGTCATCAACGCGATGTCGAAGGCGGCACCCGCCGTCTAGCGGGCGCCCGGGGCCGGCGACGTCCCCGGGCGTGACAAAGATCGACCCCCCGCCGGAAGGTGCGGCGAGGGACGTGAATAGTGTGATTTTCGTCAAGCACCGAGGGCAGGGAAGGACGAGCAGGAGAAACGATGTCGCTCTCGCCTTACGTACCGATCATCGGGCTGTTCGCCCTCGCCGCGGGGTTCGCCCTGTTCTCCGTGGCGGCCGCCCGCCTCGCCGGCCCTCGCCGCTACAACAAGGCCAAACTCGAGGCGTACGAGTGCGGCATCGAGCCCAGCCCGCAGCCGGTCGGCGGCGGCCGGTTCCCGATCAAGTTCTACCTGACGGCGATGCTCTTCATCGTCTTCGACATCGAGATCATCTTCCTCTACCCCTGGGCGGTCTCGTTCGACGCCCTGCCGATCTTCGGCTTCGTGGAGATGGTCCTGTTCATCGTCGCGGTCTTCGTCGCGTACGCCTACGTGTGGCGGCGCGGCGGCCTGGACTGGGACTGAGGGAGGAACCTCACATGGGTATCGAGGAGAAGCTCCCCGCCGGCGTCCTGCTCACCTCGGTGGAGAAGCTGGTCAACTGGTCGCGCAAGTCGTCGGTCTGGGGCGCCACGTTCGGCCTCGCCTGCTGCGCCATCGAGATGATGGCCGCCGGTGGCCCCCACTACGACATGGGCCGCTGGGGCATGGAGGTCTTCCGGGCCTCGCCGCGGCAGGCGGACCTGATGATCGTGGCCGGCCGGGTGAGCCAGAAGATGGCCCCGGTGCTGCGCCAGATCTACGACCAGATGGCCGAGCCCCGCTGGGTGCTGTCGATGGGCGTGTGCGCCAGCAGCGGCGGCATGTTCAACAACTACGCGATCGTCCAGGGCGTCGACCACGTGGTCCCGGTCGACATGTACCTGCCCGGCTGCCCGCCCCGGCCGGAGATGCTCATCGACGCGATCCTCAAGCTCCGCGAGAAGATCATGCACGAGCCGCTGGGCGCGAACGGCCGCAAGATGCTGGAGGCCCGCCAGGCCCGCGGTGACGTGCCGGTGGTCCCGTACGGCTCGATGCCGTCGTCGTACCGCAGCGACAAGGCCCGGCGGGCCGAGTGGACGAAGGCCGTCCGCGAGGGCCGCGAGGAGCAGCTGCGGATCGAGAACTGGATGAAGGCCCAGAACCACCTGCACCAGCACGGGGGTGTCCAGAAGTGACCGCGCCCAACGACAGGCTCGACGACGGCGGCGTACCGGTGCCGGTGACCCCGGCCGGCGCCTCCAGCACCGCCCCCGCCGAGTACCCGCCGGCCAGCCCGGCCGGCCGGGGCATGTTCGGCAACCAGGGCACCGGCGACGTGTCCGGCTACGGCGGCCTGGTCCGCCCGCGCCGGCCGGTCGAGTCGGCGTCGCGGCCGTACGGCGGCTACTTCGACGAGGTCACCGACGCGCTGGAGGAGGCGTACCCGGGCTTCGCCGACGCTATCGAGAAGGTCGTGGTGGACCGGGGCGAGCTGACCCTGCACGTCCGCCCCGAGCGGATCGCCGAGGTCTGCCAGGTCATGCGGGACGACCTCGCGCTCCGTTTCGAGCTGTGCTCCTCGGTGTCCGGGGTGGACTACCTCGGTGCCGACGAACGCCGGCTGCACGTGGTCTACCAGCTCACCTCGATGACGTACCGGCGGCGGGTCCGGCTGGAGGCCGCGGTCTCCGTCGAGGATCCGCACCTGCCCAGCGTGACCAGCGTCTACCCGACGGCCGACTGGCAGGAGCGGGAGACGTACGACATGTTCGGCATCGTCTTCGACGGCCACCCCAACCTGACCCGGATCCTGATGCCGGACGACTGGGAGGGCCACCCGCAGCGCAAGGACTACCCCCTCGGCGGCGTGCCCGTCGAGTACAAGGGCGCCGAGATCCCGCCGCCGGACCGGAGGAGGTCGTACCAGTGACCGCGTCCAACTACGCCACCGAGCGCGAGACCACCGAGGGCAAGGTCTTCACCGTCACCGGTGGGGACTGGGACGACGTCGTCTCCGGCACCGACCCGATCAACGACGAGCGGATCGTCGTCAACATGGGCCCGCAGCACCCGTCGACGCACGGCGTGCTGCGGCTGATCCTGGAGCTGGAGGGCGAGACGGTCCGCGAGGCCCGCTCGGTCGTCGGCTACCTGCACACCGGCATCGAGAAGAACCTGGAGTACCGCAACTGGGTCCAGGGCTCGACCTTCGTGACCCGGATGGACTACCTGTCGCCGCTGTTCAACGAGACGGCGTACGCGCTGGCGGTGGAGAAGCTGCTCGGCATCGAGGAGCAGATCACCGAGCGGGCGACCACCATCCGGGTCCTGATGATGGAGCTGAACCGGATCTCCTCGCACCTGGTCTGGGTGGCCACCACCGCCATGGAGCTGGGCGCGGTCAACATGATGCTGTACGGCTTCCGCGAGCGGGAGTACATCCTCGAGATCTTCGAGATGGTCACCGGCCTGCGGATGAACCACGCGTACGTCCGGCCGGGCGGCGTGGCGCAGGACGTGCCGGACGAGGCGATCGTCAAGATCCGCGAGTTCCTGAAGCTGATGCCGAAGAAGCTCAAGGAGTACGAGAACCTGCTCTCCGGCCAGCCGATCTGGCTGGAGCGGACGCAGAACGTGGCGGTGCTCGACGTGACCGGCTGCCTCGCGCTGGGCGTGACCGGCCCGGTGCTGCGCTCCGCCGGCCTGGCCTGGGACCTGCGCAAGACCATGCCGTACTGCGGCTACGAGACGTACGAGTTCGACGTGCCGACGCACACCGACGGCGACGTGTGGGGCCGCTACCTGGTCCGGCTCGCCGAGATCCGGGAGTCGCTGAAGCTGGTCGAGCAGGCGTTGGACCGGCTCGAGCCGGGCCCGGTGATGGTGGCCGACCGGAAGATCGCCTGGCCGGCGCAGCTCGCCATCGGCGTCGACGGCATGGGCAACTCGCTGGAGCACGTCGCCAAGATCATGGGTCAGTCGATGGAGTCGCTGATCCACCACTTCAAGCTCGTCACCGAGGGCTTCCGGGTTCCGCCGGGCCAGGTCTACATCGCGGTCGAGTCGCCGCGCGGGGAGCTGGGCGTGCACGCGGTCTCCGACGGCGGCACCCGGCCGTACCGGGTGCACTACCGGGAGCCGAGCTTCGTCAACCTCCAGGCCCTCCCGGCGATGGCGGAGGGCGGCCTGATCGCCGACGTGATCGCCGGTGGCGCCTCGCTGGACCCGGTCATGGGCGGGTGTGACAGGTGAGCGAGCTTGCGAGCCCCGCAGTCGCGAACGGAAAGGCGACTCCGATGAGCACGACCTTCAGTGAAGAGACCCGGGCGCGGGCGCGGGAGATCATCGCCCGGTACCCGGCCGACCGGTCCCGCTCGGCCCTGCTGCCGCTGCTGCACCTGGTGCAGTCCGAGGAGGGGTACGTCTCCCCGGCCGGCATCGCGTTCTGCGCCGAGGTGCTGGGGCTGAACAAGGCCCAGGTCGGCGCGGTCGCCTCCTTCTACACGATGTACAAGCGCCGCCCGACCGGTGACTGGCTGGTCAGCGTCTGCACCAACACCATGTGCAACGTGCTCGGCGGCCAGCAGGTCTACGACACGCTCGCCGAGCACCTCGGCGTCGGGCACGACGAGACCACCGCCGACGGGACGATCACTCTGGAGCACGCCGAGTGCCTGGCGGCGTGCGACTACGGCCCGGTGATGACGGTCAACTACGACTTCTTCGACAACGTGGACCCGCACACCGCGGTCGGCGTGGTCGACGAGCTGCGCGGCGGCGGCCGGCCGGTGCCGAGCCGGGGGGCCCGGCTCTGCACGCTGAAGGAGATGTCGGTGCAGCTCGCCGGGTTCGCCGACGAGCGTGAGGGCGCGGTCGCCGACGGCGTCCCGGGCGATCCGACCCTGCGCGGGCTACGGCTGGCGCAGGAGCACGGCATCGCCGTGTCGGGCTTCGACCCGAACACGCCCATCCGCAGCAAGGCGGAGGCCGACGAGGCCGCCGAGAAGGCGAAGGCCGAGGCGGCCGAGAAGGCACCGCCGGCCGCGGGCAACGGCGCCCGACCGGCCGGCAACGCCGGTGCGGGCGAGCCGGCCCCGCCGGCCGCGGCGGCCGGCAGCACCACCCGGGACGTCAAGGCGCCGGACGACAAGTCGCCCGAGGTGCGGGCGGCCGAGACCCGGCAGCCGGACGCGAAGACGGCGGTCCCCGACGCGCCGGGCACGAAGGTTCCGGTGGACGGCGTACCCCCGTCGCCCCGCGACGCCCGGGAGGCCGAGGCCGCGGGCGCGGCGGCGAACCCGCCGGCCGGTGACGGCAAGCCCGCCGGCGACGAGGCCGGTACGCAGGAGCGCAACCTCAGGGAGGCGGAGGCGGGGGCCGGTACGCGCTCCCCCAACGCGAGCGACAGGGGGGCCCAGAAGTGACCACTCCTCGGCCGGAGACGCTGGCCAAGCTCACGCCGGTGCTCACGAAGCGCTGGCTGTCGCCGGACGCCTGGCGGGTCGGCACCTACGAGAAGCTCGACGGGTACGCGGCGCTGCGCAAGGCGCTCAAGGCCCACCCGGACGACCTGATCCAGCTCATCAAGGACTCCGGGCTGCGCGGTCGCGGCGGCGCGGGCTTCCCGACCGGTCTCAAGTGGGGGTTCATCCCGCAGGGCGACGGCAAGCCGCACTATCTCGTGGTCAACGCCGACGAGGGCGAGCCGGGCACCTGCAAGGACCTGCCGCTGATGACGCACGACCCGCACTCGCTGGTCGAGGGCGTGATCATCGCGTCGTACGCGATCCGCGCGAACCGCGCCTACATCTACATCCGGGGCGAGGCCGTGCACGCCGCGCGCCGGCTGCGCAACGCGGTGCAGGAGGCGTACGCGAAGGGCTACCTCGGGCGGAACATCCTCGGCTCCCGGTTCGACCTGGACCTGGTGGTGCACTCGGGCGCCGGTGCGTACATCTGCGGCGAGGAGACCGCGCTGCTGGACTCGCTGGAGGGTTTCCGGGGGCAGCCGCGGCTGCGCCCGCCGTTCCCGGCGACCCACGGCCTGTACGCCAGCCCGACCGTGGTGAACAACGTCGGCACCGTCGCCAGCGTCCCGTACATCGTGCTCGGCGGCGCGGACTGGTGGCGGACCATGGGCACCGAGAAGTCGTCGGGTCCGATGATCTACTCGCTCTCCGGCCGGATCGCCAACCCCGGCCAGTACGAGTGCTCGATGGGCATCACGCTCCGCGAGCTGATCGAGCTGGCCGGCGGCATGCAGCCCGGCCACAACCTGAAGTTCTGGACGCCGGGCGGCTCGTCGACGCCGCTGCTCACCGCCGAGCACCTGGACGTGCCGCTGGACTTCGAGGGGGTGGCGGCGGCCGGGTCGATCCTCGGCACCACGGCGACGCAGATCTTCTCCGACCAGGACTGCCCGGTGTACGCGACCTACCGGTGGCTGGAGTTCTACCACCACGAGTCGTGCGGCAAGTGCACCCCGTGCCGTGAGGGCAACTACTGGATGGTCCGCGTCTACCGCCGGATCCTCTCCGGCCAGGGCACCCACGAGGACCTGGACACCCTGCTGGACACCTGCGACAACATCCTCGGGCGCTCGTTCTGCGGCCTGGGTGACGGTGCGACCAGCCCGGTCACCTCGTCGCTGAAGTACTTCAAGCAGGACTACCTCGACTACATCGAGGGACGTACCGCTCCGAAGCTCTCCGACAAGCAGCTGGTGGGAGCCCACTGATGACCGATGTAGCCAAGCAGACCGAGACGGTCACGCTGACCGTCGACGGGATCCAGGTCACCGCCCCGAAGGGGACGCTGCTGATCCGGGTCGCCGAGCAGATGGGCATCGAGATCCCGCGGTTCTGCGACCACCCGCTGCTGGCCCCGGCCGGCGCCTGCCGCCAGTGCCTGGTCGAGGTGGAGGGGCAGCGCAAGCCGGTCGCCTCCTGCACCCAGACCGTCGCCGACGGCATGGTCGTGCAGACGCAGCTCACCTCCCCGGTCGCCAAGAAGGCGCAGGAGGGGATCATGGAGCTGCTGCTGGTGAACCACCCGCTCGACTGCCCGATGTGTGACAAGGGCGGCGAGTGCCCGCTGCAGAACCAGGCCATGTCGACCGGCCGTACCGACTCCCGGTTCCACGAGCACAAGCGGGAGTACGAGAAGCCGGTGGAGATCAGCACCCAGGTGCTGCTCGACCGCGAGCGCTGCGTCCTCTGCCAGCGTTGCACCCGGTTCTCCGAGGAGATCGCCGGCGACAAGTTCATCGACCTGATGAACCGGTCGTCCGCCGAGGAGATCAACATCTACCGGGACGAGGCGTACGGCACCGAGGGCGACGACGGGGACGTCCCGTTCAACTCGTACTTCTCCGGCAACACCGTCCAGATCTGTCCGGTGGGCGCGCTGACCGGCGCGCAGTACCGGTTCCGGGCCCGCCCCTTCGACCTCGTCTCCAGCCCCAGCGTCTGCGAGCACTGCTCGGCCGGCTGCGCCCAGCGCACCGACTGGCGGCGCGGCAAGGTGCTGCGGCGGCTGGCCGGCGACGACCCGGCGGTCAACGAGGAGTGGAACTGCGACAAGGGACGGTGGGGCTTCCAGTACACCCGCGCCTTCGACCGGCTCACCACCCCGCTGGTGCGGGACGCGGGCACCGGTGAGCTGCGCGAAGCGTCGTGGAGCGAGGCGCTGACCGTCGCCGCCGAGGGCCTCCGCGCGGCGCGCGACGGCGGGCAGGGCACGGCCGTGCTCACCGGCGGCCGGCTGACCGTCGAGGACGCGTACGCGTACGCGAAGTTCGCCCGGGTCGCGCTGCACACCAACGACATCGACTTCCGGGCCCGCCCGGTCTCCCGCGAGGAGGCCGAGTTCCTGGCCAGCACGGTCGCCGGGGTCACCGACGTCACGTACCCGGACGTCGAGGAGGCACCGTCGGTGGTGCTGGTCGGCCTGGAGCCGGAGGAGGAGTGCCCGATCCTCTTCCTGCGGCTGCGCAAGGCGTACCTGAAGAAGACCTTGACGGTGTACGCCATCGCGCCGTTCGCGACGCGCGGCCTGGAGAAGCTCGGTGCCAAGCTGGCCCGGGTGGTGCCGGGCGAGGAGGCGAGCGTGCTCGCCGAGCACGCCACGGTCGCCGAGGCGCTGAGCCAGCCGGGGGCGATCCTGATCGTCGGCGAGCGGCTGGGCTCGGTTCCCGGTGGCCTCTCCGCCGCAGCGGACGTCGCCCGGCGTACCGGCGCGAAGCTGGCCTGGGTGCCGCGGCGCGCCGGTGACCGCGGCGCGGTCGACGCGGGTTGCCTGCCGAACCTGCTCCCCGGTGGCCGGCTGGTCACCGAACCGGCCGCGCGGGCCGAACTGGGCGAGGCGTGGGACATCCCGGCCGGGGTCATCCCCAGCCAGGCCGGCCGCGACACCGACGGCATCCTCGCCGCGGCGACCGCCGGTCAGCTCGGGGCGCTGGTGGTGGCCGGGGTCGACCCGGCCGACCTGGCCGACCCGCGCCAGGCCGAGGCGGCGCTCGACGCGGTGCCGTTCCTGGTCAGCCTGGAGCTGCGGAACAGCGCGGTGGCCCGGCGGGCCGACGTGGTCTTCCCGGTCGCCCCGGCGGTCGAGAAAGCGGGCAGCTTCCTGGACTGGGAAGGACGGCTGCGGACGTTCGAGGCGGTCCTGCACACGGCCGCGATGACCGACGGCCGGGTGCTGGACGCGCTCGCCGCGCACCTCGACGTGCGGCTCGGCACCGCTGACGTGCCGACCGTCCGCCGGGAGCTGGGCGGCCTGCCGCGTACCCGCACCACCCGGCCGGCCGCGCCGTCGGTCGCCCCGGCGGCGGTGCCGCAGCCGGGCGCCGGCGAGGCGGTGCTCGCCACCTGGCACCAGCTGATCGACCTGGGCAGCCTGACCGACGGCGACGAGCACCTCGCGGGCACGGCCCGGCCGCCGGTGGTCCGGCTGGGCAAGGGCACCGCGGAGGCGATCGGCGTGGCCGACGGCGAGGCGGTGACCGTGGGCACCGACCGCGGCGCGCTCACGCTCCCGGCCGCGGTGACCGAGATGCCGGACGGCGTCGTCTGGCTGCCGACCAACTCGCCCGGCTCGACGGTCCGCCGCAGCCTGGGCGTCACGTCCGGCGCGGTCGTGCGGGTCTCCGCCGGCGCGAGCGCGCCGGCCGTTCCCCAGCAGGCCGACGCGCCGGTCGCCGCCGACGCCGCCGGCCGTCCCGGCCCGCTCCTCAACTCCGGGGGTGTCCAGTGAGCGCGAGGAGTGAACGAGCGCAGCGAGTGAGCCCCGCAGTCGCGAACGAAAGGTGGGCACAGTGACCTTCCTCGCGCAGGACCCGACGCTGGCGGACTTCGGCCGGGATCCGTGGTGGCTGATCCTCGGCAAGATCGTCTTCGCGTTCGCCTTCGGTCTGCTCGCCACCCTGCTCGGGGTCTGGTTCGAGCGGCGGGTCGTCGGTCGCATGGCGGTCCGGCCGGGCCCGAACCAGGTCGGCCCGTTCGGCCTGCTCCAGACCCTCGCCGACGGCCTGAAGATGGCCTTCAAGGAGGACATCCTCCCGAAGGCCGCGGACAAGGTCGTCTACTTCTTCGCGCCGGTCATCTCGGTGGTCTGTGCGGTCACCGCGCTGTCGGTGATTCCGTTCGGCCCGATGGTCAGCATCTTCGGGCACTGGACGCCGTTGCAGGTCACCGACGTGCCGGTGGCGGTACTCGTGGTGCTGGCCTGCTCCTCGCTGGCCGTCTACGGCGTCGTGCTGGGCGGGTGGGCCTCCGGCTCGACGTACCCGCTGCTCGGTGGTCTGCGCTCCACCGCCCAGATGATCTCGTACGAGGTCGCGATGGGCCTGAGCATCGTCGCGGTGTTCATGACCGCCGGCACGATGTCGACCAGCGGGATCGTCGCCGAGCAGGGTGACGCCACCCGGCTGACCGTGTTCGGCACCGAGATCTCGGCGCCCGGCTGGTACGCGATCCTGCTGCTGCCGAGCTTCATCATCTTCTTCATCGCCACGGTCGGCGAGACCAACCGGGCGCCGTTCGACCTGCCGGAGGCGGAGTCCGAACTGGTCGCGGGCTTCATGACCGAGTACAGCTCGCTGAAGTTCGCGCTCTTCATGCTCAGCGAGTACGTGGCGATGGTGACGATGTCCGCGGTCACCGTGACGCTCTTCCTCGGCGGCTGGCACGCGCCCTGGCCGATCACCATCTGGGAGGGCGCGAACTCCGGCTGGTGGCCGATGCTGTGGTTCTTCGGCAAGGTCGTCGCCCTGGTCTTCGTCTTCGTCTGGCTGCGGGGCACGCTGCCCCGGCTGCGCTACGACCAGTTCATGCGCTTCGGCTGGAAGGTCCTGCTCCCGATCAACCTGGTCTGGATCCTGGTGCTGGCCGGCCTGCGGTCGATCGAGGACTGGGACAGCCGCAGCAAGCTGATCGCGGTCGGCATCCCCGCCGGCCTGCTTCTGCTCGCCACGCTGTTCTGGCCGACCCGCAAGCCGGCGCCGAAGCCGACGCTCGCCGAGCAGGTCAACAACCGTCCACCGGGCAGCTTCCCGCTGCCCCCGCTGGACCTTCAGGTGCCACCGAGCCCGCGGACCCGGCGTGTCGTCGCCGAGCGGGAGCCGGCCAACATCGCCGCCGGCACGGATTCCAGGGAGGTGTGACGTGGGCGCGATCACCGGAACGTTCAAGGGCTTCGGGGTCACCTTCTCGCACATGTTCAAGAAGGTCGTCACCACCGACTACCCGTTCAAGCCGCCGGTCTCGGCGCCGCGCTACCACGGGCGGCACATCCTCAACCGGCATCCGGACGGCCTGGAGAAGTGCATCGGTTGCGAGCTGTGCGCCTGGGCCTGCCCGGCGGACGCGATCTACGTCGAGGGTGGCGACAACACCGAGGAGCAGCGCTTCTCCCCGGGTGAGCGGTACGCCAGCGTCTACCAGATCAACTACGCGCGCTGCATCTTCTGCGGGCTCTGCATCGAGGCCTGCCCGACCCGCTCGCTCACCATGAGCAACGAGTACGAGCTGGCCCGGGACAACCGGCAGGACCTGATCTTCACCAAGGAGCAGCTGCTGGCGCCGCTGCTCCCGGGCATGGAGCAGCCGCCGCACCCGATGCGGCTGGGTGACAGCGAGAAGGACTACTACGTCGGCGCGCTGGAGAACCCGGGCACCTCCGCCGGTGCGGAGCACTCGCCGATGGGCCCCGGCCGCTACCAGCTCGACGAGCACCCCGGGGTGACGTTCCCCGGTGCCGAGCAGGCCGCGCAGCGGGCCGCCAAGGGAGACGGAGCATGACCACGCAGACGGTGCTCGCCGCGGCGGGCTCGGTGTCCGGCGGCGAGGCGGTCACCTTCTGGATCCTGGCGCCGCTGGCGCTGCTCGGCGCGGTCGGCATGGTCGTCGCCCGCAACGCGGTGCACTCGGCGCTCTGGCTGGTGCTGACGATGCTCTGCCTGGGCGTGTTCTACGTGCTCCAGGCCGGGCCGTTCATCGGCATGGTGCAGATCATCGTCTACACCGGCGCGATCATGATGCTCTTCCTGTTCGTGCTGATGCTGGTGGGCCGTGACGCGTCCGACTCGCTGATCGAGACGCTGCGCGGGCAGCGGGTCGCGGCGATCCTCCTCGGGCTCGGCTTCGCCGGCCTGGTGGGCACCGGGGTGTACCGGGCGCTGGACGGCGGCACCGCCGCCGGGCTGACGGCGGCCAACACCGAGGGCAACGTGCAGGGCATCGCCCGGCTGCTGTTCACCAAGTACGTCTTCGCGTTCGAGCTGACCTCGGCGCTGCTCATCACCGCCGCGGTCGGCGCGATGGTGCTCGCGCACATCGAGCGCCGCAAGGAGGACCGGCTGGACCAGGTCGCCACCATGAAGGCGCGGTTCCGCCCCGGCAACTACCCCGGCCCGAAGCCCGGCCCCGGTGTCTTCGCCACCTCCTCGTCGGTCGCCACCCCGGCCCGCCTGCCCGACGGCCGGCTGACCGAGCGGAGCACCCCGGACATCCTGCCGGTCCGTGAGCTGACCGCCGAGGAGACCTCGCTGAAGGGGACCGACAAGTGAACGAGTTCTTCTCGGTCGAACCGAACTACTACCTGGTCCTCGCCGCGGTGCTGTTCACCATCGGCGCCGCCGGGGTGCTGATCCGGCGGAACGCGATCGTGCTGTTCATGTGCGTCGAGCTGATGCTCAACGCGGCCAACCTGACCCTGGTCACCTTCAGCCGGATCAACGGTGACCTCAACGGCCAGATCATGGCGTTCTTCGTGATGGTGGTGGCCGCGGCCGAGGTCGTGGTCGGGCTCGCGATCATCATGGCGATCTTCCGGACCCGACGCTCGGCGAGCGTCGACGACGCCAACCTGCTGAAGTACTGAGGGGCCTGCGGTGATGGAGATTCTGGCGAACGCTCCGGTCGAGCCGGTGGGCGCCGTCACGTACGCGCCGGCCGACGGGCTGCTGGGCAGCGTCTGGCTGCTCGTCGCGATCCCGCTGGTCAGCGCCGCGATCCTGCTGCTGCTCGGCCGGCGGGCCGACCGGTGGGGGCACTGGCTCGGCGTCGCGTCGATCGGCGTCGCGTTCGTGCTCGGCCTGACCTACTTCTTCCAGCTGCGCGGCCTGGAGAACCGGTCCGTCGAGCTGAGCCTGTGGGAGTTCATCGCCGTCGGTGACCTGCACGTGGACTTCGGCCTGCTCTTCGACCCGCTGGCCGCGGTCTTCGTCCTGCTGATCACCGGGGTGGGCTTCCTGATCCACCTGTACGCGGTGGAGTACATGGCGCACGACGCCGGCCGCCGGCGGTTCTTCGGGTACTTCAACCTGTTCGTCGCCGCCATGCTCCTGCTGGTGCTCGGCAACAACTACGTGATGCTCTACTTCGGCTGGGAGGGCGTCGGTCTGGCGTCGTACCTGCTGATCTCCTTCTGGTACGAGCGGCCGAGCGCCGCCACGGCCGGCAAGAAGGCGTTCCTGATGAACCGGGTCGGCGACGCCGGCCTGGCGATCGGCATCTTCATCATGTTCGCCACCCTCGGCACCACCCAGTACGACGAGGTCTTCAGCGGGGTCGGCGCGCTGACCTCGACCACGGTCCTCCTGCTCGGCCTGCTCCTGCTGCTCGGCGCGACCGGCAAGTCCGGCCAGTTCCCGCTCCAGGCGTGGCTCCCGGACGCGATGGAGGGCCCGACCCCGGTCTCCGCGCTCATCCACGCGGCCACCATGGTCACCGCGGGCGTCTACCTGATCGCCCGGTCGAACCCGATCTTCTCGGCCAACTCGACGCTCCAGCTGGTCGTGGTGAGCGTCGGCGCGCTGACCCTGCTGATCGGCTGCGTCATCGGCGCGGCCAAGGACGACATCAAGCGGGTGCTCGCCTGGTCGACCGTCAGCCAGATCGGCTACATGTTCCTCGGTGTCGGCCTCGGCGGTGCGGCGTACGCGCTGGCCATCGTCCACCTGCTGGCGCACGGCTTCTTCAAGGCCAACATGTTCCTCGGCGCCGGCTCGGTCATGCACGGCATGAACGACCAGGTCGACATCCGCCGCTTCGGCGGGCTGTCGAAGTACATGAAGATCACCTGGCTGACCTTCATGACGGGCTGGCTGGCCATCATCGGCCTGCCGCCGTTCTCCGGCTTCTTCTCCAAGGAGCCGATCATCGTGGCCGCGTTCGAGCGGGAGGGTTGGACGGCCTGGCTGTTCGGCACGGCGGCCCTGCTCGGTGCCGGCCTGACCGCGTTCTACATGACCCGGCTGTTCGTGCTCACCTTCCACGGCCCGGCCCGCTGGACCGAGGACATCGAGCACCCGCACGAGTCGCCGAAGCTCATGACCATCCCGCTGGTCCTGCTCGCCGTCGGCTCGCTCGCGGCGGGCGCGCTGATGGCCGGGCCGGTCCCGGAGTGGCTGGAGGCCACCGCCGGGCTGGGCGGCCAGACGGAGGCGCACGAGGCGGTGCTGTCGCACCTCGCGATCACGATCCTGTCCATCCTGGTCACCGTGGCCGGCGCCGGCCTGGCCTGGTTCCTGTTCCGGGCCGGCACGGCCACCGAGCCGCAGCCGGCCGGGGTGCTGGTCACCGCCGCCCGGAAGAACCTCTACACCGACGCCTTCAACGAGGCGGTCTTCGAGAAGCCGGGCATCTTCCTCACCCGGGCGCTGGTCTACCTGGACAACCGCGGCATCGACGGGCTGGTCAACGGCCTCGCCGCCGGGGTGGGTGGCGGCTCGGGCCGCCTCCGGCGGCTGCAGACCGGCTTCGTCCGGTCGTACGCCACCTCGATCCTGGCCGGCGCTCTGCTGGTGGTGGCGGCCTTCCTGGCCGTCGAGGCGGGGTGGCTGGCGTGATCGACCTCAAGAGGCTGTCCGCCTCGTACGCGGCCGTCGCCGGCGGACCGCGCAGTGACGACGGAGGTAAGGCCGCGTAATGTCCGACTTTCCGTTCCTCTCCGTGCTCACGGTGGCGCCGCTCGTCGGCGCCCTCGTGGTCGCCCTCCTGCCCCGTCACCGGCCGGAACTGGCCAAGCAGGTGGCGCTCGGCTGGTCGTTGCTGGTGCTGGCGCTCTCGGTGGTCATGTGGGTGACCTGGCAGACCGGCGGTGAGCGGTTCCAGTTCCGCGAGTCGTACCCGTGGATTCCCAACTGGGGCGTCAGCTTCACCTTCGCCGCCGACGGCATCGCGCTGGTCATGCTGATGCTGATCGCGGTCCTGGTGCCGCTGGTGATCCTGGCGAGCTGGCACGACGCGGAGGCGTCCAAGCGGTCCGTGCCGGTGTACTTCGCGCTGCTGCTCGTCCTCGAGTGCACGATGATCGGCGTCTTCGCGGCCGCCGACGTCTTCCTGTTCTACGTGTTCTTCGAGGTCATGCTCGTGCCGATGTACTTCCTCATCGGCAGCTACGGCGGCCACCAGCGGCAGTACGCGGCGGTGAAGTTCTTCCTCTACTCCCTGGTCGGCGGTCTGTTCATGCTCGCCGCCGTGATCGGCCTGTGGGTGGTCGGCGGGAAGACCTTCGACTGGGCGGCGCTGAGCCAGGTGGACATCTCCACCGGTACCGAGCGCTGGCTGTTCCTCGGGTTCTTCCTCGCGTTCGCGATCAAGGCACCGTTCTTCCCGTTCCACACCTGGCTGCCGGACGCCGGTGGCGCGGCGCCCGCCGGTGCGGCCGCCCTGCTGGTCGGCGTGCTGGACAAGGTCGGCACGTTCGGCATCCTGCGCTACTGCCTGCCGCTGTTCCCGGACGCGGCCAAGTGGTTCGCCCCGTGGGCGCTGGCGCTGGGCCTGATCGGCATCATCTACGCGGCGCTGCTCGCGGTCGGCCAGAACGACCTCAAGCGGCTCGTGTCGTACACGTCGATCGCCCACTTCGGCTTCATCGGGGTCGGCATCTTCGCCTTCACCAGCCAGGCGGCCACCGGGGCGGTGCTGTACATGGTCAACCACGGCCTCGCCACCGGCCTGCTCTTCCTGGTCGTCGGCATGCTGATCGCCCGGCGCGGCTCCGCCCTGATCAGCGACTTCGGCGGCGCCGGCAAGCTGGTGCCGATCCTGGCCGGGGTGCTCTTCTTCGCCGGTCTCGCCTCGCTGGCGCTGCCCGGCACCGCGCCGTTCATCTCCGAGTTCCTGGTGCTGATCGGCACCTTCACGGTGAACAAGCCGGTGGCGGTGATCGCCACGCTCGGCATCATCCTGGCCGCCGCGTACGTGCTGTGGATGGTGCAGCGCACCACCCAGGGCACCCTCAACCCGGCGCTGACCGAGGTCGACGGCATGAAGCGTGACCTCAACCTGCGCGAGAAGGTCGTGGTGGCCCCGCTGATCGCGCTGATCGTGCTGCTCGGCTTCTACCCGAAGCCGGTCACCGACGTGATCAACCCGGCCGTGCAGGCCACCATGCAGGACATCGGCAGGACCGACCCGGCCCCGTCGGCCGGCGACGTCCAGGAGGCATCGCGGTGACCGCGAGACGTGAGCTCGCGAGCCCCGCAGTCGCGAACGAAAGGCGGCTCCGAAAGTGACCGAGCTGAAACTGCCGTCGATCGACTACGCGGCGCTCGCGCCGACGCTCATCATGCTGGGTGCCGCGCTGGTCGGTGTCCTGGTCGAGGCGTTCGTGCCGCGGCGGCTGCGGCACGTGGTCCAGCTGTCGGTGGCGCTGCTGGCGGTGCTCGCCGCGCTGACCATGGTGGTGCTGAACGCCGACGACCGCCTCATCACCATCGGTGGGGCGATCGCGGTGGACGGGCCGACGCTGTTCCTCCAGGGCGCGATCCTCGTGCTCGCCGCGATGGCGCTGCTGCTCATCGGTGAGCGCACCGTCGAGCGGGGCGGGGCGTTCGTGGCCCAGGCGGCGGTGACCGCCGAGTCGGCCGACGACCGGCGGCAGGCCGACGGGGCCAACGGCCTCACCGAGGTGTACCCGCTGACCACGTTCGCGATCGGCGGCATGCTGATCTTCGTGGCGGCGAACGACCTGCTGACCATGTTCATCGCGCTGGAGGTCTTCTCGCTGCCGCTCTACCTGCTCTGCGCGCTGGCCCGCCGCCGGCGGCTGCTGAGCCAGGAGGCGGCGCTGAAGTACTTCATGCTCGGGGCGTACGCCTCGGCGTTCTTCCTGTTCGGCGTCGCCCTGGTGTACGGCTTCACCGCCGGCATCCCGGGCCGCCCGGCCGGGGTGGACTTCGCCACCGTCCACGCCGCCGTCGCCGACAGCCCGGCCAGCCCGGTGCTGCTCTTCGCCGGCATGGCGCTGATCGCCATCGGCCTGCTGTTCAAGGCCGCCGCCGCGCCGTTCCACGTGTGGACGCCGGACGTCTACCAGGGCGCGCCCACGCCGATCACCGGCTTCATGGCCGCCTGCACGAAGGTCGCCGCGTTCGGCGCCCTGCTGCGGGTCTTCCACGTGGCGTTCGAGGGGGCACGGTGGGACTTCACCCCGGTCCTCGGCGTGGTGGCGGTGCTGACCATGCTGGTCGGTGCGGTGCTGGCGGTCACGCAGACCGACATCAAGCGGCTGCTCGCGTACTCGTCGATCGCGAACGCCGGCTACCTGCTCGTCGGCGTGCTCGCGCCGAGCAGGGAGGGCGTCTCCGGGACGATGTTCTACCTGGTGGCGTACGGCTTTTCGGTGCTGGCCGCGTTCGCCGTGGTGACCCTGGTCCGGGACGCGGACGGGGAGGCGACCCACCTGTCCCGGTGGGCGGGCCTGGGCCGCCGCTCGCCGTTCTACGCCGCGCTGTTCACCTTCATCCTGCTCGCGTTCGCCGGTATCCCGCTGACCAGCGGCTTCACCAGCAAGTTCGCGGTCTTCGGGCCGGCGCTGGACGGCGGGCAGGCGTGGCTGGTGGTCGCCGGTGTGCTGACCAGCATGGTGCTGGCCTTCCCGTACCTGCGGGTGGTCGTCATGATGTGGCTCTCCGAGCCCGGTGAGTCGACCCCGGCGGTCACCGTCCCGGGCGGGCTCACCTCCGCCGCGCTGATGATCGGCGTGATCGCCACCCTGGTCCTCGGCGTCGCCCCGGCACCGCTGCTCGACCTCGCCACGGGAGCCGCCGAGTTCGTGCGGTGACACCGCTGCCCCGCGGGGGCCGGTACGCGTTCGCGTACCGGCCCCCGCGGCGTCCGCGGAGCCGCGGCCATCCCCGGCCCGGGGCTGGTCGAACGGGTGTGGCATGGTTGGAGACGTGGTGAATCCGGGTGGCGAGCGTTCAGGTGCCACCGGCGCGGGTGGCCGTCCGCGCCGGCACGGCGCGGGTCAGTTCGGCGCGCTCGGCCTGCACCTCGCCGATCCCCGCGTCGAGGAGTCGGTGCTGGGTGTGCTGGAGAGGGTCGAGACCGAGCTGCGGGCCGGCGTGGAGAGCGCCGACCCGTTCGTCACCGAGGCGGCCCGGCATCTCGTCGAGGCGGGCGGCAAGCGGTTCCGGCCTTTGCTGGTGGCACTCGGCGCCCAGTTCGGCGACCCGACCGGCCCGCAGGTGGTGCCCGCGGCGGTGGTGATGGAGCTCACCCACCTGGCGACGCTCTACCACGACGACGTCATGGACGAGGCGCCCGTGCGCCGGGGCGCCCCGAGCGCCAACTCCCGCTGGACGAACTCGGTCGCCATCCTGGTGGGCGACTACCTCTTCGCCCGGGCCGCGGACATCGCGGCCGACCTGGGCACGGAGGCCGTCCGCCTCCAGGCCCGGACGTTCGCGCGCCTGGTGCACGGCCAGATCGCGGAGACCGTGGGGCCGCGGCCGGGCGACGACCCGGTGGCGCACTACCTGAACGTCATCGCGGAGAAGACCGGGTCGCTGATCGCCACCTCGGCGCGTTTCGGGGGCATGTTCGGCGGCGCCAGCCCGGAGCACACCGAGGCCCTCGCCGGCTACGGCGAGACCATCGGCGTGGCGTTCCAGCTCTCCGACGACCTGCTCGACATCGCCAGCGAGTCGGTGCAGTCGGGCAAGACGCCCGGCACCGACCTGCGTGAGGGCGTCCCGACCCTGCCGGTGCTGTACGCGCTCGCCTCCGACGACGCGGACGCCTCGTCACTGCGGCTGCGGGAGATCCTGGCGACCGGCGCGCTCACCGACGACGACCTGCACGCCGAGGCCCTCGGCCTGCTCCGGGAGAGCCCGGCCCTGAAGCGGGCCCGGGAGACGGTCCGCAGCTACGCCGAGGACGCCCGTGCCCGGCTGGCTCCCCTGCCGAGGACCCCGGCCCGCCGGGCCCTCGAATCCCTCTGCGACTACATCGCCGACCGCACCAGCTGACCCACCCCACCCCACCCCACCCCACCCGACGCCGCGTTGATCATGGGATTGGCGGGTGAGTTGATCTCGATATCACCCGCCACCTTCATGATCGACGGTGTTCGGCCGGTGGGGTGGACAGGAGGCGGCTGCCGGTCAGCATCAGGGCGGCGGCCAGCAGCATCGAGACGGCCGCCGTGGTCCACATCGCCGAGTAGCCCGCGTGGGCTGCGAGGGGGCCGAGGGACAGGGGGCCGAGGCAGCCGCCCGCGTACACGCCGGTCTGGGTGATCGAGGTGGCGGAGGCCGGAGCCTGCGAATGGAGCCGGACCACGGCGAAGTTCATCAGCCCGGGCCACGCCCAGCCCAGACCGAAGCCGAGCACCACGCCGACCACCAGCGGGACCGGTCCGGTCATCGCGAGCAGACCGAGCCCGCCGGCCCCCACCACCAGCATCGCGGCGATGACCGCCAGGTGACCGCTCGCCCGGCGATCGGCGAGCCAGCCGGCGCCGACCCGGGCGGCGACGCAGACGGCGCTGCCGAGGGTCAGTGTCAGGCCGGCCAGCGCGGGAGCCAGGCCCCGGGTGGCGGCGGAGTCCACCACGAAGGTGCCGAGGGCGTTCGCCGAGGCGGCGGCGAGGGTCGCGGCCACCCCGACGACGACCAGGGCCCCGGTGGCGCGCCCACTCCGGGCCCGGGTGGTCGTCCGGATCGGGCGCGGCTCCCGCGCGGACACGGCCGGCAACACGGCCAGGGCGGCACCGGCGGCCACCACGAACGCCCAGCGCCACCCGACGGTCAGCGCCACGGTCGGCACCGCCACCCCGGCCAGCAGCGTGGAGACCGGGATGGCGGCCTGCTTCACCCCGAAGGACAGCCCCTGACACCGGACCGGGACGTGCCGGGCCAGTGCGGCGTTGCTGGCGAGCTGACCCAGGGCGTTGGCCGTGCCGGCCAGCGCGAGCAGGCCGACCAGCACCGGGTACGACCGGGCGAGCCCGGCCACGGCCAGCATGGCGCCCGCCGACACCAGGATGCCGGCCCGGGCCACGACGGCCGGGCCGTACCGCTCGGCGAGCGTGCCGGAGGGCACCGACGCCAGCGCGCCGACGCCGAAGTAGACCGCCACGACCACCCCGAGGCCGGCCGGGGAGAAGCCCAGCTCGTCGCCCATCTGCACGGCGAGCCCGCCGACCAGGAAGACCGGCAGGACGCAGGCGATGGTGACGGCGATGGCGCCGGCGGCGGCCCGTACGGGCCGGGTCGGGGCGTCGGGGGACTGGAGCGCGCTGTCGACCATGATCTGAACAACCTACGCGAGACGTTCTCGACCCACGCTTCGTGGCCGGACGGGTACGGCGGGTGGGTGACGATCTGGCATCCTCCACCCGATCAGGCATTTCGCGCCGGGCACGTATTTCATATGGTGTAAGTCCCCGGCTGCGGAGGTGGTTGTGCGCGACCCCTTGGCGGAACCCTCGGACCTGATCCGGAGCGTGTCCCGTGCGCTGCGAGTGCTCGAGTCGGTCGGCCGTGCCCCGAAGGGGCTGACCGTCAAGCAGATCGCGCGTCGGTGCGAGCTGACCGTGGCGACCACCTACCACCTGGTCCGGACCCTGGCGTACGAGGGCTACGTGATCCGCCGCGAGGACGGCACGTACATCGTGGGCCTGGAGGTGGCCGACCGCTACCGCGAGCTGGTCACGGCGTTCCGGGGGCCGCAGGCGGTCGGGGAGTGCCTCCGCCGCGCCGCCGCCGACACCGGCTACAGCCACTACCTCGGCAAGTTCGTCGGCGGGCAGGTGGCGATCACGGCGGTCGCCGAGGGCGCGCGCTCGCCGTACCTGGAGGACCTCGTCCCCGGCTTCGACGAGGGGGCGCACGCCACCGCGCTGGGGAAGGCGCTGCTCGCGACACTCACCGCCGAGCAGCGGTTCCGCTACCTCCGCGAGTACGGCATGCGTCCGTTCACCTCCGCCACGCTGACCACCGTGGAGGCGTTCGAGGCCGACCTGGCGGCGGGGGAGCGGCGGGGCATGCAGATGGAGCTGGGGCAGTACCGGCAGGGCGTGGCCTGCGCGGCGGTGCTGGTGACCCCCGACAAGGACATGGAGCGCCGGGTGGTGCTCGCCTGCGCGCTGCCGGCCAGCGAGATGATGACGTCCGCCCGGGTGGTCCGCGCGAAGCTGCTCACCACCGCCCGCACCATCGCGGACAGTCTCGCCGCCGAAAGTTGACGGGCGGCCCGGTTCCCCGGCCGCGGGCGGGTGACGTCCGGACGCGAACGGGCCCTCTCCCCGGATGGGAGAGGGCCCGTCCCGGCGGTCCAGCGTCGAACCGCCTTCGAGGGGAGCTGTCAGCTGCCGATCGGGCCGCCGTCCAGGCGCCACGTGACCACGACGCCCGGCTTGGCGTAGTCGCCGTCCGGCCAGTTGGAGGCGGGGTTCTCGACGGAGGCGCCGGAGATCTCACCGGGGTGCTGCACGGCCACGAAGACCGACCGGTTGTCGCCGGTGATGAACGGGCCGCAGGCCTCGGCGCCGAGCGGCACGGTGAGGAACTGCTTGAGGTGACCGCGCTCCGGGCCCTCGATGGCGGTCGCGAAGAGGCCGTCGTTGCTGCCCAGCGCGTTGCCGTCGGTGGAGATCCAGAGGTTGCCGGTGGCGTCGAAGGCGACGTTGTCCGGGCACGAGATCGGCGACACCTTCGTCTTGTCGTACCCGGCGAAGTAGGTCGACGGGTCGGTCGGGTCACCCGCCACGATCGGGACCGACCAGGCGAAGGTCTCGGCCGCGTTGTCGTTGCGGTCCTCGACCAGTTCCAGCACGTGACCGTGCTTGTTGGCGGTACGCGGGTTCGCCTCGTCCGCCGTCGGGTTGCCGCCGACACCACGGTTGGTGTTGTTGGTCAGCGCCACGTACACCTTGCCGGTGAGCAGGCTCGGCTCGACGTCCTCCGGCCGGTCCATCTTGGTCGCGCCGACCTTGTCACCGGCGATCCGGGTGAAGGTGAGCACGTCCGCCGCGGTCATCCCCTCGACGTACGACCGGTTGCCGCTGACCAGCTTGATCCACGTGCCGCGGCCGTTGAACGCGCCGTCGGCGGGGAGCTTGCCCGAGCCGTCGATCTCGGCCGCGCTGGTGTAGTCCAGCTTGGCGACGTAGAGGGTGCCGGACTCCAGCAGGGTCAGGTTGTGGTTCCGGGCGACCCAGGAGTTGCCCTTCATGAACTTCTTGTCCGACACGAACTTGTAGAGGTAGTCGAACCGCTCGTCGTCACCCATGTACGCCACGACGTGGCCGCTCCTGGCGACGATGACGTTCGCGCCCTCGTGCTTGAACCGGCCGAGCGCGGTGTGCTTGCGCGGGCGGCTCTCCGGGTCGTACGGGTCGATCTCGACGATCCAGCCGAACCGGTGCGCCTCGTTCGGGTGCCTGGCCAGGTCGAAGCGCTCGTCCGCACGCTCCCACTTGCGGTTGCCGCTCGGGTAGCGGCTGGTGGTGCTGATGCCGTAGCGGGCCAGCTTCGGCTTCAGCTCCTCCGGGGCACCGTCGCCGCCGACGAAGTACTGGTTGAAGTTCTCCTCGCCGGAGAGGACCGTGCCCCACGGGGTCACGCCGCCGGCGCAGTTGTTCAGCGTGCCGATGACCGTGCGGCCCTTGGGGTCGGCGGCGGTCTTCAGCCAGGCCGAGCCGGCGGCCGGGCCGGTCAGCTCGAACTTGGTGGTGTTGGCGGTGACCCGCCGGTTGTACTGCCGCCGGCCGGACTTCACCGGGCGCCACTCGCCGCTGCCGCCGACCCGCTCCAGCTCCACGACGGACATGCCGTGCGCGGCCATGGCGACCTTCAGCTGCTCCACGGACAGCGCGTCCAGGCTGGTGAAGCCGGGGAACATCAGGTCCTCGTTGGTGTACTCGTGGTTCACCACGAGCAGGGCCCGGTTCCGGCTCAGCGGCAGCACGCCGACGAAGTCGTTGTTGTAGCCGAACTGCTTCGCCTGCGCGGCGGCGGTCTGGCGGTGCAGGTCGAACTCGGGCGCCCCCGGGACCACCTCGTCACCCCAGCGGATGATGACGGTGTGGTCGTAGCCGTTGGGGACGATGAAGCTGTCCAGCTTGTTCGGCGGGACCGGCTTGAAGGTCAGGGCGCCGCTGCCGATACCGCCGCTGGGGCGGCCGAAGCCGGCGGCGTCCGGCGCCGCCGGGGCGGCGGGGGCGGCGGGGGCGGCCGAGGCGGCGCCGGCGCCGGCCAGCGCACCGGCCGCCGCGCCGCCGAAGCCGAGAACCAGCGCGCCGACCGCGCCGGCACGGACCACGCCACGGCGGGAGACCTCGGCGTCCACCAGGTCCCCGAAGTACGCGTTGTCGGAGGTGTTCGGCACCGGGTGGTCGCAGGCGTTGCCGCACCGGTAGAGACAGGTCATGGCGTCGCGGCTGCCGTGGCGGGTGGAGCCCAGCAGCGGGAGCAGCCGAGGACGGTCGCTCATGTGGAGGAGCCTCCTGAGTGGGATGGCGCACGACGGAGTCGGTCGAAGACGTGCGTACCCGCCGGACGCTAGGAGGGGCCGGTGGCCGCTCGTCAGCCTCGATATGAACCAGGTATGAACAACTCGCCCGGGGCAACGGTGATGACCTGCGGCTGAACCGATCGCGACGGCCGCACGTATGTCCGTGCGAAAGGCCTGCCGGACTCGCGCCGAGAGCGAGGAGACCGCCATCAGCGACCACGACGCCCACCTGCTCCGCGCCCTGCACGACGAGCACGCGGAGGCGCTGTACGCGCACGCCCTGCGCCTGGTCAACGGGGACCGGCAGCGGGCCGAGGACCTGGTGCAGGAGACCCTGCTGCGCGCCTGGCGGCACCCGGAGTCGCTCGACCCGCGCCGCGGCTCGGTCCGTGGCTGGCTCTTCACGACCGCCCGCAACCTGGCGATCGACGCCTGGCGCCGCCGGTCCACGAGAGTCGGGGAGGTCTACACCGACGAACTGCCCGAGCCGCCGGAGACGGTCGACGAGGCGGAGCGCGCGGTGGAGGCGTGGACCGTCGCCGAGGCCCTGAACCGACTCAGCCCCACCCATCGTGAAGTCCTGGTGGAGTGCTTCTACCAGGGCCGGTCGGTGGCGGAGGCCGCCGCGCGGCTCGGGGTGCCGCCGGGCACCGTCAAGTCCCGGACGCACTACGCCCTGCGCTCACTACGGTTGGTCCTTGCCGAGATGGGGGTGACCGGATGACCCGGTGCGAGTTCGCGCACGACGACGGCGCGTACGTGCTGGGTGCGCTGGCGCCGGCCGAGCGGACGGCGTACGAGCGGCACCTCGCCGGCTGCGCCGAGTGCCGCCAGGCGGTCGCGGAGATCGCCGTGCTCCCCGGCCTGCTCGGGCGGCTCGACCCGGCCGGCCTGGAGCAGTTCCTGCCGCCGCCGGAGGATTCCCGGCTGCCCGACCTGCTCTCCGCCGCGCGGGACCGCCGGCGCCGGGAACGGCTGGCCACCCGTCGCCGGTACGCCCTCACCACGCTCGCCGCCGCGGCGCTGGCGCTGGTCGTCGGCCTCGGCACAGCCGCCGTGCTACCCGGTACGGACCCGCGCGGAAGAGCGGACATGGTCGCCATGCAGCCGGTCGCCGGCACGGTGCCGGTGCACGCCGAGATCGGGCTGACCGGCACCGAGTGGGGCACCGAGGTGACGATGCGGTGCGGGTACGACTCCTCCGTCGGCTACCGCAAGGCGTCCGCTTTCCGGCTGGTCGCGCGCAGCGCCGACGGCACCAGCGAGCAGATCGGCTCGTGGCTCGCCGGCCCGGGCGACGACCTGCGGATCAGCGCCGCCACCCGGTTCACCGACGCGGAACTGGTCCGGCTGGAACTGGTCCGCGCCGACGGCACCCCGGTCTTGGCCTACGACGTCCGCTAGTCCCCCCGCCGTTACCCGCGATCGGGCAGCTTCCGCCCGGACAAAGGCGGTGAACCGGGCGAAGCGGCGACCGAAACCGCGATATCGCGGGGGGCGGGTGCCGGCCCAGCACGACGGTTGCGGACGCGGCGCTGGCGGTGGGCCGAGCGGACGGCGTCCGTCGTGAAGATGGCCAGGGCCAGCCACACCAGGGCGAAGCCGGCCAGGCGGGCCGGCGGCATCGGCTCGTGGAAGACGAGGACACCGCAGGCGAGCTGGAGGATCGGGGCGAGGTACTGGATCATCCCCAGGCTGGTGAGCGGCAGCCGGTTGGCCGCGCCGGCGAACATCAGCAGCGGGATCGCGGTGGCCGCGCCGGCCGCGACCAGCAGCGCGGTGTGCCCGGCCGACACCGCACCGAAGGCGGCCCCGCCGACGCCGCCCAACCACAGCAGGTACCCCAGCGCGGGCAGGGCCAGCACCGCCGACTCGACGAAGAGCCCCTCGGCGGCGGGCAGCCCGAGCCGCTTCTTGACCAGGCCGTACCCGGCGAAGCTGAACGCCAGGACCAGGGCGAGGTACGGCAGCCGGCCGTAGTCGACGGTCAGCACCGCCACCGCCGCACCGCCCACGCCCAGCGCCACCCACTGCGCGGGGCGTAGCCGCTCGCGCAGCACGAACACCCCGAGCAGCACGACCACGAGCGGGTTGATGAAGTAACCGAGGGCGGTCTCCACCACCCGGTCGGAGTTCACCCCGTGGATGTAGGTGCCCCAGTTGAGGGCGATCAGCGCGGCGGCCGCTCCGATCCCGGCGAGGGCGCGGGGCCGGCGGAGCAGCGCACGCAGGAAGCCGACGTTGCGCAGCGCGGCCAGCACCAGCGCGACGAAGACCACCGACCAGACGATCCGGTGGGCCAGGATCTCCAGCGGGCCGGCCGGCTGGAGCAGCTTCAGGTAGAGCGGGAAGAAGCCCCAGAGCAGGTACGCGCCGATGCCGTACAGGTAGCCGAGCCGACGAGGCGTCACGCCTCCACCGTAAGGGGCGTATCCGGCTGCTGCTCCTTGCTGGTGACCGGGTTCACCCGCTGGTCCAGCTGCATCCACCGCTCCGGCTGCTCCAGCGGGGCGAAGCCGACCTTCGCGTACACGCCGTGGGCGTCGTTGGTGCCCAGCAGGATCCGGCGTACGCCGATCTCGGCGAGGTGGTCGCGGACCGCGGCGGCCAGCCAGGTGCCCAGCCCGCGCCCGCGTTCGGAGCGGTCGACGTACACGTCGCAGAGCCAGGCGAAGGTGGCGTGGTCGGTCACCGCCCGCGCCACCGCCACCTGGTGGCCGTCGCCCGGCCGGTACACCCCGAAGCCGATCGAGCCGGCGAAGGCGCGCGCCACCGTCGCCCGGTCCCGCCCGACGGCCCAGTACGCGTCGGTGCTGAGCCAGCGGTGCACCCGGTTGAGGTCGAGGCGCTCGGGGTCGGTGCTGATCAGGTAGCCGTCGTCACGGGTAAGGATGAACACCGCTCCGACGCTAGTCGCCGGCTCCGGTGGCCTCAGCAGCCAATTCCCGCGATCTGGACCCGCGCCGCCGCCGTCAGTCGCGGTCGAGGATGGCGCCGAGGATCCAGGTGACCACGCTGACGAAGAGCGCACCGAGCACGGCGGCCGGCCAGAAGCCGTCCACATCGAACGGCAGCCCGGCCTGGCCGGCGATCCAGCTGGTCAGCAGGAACAGCAGCCCGTTGACGACCAGCGCGATCAGTCCGAGGGTCAGCAGGTAGAAGCCGCAGCCCACGGTCTTGATGATCGGCTGTAGCACCGCGTTGACGACACCGAAGATCACGGCCACGAGAACCAGCGTCGTGACCGTCTCGGTGGCCGAGTTCGAGTCCAGCGTGATCCCGGGGATCAGCAACGTGGCCAGCCAGAAGGCCAGTGCCGTGACGGCCAGCCGGATCAGGAGCCCTTTCAGGAAACCCATGGCGGAAGATGCTGCCACGGACCGATCATCGGCGAAACCCTTCCGGCGCATGATCCGCCCGCTGCTGCCGGCCGGATGTCGGTCACCGGCGCGTCGGGCGGCCCACCAGTTGCGCCTCGATCGGGGACGGAATGAGCCGGGCCCACCGCAGGGCCCGTCGGTTGACCACCGCCACCATGTCCTCCCGGATCCGGGTGAGCCATCCGGCGGAGGCGCCGAGCCCCAGCGCGCCCCCGGCGAGCGCCGCCTCGGCGGGATCGAGCGGCTGGAGGAGCGCCAGGTCGGCGCGGCCCAGCGTCACGACGTCGGCCGCCGTCAGTTCGTCGCGGAGGAGCAGGGTGGCCTGCCACGGTTGCCCGGGCTCGGGATCGGGCGGGACCGGGCCGGCGTCGACGACCAGCAGCAGCGGGCGCAGGGGGGACCCCGGCTCGCCGCCGGGCGGACGGCCGGGTGGCAGCAGCGGGATCGTGCCGCCCGGCGCACCGACGCCCCGGACGAACGGCTCCCACGCGCGGGGGCGGGCGGTCTGCACCACGACCCGGGCGCCGAGTGCCATCGCGCGCAGAGCGATCAACTGGCCGGCGCGGAGCCCCCCGACGAGCACGACCCGGGTGCTCTCCGGACGGAACAGCCGGACGGTCAGGGCCGCTCCGTGCCGGTTCGCGCCGAGCATCAGGCCCGCGTCGCCGACGGTCAGTTCCACGGCGGCCGGCCCGGACGGGCCGGTACCGGGCAGGGCCAGCGGCACGGTCGCGGCCAGCCCGGCCAACTGCTCCCCGTCGAGCCGCCGCACCGCACCGCCCGGCCCGGTCACCGCGCGGTGCAGCGCCCGCTCCGCCGCCGCAAGCTCGGCCGGTGACCCGGCCGCGAGGCGTACGGCGAGCTCGGACGGGGCGGCCTCCGGGGCCCCGGCCCACGGCCCGGTGCTGAGGGAGACCGTGATCGCGGTGGCGGGCAGGGCGAGCAGCCGCACCACCAGGCCCCGGGCGGCCTCGGTGCGCGGGTCCGGCCACCGGTCGAGTTGGAAGGTCGCCTGCCACAGGTCGCCGGACCGGAGCGCGGGCCAGGTCTCCCGCGCCGGCCCGGCGTCGTGGTGAGCCAGCTCGGCCAGGACCCGCAGCGCGGCGTGCTCGCCCAGCGGCCGGGCGGCCACCGGGGCGAGCCGGCGGAGAATCCGGCGCACCGTGCCGTGCAGGGCCCGGCGCAGCTCGTCCGGGGCCACGCCGTCGACGCGGAGCACCCGGACGGCGAGCACCGCCCGCTCGCGGCCGGGCAGCCGGCCCTCGGTGAGTTGCCGGTACGAAGTGGCGACCGTGCCGCCGCCGAGCGCGACGGCGGGCGCCGGCACCCCGGCCAGCAGGAGCTGGATCCGCACCGGCGGGCCACCGGGTGGGGCGGCGGAGAGCAGGGCGGCCGGGGACGGCAGCGCCCGTGACCCGTCGCCGATCAGCTCCGCGGGGTCGACGATCTCCAGCAGGGCGACCATGCCGGTGGCGTCGTCCAGCGCGGCGGCCGGCGCGCCGGCCAGCTCGGCCGGCCGCAGCGCGGTGCCCGGGTCGACCAGCTCCAGCAGGGCGGCCGGCTCGGCCTCAGCCGGCAGGGCGCGCCGGCGGAGGGCGTACGCCAGGGCCGTCCCCAGCCACTCGAAGAGCCAGCGGCCGCGCAGGCGTGCCCCGGCCAGCACCACGAGCAGTGCGGCGAACGCCACGCCCGCCAGTGCCGTCGCCGCGCCCCGCCCGAGGGCGACGACCACGACCGCCACCGCGACCTGCCCGGCGACCACCTGGCCGGCCCGGACGTGCCGGGCCGACCGGCGCGGGCGGAGGCTCCACTGTGGCGGCAGGACGCTGCGGGCGCCAACGGTCGGGGCGGGGGCGCCAACGGTCGGGGCGGGGGCGGGCCGGTCGGCGCGGCCCGGCTCGCGTGGGGCGGGTGGCGTGTGCCCGGGTGGCGACGAGGGCAGGCTCGCCGTGGTGGTCACCGGCACCGCACCTCCTCATCGATCACGCGCTGCGACGCGACTGCCGCCCATCGTAAGCGTCCCGGCGTCGTGGCGGGAGCCGGCGGTTGTCCACAGGGGACGGGAACGGGGTAGCAGAACCGCGATCGTACGGCTACCGTCAGCGACGAGTTATCGCTGACCCGCGCCCGCCGTGCTCGACGTCCCGGGCGGCGCGAGCGGCGCGCTCCCCGAGCGGGCGTGTCGACGGCCAGCCACGACGCAGGAGACGAGGTGACGTCCGGAGTGTCCGAGACCCAGGCGGAAGCCGCGGTGATGCAGCAGACCGCCGCGAAGTTCGAGCAGGTCGACCAGTCGTTGCAGTCGATGCTGAGCAGCCTGATGGCCGAGCTGGAGGTGTTGCAGCAGGCCTGGCGCGGCGCCGGTGGGCGCTCGTTCGAGCAGGTCAAGCAGCAGTGGGCGCAGGACCAGGCGGCGCTGCAGCGGGCTCTGCGGGAGACCGCCACGGCCATCCGCACCGCCGGCCAGCAGTACGACGTGTCGGACACCGACGCCGCGAGCCGGGTGTCCACGACCAACCGCGGCGGCATCCAACTGCCGCTGTAGACCCGGAACCGGGGGAGGAGACAAACGATGGAGCACGGTGTGCTGGTCGTCAACTTCGCGGCGCTGCAACAGGCTGGCGCGGACATCCAGAAGGCGCTGAGCACGCTCGACGCGCAGCTCGGTCAGCTCGAGCGGGACGCCGCCCCGCTGGTCGCGAGTTGGTCGGGCGAGGCCCGCGCGGCGTACGAGCAGCGGCAGGCCCGCTGGCGGTCCGCCTCGCAGGACCTCCAGGTGATGTTGCGCGACATCAAGGTCGCGGTGGACGACTCCGCCGCCGACTACCTCGACACGGAGAAGCGGAACGCCAACCTGTTCCAGTGACACCCGCGGGACGGACGCCGGCCGACCGGGTGGGCGCCTCGTCCCGCACGCCCGCCCCGCGCGCGACCGGTCACCGTCCCCGGGCGGTCGATCGCTCCCGCGCGGTCACCGCCGGACCCGGCCTTCCCCTCTCAGGCCGGGTCCGGCGGACGCCACCGGCGGCGGGCGCCCCGGGGCAGCACGAGGGCCAGCAGCACTGCCGCGGTGACCGTCCCACCGCCGATCGCGGCCACCAGCAGCGCCCGGTCCCGGGACGCCGCCCGCCTCGCCTGCTGGGCCAGTAGCGCCGGGTCGGCCCGCTCGTCGAGCAGGGCGGCGGCCGGCCGGGTGCGGGCCGGACCGCCGCCGCTCTCGGTCAGCGCCCGGTACGGGTTCAGCACACCCGCGCCGTACCCCGCCCCGGGAGCCGGATCGGTGGTGGCCAGAATCCGCTCCGCCACCTCGGTCGCGTCCAGGTCCGGCCGGTACTGCCGGAGCAGGGCGGCGGTGGCGGCCACGAAGGGCACGGCGTAGCTGGTGCCCTCCGCCCGGTGGTGTCCCTGCCCGGGGGCGGCGGTCACCACGTCGCTCCCCGGCGCGACCAGGTCGACGTACGGGCCGACCTGGGAGAACGAGGAGCGCACCCCGTCCACGCCGATCGCCCCCACCCCGAGCACACCGGCGTACGCGGCCGGGTAGGGCCGGGGATCACCGCTCTCGTGCAGGTTGCCGGCAGCGGCCACGACGACGACGTCGCGCGCGAGCGCGTGGGCGACCGCGTCCCGCACGGCGGGATTGTCCACGTACAGCACCACGGAGAGGTTGAGCACCTCGGCGCCGTTGTCGACCGCCCATCGGATCGCCCGGGCGAAGTCGCGGGCGCTGACCGTACGCCCCGATTCCCGGCCGTCGACCACCTGCTGCTCGCTGACCCGGACGGGCAGGATCCGAGCCTGGGGGGCGAGGCCGTGGAAGGCCACCCCGTCCTGGCGTGCGGCGACGATGACGCTCGCGACTCCGGTGCCGTGGCCGGCGCAGTCCCGGGTGCCGTCGCCGCCGGGGTCGAGCAGGTCGGTACCGGCGCGGACCCGCCCGGCGAGTTGCGGGTGCCGGGAGTCCACGCCGGAGTCGACCACTCCCACCGTCACGCCCGCGCCGGTGGCGAGCGGAGCCAGCCGCTCCGGGGCGTACCGCTGCTGCGGCCACGGCACCGTCGTGATGGGCCGTGCGGGCGCGAGAGGCGCCGCGCACGCCGGAGCGGCCCGACCGGCGAGGCCGGGACCGGCCGGTGCGCGGCGGCCGGCACCTTCCGGCTCGGTCGCCGCGACACCGGGAGGGGATGCCGCGGGGGGCGGCGCGGCGACGGCAACCAGGGTCGCCGCCGTCACCGCCAGAGCGGCGAGCAGCGGCCGCGCGGAACTCCGGGACATCGACCGCCTCCGTATCGTGTCGACTCCGGAACGCGATGTTATCTCCGGGTGCCGTTGCCGGCCGCCCCGGCGCGGTCAGCCGTTGTGATCTTGCTACTACCTTGTAGGTTGTACGCGATACCTGTGACCTGTTGCCGGGAGGAGGGGTGGCCGTGACCGAATGGGAGCCGGCCACCGAGGCCGAAGCCGCCCTTCGCGACGCGCTGCGCGCCAACGACCAGCCGCTCTACTTCCGCATCCTGTCGCGGACGGACCTGTTCCTCCCGGTCTCCGCGCAGGCGCTCGCCGGCCAGGCGCCGATGAACTGGGGCACCTGGACCACCGGCGGTCGCACCCACGTGCTGGCCTTCACCTCCGCCGCCGCGATGCGGGCCTGCCTCGGCGAGCACGCCGGCGCGAGCCGGCGCAGCACGTACGACGAGCTGGCCAGCCAGTGGCCGAATCATGACTGGTGGCTCGCGGTCAACCCGGGCCTGCCCATCGAGAGTTATCTGCCCGCCTGGTACGTCGCGCAGCTCTCCCGCGGTGACGTCCGGCTGCCCGGGCGCACGATCGGGGCGCGGGCGCGCCTGGAGCGGGCCGAGACGCTCGCCCGCGTCCGGGCGACGGAGAGCGGTCCGGGCAGCGGGGAGGGCCAGCCGACCACCGGTCCGCAGGGCCGCGAGCCCAGCGCCGGTCACGCACCCGAGGGCACGGTCCCGCTGCGACCGGCTCCCGCGCCCGTCCCGCCCCCGGGCACGCCGTTGCGGAGCCCGGCCGAGCTGCGTGCCGCCGCCCTGCGGCGACCCCTGGCCGACGCCGGCCGGGTGCCCGCGCCCGGGGACACGGACGCCCGGTGGCCGGCGCCGCCCGGGGGCGACCGTCCCGGCCGGCGTCCCGCCGAGGCACCCACGAACGGCCGCCCGGGCGGCGAGCCGGAGCGGCCGAACCGTCGATCGTTCTTCGAACCCGCTTCCGGCCGCGCCGGCCGGGACGAGCGGGCCGTCCCGCCGCCCCGATTCGCCCGCGGCTCCCAACCGTTCCCGCGCCGCCGGCCGCCCACCGACCCGGCGTCCGGGAGCCCCGCCCAGGCGTTCGCCGTCGGCGACGCGACCCGTACCGACCGGGATTCCCCGCCGGCCTTCGGGCCTCCCGCCGGGGAGACGTCCCGGACGCCGCAGCCACGGGCGGCCGAAGCGGAGAGCCGGACGGCCCGCTTCCCGGTGCCCGATCCGGCGACCCTCCAGGCGTACGCACGCCGCACGACGGACGACGAGGCCACGCAGGCGCTCCCGCGGCGTCACCCCACGCCGCCGCCCCCGGACCCGGAACCGGCGTCGATCGCGGAACCGGTCTCCGGGCCGCCGGCGCCCCGCCGGGGCTTCACGCCGATCGTCATCGAGGGCACGATCATCGAGTCGCGGGACCTCACCGACCCGGTCGCCGCCGCCGGGCTCCGCGACGACCCCGCCCCGGGTGCCGGAGCCGGTGCCACCGGTCTGCTCGCCGGGAGCCGGGGTGCCGGGGCCGGGGGCACCGGGCTGGCCGACGAGCGGGCCGCTGGCGGGCCGGCGCCGGCCGCCGACCCGCTCCCGCAGCGTCCCGCCGTCGCGGAGACCGCCCGGACGGCGGGCGGGTGGCAGCCCACCGGTCCGGAGGCCGGCCACCCGCAGCCCGGGCCGGCTCTGCGTCCAATGGATGGCCAGGAGGAGGTCACCGCTCCGATCCCGGCCCCGCGGTCCCAGCTGCCCGAGCCGGCCGCTGCGGCACCGGACGTGACCGTCCCGGCTGCGGAAGACCCGGCTCGCGCCGTCGCGGCGGGCACGATCACCACGGATCCGTCCGCCGCAGTGGGCACACCCGCCCCGGATCCCGTCGGCGTACCGGGTACCGCCGGCCCGGACATCACCGGCGCGTCGGCCGCCGGTCCGGCGGACATCACCGGCGCGTCGGCCGCGACTCCGGCGGACGCCGCCTCCCCACCGGCGGTCCCCGTCCCGGCGGACTTCGATCCGGCGAACGAGGTCGAGGAGGACCTGCTCGACGCGACCGGCGCGGGGAGCACCGACACCTTCCTGTCGACGCTCCTGCTCGCCCGCGTGCTGCTGCCGGTGGCGCCCGACTCGGCACCCGGCAGCCGGCCCGGCGAGCCGGGATTCGTCTGGCGTACGGAGGAGTTGGACGGCGAGACGTTCGTCGTCGTGTACACCTCCCCGGAGCGGCTCGCCGACCACACGGACGCCGCCGTCGAGACGGTCCGGGTGCGGTTCGTGCAGCTCATCCACCGTTGGCCGGACGAGTCGTGGTCCTTCGTCGTCAACCCCGGCAGCCCCATCGGCGCCAAGCTGCCCGGTGAGCAGATCATCGGGCTCGCCAACTGGGCGGCCGAGGTGGGCCTCGGTGCCGACACCGGCGCCGAGCCGGAGGCGTCACCGGCCGCGGAGGACCCCGCCGACCGGCCGCGCTACGAGCCGCCCGCCCCGGACCCGACCCGGCCGATCGTCATGCAGAAGGCCGTGGCGCCGAGCCAGCTCGCGTACTACCTGGAGCGGGGCTACGACCGGGTCTCCGGCTTCGTGCACCGGGCGGGCGAACTGGCCCACCTGACCACCCCGGCGCAGCTGTTCGACGCGCTCGGCCTCGGCTATCCCGCCACGCCGTTCGACCGGGCCGCCGAGGAGATCTACGTGCTGCGCTGGCCCGCGTACCGGCCGAGCCTCTACCGCATTCCCTACGGCGGCCAGAACGAGACCGCCATGCGGGCCATGGAGGGCTGGGTCATCGAGCGGTCCCCGTTCCGGGGCAACGGTTTCGCGCCGGGGGAGAGCAGCGACGTCGTGGCGGAGTTCAAGGTGGACAGCGCCCGGCTGCCGCACGGCGCGCAGCTGTGGCGGATCGGCGCGGACGGCAGCGAGCGCGTGGTGGCCACGCTGGACGCCGACGCGCTGCTGTGGCGGGAGGTGGACGAGGCGTGACCCGCGACGGGTACGTGGCCCGCTGGCAGGGCCGTGAGTACCAGGCCAGCCCGGACGGCGACGACGTCCGGCTCTACCAGCCCGGCCCGGGAGAGGGCTTCACCGAGGTGCGCCCCGGCCGGTACGTGCGGGTGGTGCCGGCGGCCGAGGTCGACGACCTGGTGTACGTCCGCACGACCTGCACCTGGCAGGGGGAGCCGTTCATCGTGCTCGGCGAGCACGACGGCTGGTTGCGGGTGGAGTACACGGGTGGGCGGTGGCCGGTCGCGCAGGCGATGGGCCTCGAGGTCTTCGACTTCGGCGTCTACCAGGGCTGGGCGCCCGCCGTCGAGGTCACCGACCTGCACGAGCAGCGGGTCTAGGCCGCGTCCGCGGTCCCGGCCCGGACCCGCCGGGACGGCCTACGACTTCGTCCAGCGCAGGATCTCGCCGAGCACCACGTCCCGGGCCTCCACGTGCGGGAAGTGCCCGACGTGGTCGAGCAGCCGCCACTCGTACGGGGCCACGACGTACCGGCCGGAGCCCTGAGCGGTACGCGGCAGGGCGGCGCGGTCGAGGGCGCCGTGCAGTTGCAGGGTCGGGGTGACCAGGGGCTTCTGCATGAGCCGCACGAACCGGTACCCGTGCAGCCGGAGCACCGACCGGAACGCCCAGCGGTAGCCCTCCAGCGCGCAGAACGCCGCCTGCGGGATGCGCATGGCCTCCCGGCACCGTGCGGCGTACGCGGGGAAGCCCGGGCTGTTCACCCACCGCGGCCCGCCCCAGCGGCGCAGCATCTCCTCCACCGCCGCCGCGTCGTCGCGGGTCAGCACGTGTTCGTAGCGGGGAAGTTGAAACTTCAACGTCGGTGTGGAGGCGGCGAACTGGCCGCGCGGGTCGGCGAAGATGGCGGCCCGCAGCCGCAGCGGGTGCGGCGCTCCGAGCACCACCAGCCGCCGGACCAGGGACGGGTGGAACGACGCCACCGTCCAGCCGATCAGGCCGCCGGCACCGCTGCCCACCACGGTCGCCGACCGCTCGCCCAGCGCCCGGATCAGCCCGGCGACGTCGGCGGCCAGCGTGTAGCCGTCGTACCCCCGGGGTGGCTTGTCGCTCGCGCCGTAGCCCCGCAGGTCGACCGCGACGGCCCGGAACCCCGCGTCGGCGACCGCCGGCAGCATCTCGTGCCAGGCCCACCAGTGCTCGGGAAAGCCGTGCAGGAACAGGACCATCGGGCCGGCACCGGCCTCCACGACGTGGAACCGGCTGCCGTTGGCGCCGACGAACCGGTGCGTCCACGGTCCCTCAGGGAGGACGCAGGACTCGTCGACGGGCCCGCCACGCTGCTCGGTCATGGGCACAGCCTAGGTCCTGGGTGCCGGGCGGCCCGCCGGCCGACCCGTCGGGTGGCCCGCGTCGCTCCCGTGGCGGCTGTCCGGGATCCCCGCATCTCCCGGCCGCCGCTCAACCGACCGGGCTGATCTTCACGATGGTGGCCGGGATGCCCGCCCCGCAGTCGACTCCGGGGGTGGCGGGGCCGATGGTCACCCGGACCCAGGTGCCGGTGGCGAAGGTTCCCACGCCCGCGCCGTGCAGTGCGTACTCCCGGCCGTCGTCGGTGGTCAGGCCGTAACAGGGTCCGTCGCCGCCCCGGGTGATCCGGCCGGCGAGCACGTTCGCCCGGTACGGGTCGGTCGGCCGTTTCGGGGGCGCGGTCGGCGGCCCCATGGTCGGCAGCGTCGTGGACGAGAGCGCGGGGCCGGTACGGGCCGGCGACCCGGCGCTGGCCGACGGCGGCGGGCTGTCGCTTCCGCCGGCCGGGGCCGGGGTGTGCTCCGCGGGCATGGGCGCTTCCTTTTCCGGGCCGGTGCAGCCGCTCGACAGTACGGCCACGGCGAGCGCGGTGGCCAGGGCCGCGGCGGGCAGTCCGGCGCCGCTCACGATGGGCACGGGAATCTGACGCGCAGCCTCCCGCTCCGGTTCCGAAACCGTGGGCCGGCGGGGCCGCCGAACGGGCGATGCCCGGGCAGGTGACCTGCCCGGGCATCGCGTCGTGCGGTTCGGCGGCTCAGAAGAAGCGGACCTTGATGGAGGTGCCCTTCTGCTCCAGCACCTTGATCTTCGTGCCGGTGGCGGGGAGCTTGACGCCGTGGTTCGGCAACTCCTCGTACCAGTACTTCTTGGTGTCGTCGAACAGCGGCTCCGCGGCCTGACCACGGATGTACTGCGGCCGGCTGTCGATGTGCAGCGTGAACGAGTCCGCCTTCTTGAGGCTGAACGGCGCGTCGTACACCTGGACCCGGGCCCGCCACGGCTGGCCGGTCAGGTTGTAGATCGGCCGCGGGCGCGCGTCGATGTAGAGGTTGCGGCCCTCGCCCGGGTGCGCGAACGTGTCGTTGTCCGCCCAGCGCGTGTTCCAGTAGGAGATGAGCAGGCCCTCCTGGTACGCGTAGTGGTCCACCCAGTCCGGGCGGGTGTTCGCGTACCCGAAGTAGTACGGCCCGGTCTTCAGGTACTTGTCGTACGAGACGTACGACCGGTGGCCGGCGATGTAGTAGTTGTCGAAGAGCCGGGTGTAGGTCTCCTCGGCGATGGTCCAACCGCCCAGCGTCCAGTCGCCGGCGCCGTTCTCGGCGCCGTCGCTGAGCACGGTCTCGCCGTCGGCGGTCACGGTGATCGCGTCACCGTAGAAGCCACCCTCGGAGACACCACCGTCGGTCTGGTAGCGCAGCCGGAACTGGACCACCTTGCCGGCGGCGGCGTCCATCGGGATGGTGATGTCGACCCACTTGCCGTCGCTGCTGCCGTCCAGGGCGAAGCGCCCCGGGGAGATTTCCTTGAGCGGCTTGCCGTCGGCGGTGCCGGGCAGCGGCGTCCACGTCTCGCCACCGTCGAGCGAGGCCTCGAAGAACAGGTAGTCGTAGTCGGCCTCGATGTTGTAGCGACCCTTCATCGACAGGGAGGCCGACGACTTCCCGGTGAAGTCCAGGGTCCGGGTCATCGTGTTGTTGAGGTCGTCCTCGTTGCCGGAGAAGAACTGCCTGGTGCCCTCGAACGGCTTGCCGTTGTCGAAGGTGTACTCGCGCTGCGGGAGCACGACCACGGCGGCCTGCGGCTTGGCGGAGTTGTACTCCTGCGGGCCGAGGGTCATGGTGCGCTTCTGCCCCGCGACGACCACCTCGTAGTCGAGCCAGCCGAGCTGGAGCTTGTTCCAGGCGCCGAGGTCACCACCGCGCTCGCCGATGCCGCCGTCGTTCTTGCCGCCGAGGCGGCTCTGCGCCATCAGGGTCCAGTGCTCGTTGTTGTTGTCTCCACCGTTGACGACGTTGTAGTCGTCCGGCAGGCCCAGGTCGTGGCCGTACTCGTGGTAGAAGACGCTGCGGCCGCCGTTCTCCGGCTGGATGGTGTAGTCACCGATCCAGATGCCGGTGCTGCCGATCTGGGTACCACCGGCCGGGAAGTTCGGCGGGCCGGTGCGCCCCTGGTCGGAGGCGAAGGCGTACCAGCGGTGGCTCCAGATGGCGTCCTCACCCTGGTTCGGGTCACCGTCGGCCATGTCGCCGCCGGCGTGGACGATCTGGAAGTGGTCGATGTACCCGTCCGACTCGTTGAAGTTGCCGTCGGAGTCGTGGTCGTACCGATCCCACTGGTCCATCGCCTTGGCGTCCGCGGCGATCTGGGCGTCGGTGCGGCCGGCGGCCTTCTGGTCGGCGACCCACTGGTCGGCGGCGTCGCGTACCAGCGCCCAGACGTTGGTGCAGACGTTGCTGCCGCACACCGCCGGGTCGTCGCCGTTGGCGTCGTCGGGGTCGTCCCCGGAACGGCCGTAGCGGGCCTCGTTGTACTTGACCTTCACCCAGTCGGTGACGGTGCCGTCGACGCTGTAGCGGCCCGAGGACTGGGCCTCGTAGTACTGCTTCAGCGACTCGTCTCCGGGCTTGGTGCCGAAGTACAGCGTCCGGTAGTGGTCGGCGCTGTAGTCCGGCTGCCAGACGGTGGAGTTGTCCACCGCGCGGTTCGGCTCCGGGATCTCGTTGTGCAGCGGCCCGTCGAAGCGCGCCGGCCCCGGCCAGGCCGGGTCGGTGTCCTTGTCGGGGTAGGACGGGTGCCGCTCGTTGCCGAACTCGGCCAGGATCACGAAGATCCGGTCGGTCTTCTCCCGGGAGAGCTCGACGTACTGGTCCTTCTTGCCGTCGCGGGCACGAGCCGCGCGGTCCGTGGCGGGGGCGCCGCCGGCCGTCTCACCGACCTTGACGACGGTGCTGCCGTTGATCCGCTGCGCCTTCGCCTTGCCGGAGAGGACCTCGCTCAGGCCCTCCTGGCGCAGTGCCCGCCGCTTCTCCTCCAGCGGGTTGGGCAGGTCGTGGTCAACGTGGGCGGGCTCGGCGACTGACGGTGCGGACGTCGGCAGCTTCGGTTGCGGCGCCGCGAAGGCGGACGGTCCGACCGCCAGCCCCGTCGCCGTCAACGAGAGCCCGAGCAGACCCACTGCGGCTTTGCGCACGTGGTACCTCCGGGTGTGAGGGACCGGCCCAACGGGGGTACGGGCCGGTGAAGATCGATCCCACGGGTGGGACCAATGGTGAACATAGACACTCGTGTGGCGGGTGTGAAGATGATCGCGTCGATTTATTGCAAAGAGTTGTTGGGAATGCTTTTCACTGTCACACCCCGACCGGTAACCCGACCCGTGTGACCTGCCCCGATGTCCGCCTGCCGCGTCGCCGTCAGTCGCGTTGATCACGACATCGACGCCGAACGGCGTGGGGCCGATGACGTTTTCCGCCACCGGCCCCACTGGAAACTGAATTGTCAGTTGTTGACCTCGACCACCATCTGGCCGGTCGGGTCGAACCGCCCCGGAGGGCGGTGGTTGATCACGGAGTCGCGGGGGTCACGTACACCGTGGCGTACGAGTTGTCCTTCGCGGCCCGCTTGATGGTGATGGAGACGCCGTACGCGGCGCCCGCGTCACCGGGGTTGCCCGAGCCGAGCACGGTGAACCCGAGGTCCGTGCCGTACAGGCTGGTGGCCGGGGTGCCGTCCGCGTTGGTGATGCGGGTCGTGTAGGGCACGTTGCCCTTCGACGGGATCACCACGGACGCGTCGACGTCCCGGGCGAACAGCGACGAACCGCGCACCTCGATGCCCGGGTACCAGCCCTTGGCGTCAGTGAACGTCGACACCGCCGGCTGGGCGCCGAAGTTCGTGCAGTACTCGCTGTACGGCTCGCCCGCCGCCTCCAGGCACTCCTTGAAGGGGTACGTGGGGTTGAGCGAGAAGGCCGCGTTCGCGGACTGCGGACGGCTGGGCAGGTTGTCCAGCGTCGACGGGTCCTTGACGGCCGCCTCACCCTGCCGGCGGTACGGGTCGAAGTGCGAGTCCACGATCAGCAGGCCGCCCTTCGAGCCGTAGCTCGGCAGCGCGGTCGACTGCGCCGTCACGTGGTTGACGTTGCCGAGCGCGGTGTCCCGGTACCAGACCAGCATGCCCGGGGCGTTGTACGCGATCTTGTCGACCTTCCAGGCGTCCCGCGAGTAGACCGTGTCGTACGCGTACTTCAGGCCCTCGTCGAAGCCGTCGAAGTTGCGCCACTCGGCCAGGTAGTAGTGCGCCTGAGTGGAGGTGCCGCTGTCGATGTGCCAGCCGGCGCCGGTGGTGTCGACGAAGGTGCCGCCGGTCGCGGTCCAGCCCGCCGTACCGTTCTCGACGTCGTCGCTCCACGTGGTGGCGCCGCCACCGGTGACTGAGAAGTCGTCGGCGAACCAGCCCTTCTCCAGGAACGCCTCGTCGGTGGCGTACCGGAGGCGGACCTTTACGGTCTGACCGGCGTACGCCGACAGGTCGACGTAGTCGTGCCGCCACCCGTGGGTGTCACCGGTGAGCCCGTACTTCTTGTTGCCGAAGTCGACCATTCGGCCGTTCGGGTCGGCGTAGCCGTCGTCGGTGGTGACCAGCTTGCCGGTCGCGTCGTAGACCTTCTGCTCGGCCCAGGTCGCGCCGCCGTCGGTCGAGACCTCGACGAAGCCGTAGTCCCAGTCCGCCTCGATGACGAAGTTGTTCCACATCCAGAACTTCGCGTCGGCCGCCGCCGGCACCGCCACCTGGCGGGCGATCTTGACGTCTGCCCAGTCCTGGTCGGCGCCGGAGTACCACATGTTCGCGCCGCTGTGCGGCTCCGCGAGGGTGATCACCTTGTTCGGCAGGTTGATCTTGATGCCGTCCTTGGTGCCCACCGGGGTCCGCGAATTCTGGCCCAGCTGGACGCTCCGCGGGTCCTCGCCCGGGTTGATCTGCAGCGGGTCGGCCCAGCCGAGGATCCACTTGTCCCAGAGACCCATGTGGGTCGGCAGTGCCTGGAAGATCTCGCCGGAGTGCGAACCCGACGACATCAGGTCCCAGAAGTCGACGTCCGAGTCGGCGTTGCCGGAGGTGTCGTAGAGGTCGGGCAGGCCGAGGTCGTGGCCGTACTCGTGGGCGAACACGCCGAGGCCGGCATCCTCCGGCTGCACGATGTAGTTCGACACCTTGAGCTGGGTGCCCGGGATGGTGTGGCCGCCGGCCACCGACGACGAGTGCGCCCAGACGGCGTAGGTGCCCTGCGCGCCACCGCCGGCCGACTTGCCCTTACCGGCGTGCACCAGCACCAGGTGGTCAATCACGCCGTCCGGCTCGAAGAAGTTGCCGTCACCGTCCCGGTCGGCCTGGTCCTCGATGTCGTAGTCCGCCCACGGGAAGTTCGGGTCCATCTTCGCGAGCGTGTCGATCGCGTCGGTGGCCAGCCGCCCCGCACCCTGCGGGTTGTCCGGGTGGCCGTTCATCGACTGCTGCCGACCGGCGACCCAGTTGCCGTTCTCGTCCTGGAAGCAACGGGAGGCCGCGTACCAGCCCTCGGAGTGCGGCACCTTGATCCACGGGCTGGCCTGCCCGTCGACCGTGTACGCGCCCTTGGACATCTCCAGGTACATGTTGCGCATCGTCCGGCCGGCCAGGCTGACGCCCGGCTTGCCGTCCGGCCCGGTCAGGTCGGTGCGGACCCGCTCGGTGATGCCCTCCGAGGTGTAGAGCATCTTGTCGTAGTGCGCCGGCGAGAAGTCCGGCACCCACATCGAGTTGTTGTCCAGCTTCGGCAGGCTGGCCGGGTTCGGGATGTTGTTGTGCAGCGGTCCGTTCTGCACGGTGCCGAGGACACAGCTCCGGTCCTCGAAGACCGTCTTGGGGACCATCACGTCGGTGAAGTCGTCGTTGGCGTTCTCGTTGAACTCCACCAGCAGGGTCAGCAGCTTGGCGGTCTGCGTACCCTTCGCCTGCTTGATCTGGCGCGGGCTCTTCCCGGTCTTGATCGCCTCGGCCTCGGTCTTCGCCAGCTGGCGCGCCGTCACCGGGTTGCCGCGGGCGAACTTGCGGTCGTACGCCCGAGCCTCGTCGACGGCGGGGGCGTGCAGGCCGCCCTTGCCCTTGACCTCGCGGCCCTCGGTGTCCGGCTGCACCGCCGGCTCGGCGTAGTTTATGTAGAACTCGTCCGCCCCGATGGTGGCCGGGGCCGGACCGGACTGGGCCGACGCCGCCGAACCCGTCACGGTCAGTGACGTGGCCGCGAGGGCGATTACGGGCAGCGCGACGAGTAGGCGTCTGCGCGACCCAGGTTGGGGATTTTTGTTCATGCCGCTCCGTTCTCGGGCATGGGGAGAGAGGGAAATCGGCCGGTGCCGCTCATCGATGTGATGTCGATCGAACCGGTCCGACCTGCGTGAACCTAAATCAGAAACATGTCGAACGACAAGGCTGAGGGCTGCCTGTGTCCGTTCAGCTTCTCCCGCCTCCCCCGACCGACCGATGTGACAGTTGTCGGCCCGCCCCGCCGGAGCGCGTCAGAGACGGCGGTGGGGTGGCGGTCCGCGCGGACCGCCACCCCACCCGGAGTACGCCTGTCGTCAGTCCTCGTCGGACTTGCCGCCGCCCATGCCCGTGGAGATCAGGTCCATCACGGACGAGTCCTGGAGCGTCGTCACGTCGCCGAGCGACCGGTGCTCCGCCACGTCCCGCAGCAGCCGCCGCATGATCTTGCCCGAGCGGGTCTTCGGCAGCTCCGGAACCAGCATGATCTGCCGCGGCTTGGCGATCGGACCCAACGTACGGGCGACGTGGTTGCGCAGGTCGGCGATGAGCTGCTCGCCCGCCTCACCGGCGGTGTCCGCGTTGCCGCGCGGGATGGCGAACGCGACGATCGCCTGCCCGGTGGTCGGGTCGGTCGCGCCGACGACCGCCGCCTCGGCCACCGACGGGTGCGACACGAGCGCCGACTCCACCTCCGTGGTGGAGATGTTGTGCCCCGACACCAGCATCACGTCGTCGACCCGGCCGAGCAGCCAGATGTGCCCGTCGTCGTCCTTCTTCGCGCCGTCACCGGCGAAGTAGACCCAGTCGTCGCCGGTGTTGGCGCCGGCGCCGAAGCGCGACCAGTACGTCTCCAGGAAGCGGTTGTCGTCGCCCCAGATCGTGCGGAGCATCGACGGCCACGGCTCGGTGAGCACCAGGTAGCCGCCGCCCCCATTCGGCACCGGCTGGCCCTGGTCGTCGACGACATCCGCCTTGATCCCCGGCAGCGGGGTCATCGCCGAGCCGGGCTTGGCCTCGGTCACGCCGGGCAGCGGCGAGATCATCATGGCGCCGGTCTCGGTCTGCCACCAGGTGTCCACGATGGGCAGCTCGCCCCGGCCGACGTGCTGCCTGTACCACATCCACGCCTCGGGGTTGATCGGCTCGCCGACGCTGCCCAGCAGCCGCAGCGACGTGAGCTCGAAGCCGGCGGGGATGTCCTCGCCCCACTTCATCATCGTGCGGATCAGCGTGGGCGCGGTGTACAGGATGGTGACCCGGTACCTGTTTACGATCTCCCAGAAGCGGCCCCTGTGCGGGGTGTCCGGGGTGCCCTCGTACATGACCTGCGTCGCGCCGTTGGAGAGCGGGCCGTACACGATGTAGGAGTGGCCGGTGACCCAGCCGATGTCGGCGGTGCACCAGTAGACGTCGGTGTCCGGCTTCAGGTCGAAGACGGCGTGGGTGGTGTACGACGCCTGGGTCAGGTATCCGCCCGTGGTGTGCAGGATGCCCTTCGGGCGGGCGGTGGTGCCGCTGGTGTAGAGGATGAACAGCGGGTGCTCGGCGTCGAACGCCTGCGGGGCGTGCTCCGTCGACGCCGTCTCCACCGTCTCGTGCCACCAGTGGTCCTTCTCCGACCAGGCGACCTCCTCGCCGGTGCGGCGGACCACGAGCACGTGCTCGACCGACGGGCACTGCGCCACCGCCTCGTCGACGGTCGGCTTGAGCGCGGACGGCTTGCCGCGCCGGTAGCCGCCGTCGGCGGTGATGACCACCTTCGCCGTGGCGTCCTGGATCCGGTTGGTCAGGGCGTCGGCCGAGAAGCCGCCGAAGACCACGCTGTGCGTGGCGCCGATCCGCGCGCACGCCAGCATCGCCACCGCGGCCTCCGGAACCATGGGCAGGTAGATCGCCACCCGGTCACCGGCCGTCACCCCCAGGTCGGTCAGCGCGTTCGCCGCCTGGCAGGTCAGCTCGTGCAGCTCGGCGTACGTGATGGTGCGGGTGTCGCCCGGCTCGCCCTCCCAGTGGATGGCGACCTTGTCGCCCCGCCCGGCCTCGACGTGCCGGTCGAGGCAGTTGTACGCCACGTTGAGCCGCCCACCGACGAACCACTTGGCGAACGGCGGCTTCGACCAGTCGAGCACCTCGTCCCAGCGCTTCGCCCAGGTGAGCCGGTCCGCCTGCTTCGCCCAGAAGGCCAGTCGGTCGGCGTCCGCCTCGCCGTACGCCTCGGCGGTGACGTTGGCGTTCGCGGCGAGTTCGGCCGGCGGCGGGAACTGGCGTGTCTCGTTCAGCAGATTGGCCAATGCCTCGCTCATGCCGTACTCCCTCGTCGCTCGGGGTGACCTGCGTCTCTCGGTGCAGAGGTTAGCCGGGCAGAGCGTTCGCAGGCGACCGCCGAGCGCCGAGCGGCCACTGAGGCGCGCCGGGCGGTGGCGGTGCAAGGAAGGGCCCCTTGTTAACGCTTCCGGTAGCGGAAGGGTCCCTTGTTAACACTCCAGCGGCGGTGCCGGCGAGTGGCGGCGGTCGCGTTCCGGGCGGCTCGCCCGCGGGGCGTACCGGGCGGTGGATAGCGTGACGGGGTGACCGACGACCCGCTCGCCCCGCTGCTCGCGCTCGCCGACGTCGCGCCCGCCGTGGAGCGGGCCCGCGAGCGTTTCGACCAGGCGCTCCGGCACCGCGCCTTGCGCCGGCACGGCGGCCAGGTCGCGGCCGAGGTCAGCCTCCGGTCCGCCGTGGCCAGCGCCGCCCTGGAGGGGTACGCGCACGAGCGCGAGGAGGTCCGCGCCGGGACGGTCACCGAGCCGGCGCTCCAGGGCGCGCTACGGGTCGCCGGGGCGCTGCCGGGGCTGACCGACCTGTGGCCGAAGGCGCCCCGGCAGGCCCTCGCGAAGCTGCACGTCCTCGCCGCGCGCGACGTGGTCGCCGAGGCGGAGCTGGGCCGGCCGGTGAACGACGTGGTGGTGGCCGCCCGCCTGGACGGGCTGGCCGGCCTCGCGGCGGGCGGTACGAGGGTTCCGCCCCTGCTGCTGGCCGCCGTGGTCCACGGCGAACTGCTGAACCTGCGGCCCTTCGCCGGCCCGTCCGGGGTGGTCGCCCGCGGCGCCGCCCGGCTGGTGCTGATGTCCTCCGGCTTCGACCCCCGTGGGCTGCTCGCCGTCGACGTGGGCCACCGGGAGCGGGAACCGGAGTACGTCGGGTCGGCGGGTGCCTTCGCCACCGGCACGCCGGACGGGCTGCGGTCGTGGCTGCGGCACTACATGAGCGCCGTCGAGGTCGGGGCCGACCAGCTCACCCGGATCGGCGACGAGGTGCTCGCGGCGGCGTAGTGCCCTGGTCAGCGCCGGGCCGCTTTGCTGATCTTGCTCTGGAGGGCTCGGCGGGCGATCGGGCCGAGGTCGTCCACGATCTCGATCAGCACGGCCAGCTGATCCAGCGCCGCCATCGCGCGTTCGGCGGCGGGCCGGTCGACCCCGTCGTACAGCTCCAGGCCGACGAACGCGGCCGACACCGCCCGGGCGAGCCCCGGGACGTCGGCGACCTCGGCGAACGGCGACCCACCGAGCAGCCGGCGCAGGACCCACTCGATCTCGTCCACCCAGAGCTGCAACGCCTCGGCGGTGGGGGCGGCGAGCCGTTCGTCGGTCTGGGCGCCCGCGAGCATCTGCGCCAGGACCGACACGTTGCCCAGCACACGCTCCTCCTCGTGGAGCGCCCGACCGACGTCGAGGAGTTCCCGCAGCGATCGGACCTTGCGAAGCCGCGCCGACCAGTGGGCGACGCGCTCTGCGGTTCCGGTACGGCACGCCGCCGCCAGCAACTCGTCGACGGTCCCGAAGTGGTAGAAGACCAACGCCTGGTTGACGCCGGCGGCGGCGGCGATGGTGCGGGCCGAGACGCCGGCGATGCCGTGCTGCCGGATCGCGGCGAGTGTGCCGTCGAGCAGTCGTCGCTTGGTGTCCGACATCGCTTCCCTCCCGGCAGGTGTGGCGACTGCGATCATCGCACCGGTCGTGGGCCGGGCCAGCGAGGTCACGCCGGGCGGCCGCAGGCTCCGGCCGGCCCGGGCGCCGGTGCGGTGTGCGAGTCGCGCGGACGACGGCGGCCGCCCCCCGGTGTCGTGTGACCGTCGCCGCCCGCGCACTCCTTGAGCGTTCGCTCAGGAACAGGGTAGGTTGATTTGAGCGTCCGCTCAATATCGCGGTCGCGCCGGGAGGCCCGGGGGCGAGAGGCCCAGGCGGGTGGGGCAAGGGGGGTGGGGTGCGGATGGGTCAGGCGGCCGGGGCGGTACGGGTGCGACGGTGCCGGCCGTACCAGGCGATGCCGATCGCCACACCCACCCCGACGCCGAGTGCGGCGGCCGCCACCGGGACGGCGGGGCGTTCGCGAAGCCGCCGGCCCAGCGGCACCGGGTGCCGGAACTCCAACACCGGCCAGGAGTTCTCCAGTGCGAGTTTCCGCAGCTGGCGGTCCGGGTTCACCGCGGTCGGGTGCCCCACGCACTCGAGCAGGGGCCGGTCGCTGTACGAGTCGGAGTACGCGTACGAGTCGGCGAGGTCGTACCCCCGCTTGAGTGCCAGTTCGCCGACCGCGTCGACCTTGCTCGGGCCGGCCGCGTAGAACTCGACCACCCCGCTGTAGCGACCGTCGACCACGCCCATCCGCGTGGCGATCACGTCGGTGACGCCGAGCAGTACGCCGATCGGCCGGACCATCTCCTCGCCCGAGGCGGAGACCAGGACGACGTCCCGCCCCGCCGCCTGGTGCTCCTCGATCAGGGCGGCGGCTTCCGCGTACACGTAGGGGTTGATCAGTTCGTGGAGCGTCTCCGCGACGATCTGGCGGACCTGCTCCACCGGCCAGCCCTTGCAGAGCGCGGCGAGGTAGTCCCGGGTGCGGGCCATGGTCTGCTCGTCGGTGCCGCCCAGCCGGAACATCAACTGCGCGTACGCCGACTTGACGACGTCACGCCGAGTGATCAGGCCGTCCCGGTAGAACGGCCGACCGAACGCCAGGGCACTCGACTTGGCGATGACGGTCTTGTCCAGATCGAAGAAAGCGGCGCTTCGGCCCACGGCGCGAAAGTCTAGTCGGATGGTCTATGGTCTGCGGGTGCCCGGGGGTCGCCGAGCCCCCGGACCTGCGGACCGGGCGACATCACGTTAGCTGTGCGTGACCGCGATCACACCCAGCGAACATGAATTCGCAGGGAGTGGAGGCTACACCACTCGACGTAGCCAGGTTCGCTCAGGCAGACTGTCGGCACGACGAGCGTTCATGTCTCGGACAACCAACAGACCCTCGGCGGTTGCACCCCCCGTGACCGCTGAGTGGTTCGGCTCGACCCCCCCGGAGCCGAACCTCCGACGACCCCCGTCTCCCCCCGACGGGGGTCGTCCCTTTCCCGGGCTTGTGGTGCGCCCCAGCTCACAGCCCCTCCTCATCCTCGCCGAGCGGTCGCTCAACCGGCTCTTCCTCCGGCAGAGGCAGCAGAGAGGCAGCAGAGCGGTCGAACGCCTCCAGGACACGGGCGGCGTAGTCGTCCGGGGTGTGCGTATAACGATTGAGCGTCGTGGACGCCTGCTCGTGGCCCATGACCCGCTGCACCAGGTTGATCGGGACTCCGTCGGTGACCAGCCAGGTCGCGTAGGCGTGCCGCAGGTCGTGGAACCGCATCCCGCCGACGGCCTTGGCCGCCACACAAGCAACGGCCTCCCGCTCGGTGGTGAACTCCGCCGACCACTCGACGCCCTCCCGGTCCGGCCAGGTCGCGCGGTACCGGTGCGGGCCGGTGTTGACGACCTGGCCGAGCAGGCCGGCACGCACCAGCGAGGGCAGCCAGATCCGACGCCGGAAGTTCGACCTCCGCAGCGGGCGACCGACCCGGTCGCGGAAGACGAGCGTGCGCGGGTCCGGGTCGTCGGCGGCATCGCACAGCTCGCGGAGCACGGCCAGGAGGAAGCCGGGCAGCGGCACGGTTCGCACCCCGGCACGGCTCTTCGGGTACGGACGCAGCACAATCCCGCCGTGGGTTTCCTCGGCCACCTGGACCACCCGCAGCGATGCCCGGTCGAGGTCGACCGAGGACCACGTCAGCCCGGCGCACTCACCCCAGCGCAGTCCCGCCCCGGCGGCGGCGGAGACGACCCCCCGATGCCGAGGCGGGACAGCCGGCAGCAGCCGGCCGAAGAAGTCCTCTCGGCTGATTGTGACCGGCTTGACGTCGCGGGACCGGTCGCGCGGCAGCTTGACACCTTCGGCTGGGTTGGTGGCGATCAGTCGTGCCTGAACCGCCGTTCGGAGGATCATCGACAGCAGTTGGTAGCACTTGGCCACGGTCGCGGGGGCGAGTTCCCGACCGAGGCCGGTCACCCACTCCTGCACCGACATGAAGTCGACCTTCCCGAGCGGCCAGTCACCCCACTTCGGCAGGACGTGCGTACGGAGCATGGAGATGGTCCGCTCGGTGGTGCGAGCCTCGACCGCCCGCGTGGCGAGCCACTGCTGAGTGAAGTCGCCGAAGCGGGTCCGGCCGGCGTGCGGATTGACGTAGGTCCCCCGGTTCAGGCTGCCTTCCACCTCGGCCAGGAAGGCATTGGCCTCCCGCTTCGTGCGGAAGCTCTTGGACTTCTGCCCCCCAGCAGGATCACGCCAGCAGGCCCGGAAGGTGCCGGCCGGAGTCTTGCGGACGAAGCCCATCAGCGCCTCCGCCCGTGCTCGGTGCCGGTGGCGGCGGGTTGCTCCGTGACGCCGTCGAGCCAGGCATGGAAGCGGGCACGGGGGATGAGCCAGCGACCGCCGAGGCGGGTCGCCGGGATCGTGCCGTCGCGCACGAGGGCGTAGGTGCTGCCGAGCGAGATGCCCAGCAGTTTGGCCACTTCGCGGACGGTGTAGGTGACCGGCTCGACGACGACCGTCCCGGTACGAGGGACGAGCCGGACGACCGGGCTGGGGCGAGCGGTGGCGCTCATGACGGGTGACCTCCTCAGGTCTCTCGGGATCAGGCGGCAGCCGGCACCGTGCCGGCCGGGGTGGTGGCGTGTTCGTGGGCGAGTTCTTCGCGGCCGGTGGTTCGTCGTTCGCGTGCCATGGCGGCGGCGGTGTTGGCGAGGAGGGCGTCTCCGGTGGTGTGCCAGCCGACGCCGGCGAAGGTGAGGGTGCCGACGATGAGGGTCGTGTCGTCGTCGAGGTAGTCGACGGCCCGCAGTTCGCCGCTGTGCTCGTCGGCCTGGTGGTGATGCTCGTGCCGTCGGTAGGTGACGCGGGTGTCGCGCAGGAGTTGGAAGGTCACCGAGTAGCGGCGGCCTTTGGTGAGGAAGTGGCCGCCGTAGCCGAGCATGTGCGCCCACCTGCGAAGTCGGGCATACGAGCCGGGCTGAGGTCTGCTGGCCGGTTCGGCGTCAAGGGCGGCTTGACGGTCGGCGGTGCAGGTGGGGCAGGCGGCGTAGCGGGTGTGGGTGCCGCAGTCGGGGCACTGCCAGCGGTCGACGAAGCCGGGCCGGGGTCGGGGGTCGCGGGGCCGCTCGGCCAGGGGTACGGGTGTGCTTGTGGGTCGGCCGATGCGCCAGCAGGCGTCGGTGAGGCGGGCGGTGTGCTCGCCGTCGGGGTCGGCGTAGTCGCCGATGGTGTCGGCGGTCAGGCGGGTGCTGGTGTGCCCGGTGGCCTCGGTGCTCTTGGTGGCGTACTTGGCAAGGTAACCGGCGACCATCCCGTCGGTGACGTCTCCGTCGAGGCCGGTGGTGATGGGCCGGATGTCGAGCTGCTCGCCCCAGGCGATGAGCCAGCCCTCGGGCCGGTCGGGGTGCGGCGGGGTGTGGAAGGCGACCTGGGCGGCGGCGTGCCGGAACGCGTCGATCAGGTCGTCGACGGTGAACCTGGCCGGCGGGGGAACGACGGCGTCGGGTTCCTGGCCGTCGACGCCGTCGAGGCGGGCGATGCCGTGGAAGTGAACCGCGCCCCGTGCCTGGAGTTCGGCGACCTTGCCGGGCGAGAGCCGCACGGGCGGAACGTTGCGCGTCTTGCCCGAGGCGGTGACGACCTCGACGCGGGGGATGCCGCGTCGGCGGGCGAGTTTGGCGAGGTAGCGTTCCGCGGCTTGTTTGGTGCGGTGCCACAGTTCACCCGAGTAGAGGTTCCAGACGACTTGGTGGTCGTGGTCGTAGCAGTCCAGGCACAGCGGCCGACCCAGCACCGCATCACCGGACTCATGCCGCGCCCAGCAGACAGCGGGCCGGCCGTGCTCGCAGACACCGACGTCGCGGCGAGCGTGGCACGGTTCGGCGCGGCAGTCGCAGCGGCGGCGGTTGCCGCAGGTGTGCCGCTTGACCACCCGAGCGTGCACGGGGCCGAACGATGGCGCGGTGAAGGTCGGGAACACCGCCGGATGCGACGCGACCGATTCGGGGACGCCCTTGCCGCCGACCAGGCCGGCGCGCAGGAGTTGGAAGGGGCTTGACCCCTGATCCTGGACACGGGTTTATGCGGCCGGGGCCAGCGTAGCTGGCGCTGGCCGGGTGTTCTTCTCGTAGGTGATCGGTGGTTGTTGTCCGAGGCGGGAGTGGCGTCGGAGGGTGTTGTAGCGGTGCAGCCAGCGGAACGTGGTCAGTCGTGCTTCGCGTTCGTCGGTGAAGGCGCGGCGGCCTTGTAGGGTTTCGCGTTTGAAGGTGGCGTTGAACGACTCTGCGGCGGCGTTGTCGGCGGAGCTGCCGACCGCGCTCATCGACTGCCGGACCCCTGCCGTGGTGCAGGCCTCGGCGAAGGCCCGGGAGGTGTATTGGGCTCCGTGATCGGTGTGGATGATGGCCCCGTGCAGGCTGCCCCGGGTGCGCTGGGCGGCGCGGAGGGCGTCGATGACCAGGTCGGTGCGCATGTGATCCGCGATCGCCCAGCCGGCCAGGCGCCGGGAGTGCAGGTCCAGGACGGTGGCCAGGTAGAGGAAGCCGCGCTCCCCGACCGGCAGGTAGGTGATGTCACCGACGTAGCGTTGGTTGACGGCGCCGGCGGTGAAGTCCCGGCCGATCAGGTCCGCAGCCTTCGCCGCGGCCGGGTCCGGCACCGTCGTACGTGTGCGCCGCCGTAGGCGCAGCCCTTGCACGCCGAAGCGGCGCATCACCCGGGCGACCCGCTTACGGTTGACCGCCAGACCGGCATCACGGAGTTCAGCGGTGATCCGTGGTGCTCCGTAGGTGCCGTCATGCTCGGCGTGCACCGCCCGGATCCGGCCCACCAAAGCGACGTCCGCGGCATCCCGGGCGGCCCGCGCTTCGGCGCCCGAGCGCCAGTAGTAGAAGCTCGAGCGGGACACCCCGATGACCTGACACAACCGCTTCACGCCGTAGCGCTGCTGATGGTCGGCGACGAACTGGAAGCGGTTCACCAGCGCGTCTCCCCGGCGAAATACCGGGCCGCCCTCCGCAGAATGTCCCGTTCCTCCTCCAACTCGCGGACCCTGCGCCGCAACGCGGCGTTCTCGTCCTCCACCGACCCGGCCGCCGGCGGCGCCGCCGGCCCGGCCGCTGCACCTCGACGCTGATCATCGGCGCGGACCCAACTGCGCAACGTCTCCCGGTTGACCCCGAGATCATCAGCGATCTGCGCGATCGTCGCCCCAGGCCGAGACCGGTACAACGCGACCGCGTCAGCCTTGAACTCGGCGGGGTAGTGCTTGTTCACCATCTGTCAGGGACTCCTGATCTCCCCGGACCATCACGATCCAAGGCTCAAGTGTCCAGGACCAGGGGGCAACTCCCATCAATCCGATTCCCAAGCTGAGAGTGCGCACCTGCAACGATCGCAGCATGACCAGCCAGGAAGGTAAGACCTGCGCCGCGTGCGGACACGCGCCCCAGGTGCACCCGAGGCCGGACGGCCGGGACCTGTCCATCTGCGCGGCCTGCATCTACGAGGAGGATGAAGGACTGCGTGACGTTGATGCCTTGTGCACGAGGGTCTTCCCGGTGATACGGGTGAGTGACTAACCGGGTGACGACGGGCGCGGGCAGCGCCGGACGTCCATGGACTCCGGCGGACCGTTTGGCCGGCTCAGCCCTGCTGCTGGCGCAGCTCACCGACGGCCGGCGGTTCCTTCGGGAGGAAGTGGTCACGTGATGAAGGTGCCGTCCGGGCTCATGATTTCGTCTCGCACCAGCGGTACCAACGCCGACGAGCCGCCATCGTCCACGGTGACGGACATGCGGACCCGACCCTCACCGTCGTCAAGGGCGTAGCTGACCACGGTGTACCGCTTGCCGTCTTCTCCCACGACCAGGCGCATCTCCTTGTCGTCGAGCATTGCGCGCCACTTGTCATAGCCGTTGCGTCGCCACTCCGCCAAGCGTGCCTCGGCGAGCTGCGCTGCAGTCTCCTTGTTCAGTCCCACGCGCTCACTCTCACCCGAGGTGGCTGTCGACAGCAACGGTGACAGCAACGAGCCGCGACACGGACAGCCGCCGGCCGCCAGGCGCGGACAGTCGTCCGAGGTCGCGAACGCCGGCAGACGACGCTGGACGGCCCGCACAGAGCTTGTAAGCGAGGCGTCAAAAGCTCCTTGTCGGAAACTGAGGGAGTCCTGGGGCGAGACCAGGGCGAGTCTCTGGATCCTCCGAGAAGAGGCGGAGCTCCCTCTCATACCCAGTTCTCGTCAGGTGGGCCGACCAAATCGCCGCGAGAGAAAGTCCGAGAGACGTGATTCCGGTCGCGACCCCGATGAAGGTTAGAAGGCTTGGTGGTTGCGACACCGCTACAACCACCAAAGCAAGCGCTTGCGGAAAGACAATGAGCGTGAGGCCCGAGAACAGTACTGGTCTGGTGAACGCACTCCGCATGCCCAAATAGGATTGAGAGTTATTCCACTGAAGAGGCAGGGGATAGCCCGGGTAGGCCTCATGCAGCCAAGCGGTCACCTCGATGCCGAGATAACGAGTTATCGCGCCAATCACGATGTTGTGTTGGGTGAAGACCTGGCTCGCTCCGAGCCCGAGCAGCGGAATAGCATAGAGAACTGGTCGGTATGACTCATTCAGGGCTACGCCAAAGAGGCTGGCGCTTCCGGCGAGGAAAAGGAAGAGAGCCGTGTCTCTTAGCCCTACTCGGTGAGTGATTTCCGCTCGGGCGCTTGTTTGAAACTGGAGGACCATTTGCAGCATGTCGCCGCTCCCATTCGGAGTGCTACTTGCCATGTATCAACCTCCAGCCTCGTAGGTTGTCTGACATGTCTCACCGCACGTACCGGCGCTTGGGTCGGCCATATGGGTGGATTAATCGGGCGACGTTCCGTTGACGAACTGATGGACGTGGGCGGCTGCGTCCGAGTCGCGCCGGTACGGGGAGTGCTAGGAGTTGGGTGGCCATTGCCGCAGTGACCATTGTCAACGGAACCACCATGGCTATGGAAGTGGCCCAAGCCGGAACTGCAGCCCAATCCGAAACGGCCGGGCCTAGAAGAATCCCTGACACGATAGAGCACGCTGAGCCATAGATTACGGTGGCGTAGGCTGCTTGAACGACTCTGCGGCGTGGCGGTTGCCCAACCTGTTGCCGCAGCACGGCATTAAGCCAACGCGCGGCTAGCACGAGAACGCTGGCGGCCGTAGCAATTGCGTATGTCGTCACGACTGGAGGCAACCAGTCCGGAACGTCTCCCACATCGGCCATGTCTCGGCTGAAGTCAACACCCGTTACCCACACGTGCAGGCCGACTACGGCTGCCGTAACGAAGGCGATAGTAATCGTAAGGTATGCGCCCTGTGCGTTGCCGTCGCCGTAGGCCGTCATGAGCCACGACAAGCCACCGAAGATTCCGATTGCGCCCACACCGAGCATGCCGCCAGCGACCATAGTCGAGGTCCATGCGCGACCGCATGCCTTTCACCCGCAATAACGGAGAAGAGGAAGCTATCGAGGGCAAGAATAAAAAAGGACGACGTGAGTAGCATCAAGGCGTAGGTATGCTTGATGGTTTTGCCGCGATCGGTCAACAGCACGATCATGCCCGCGAACAAGAGGCTTGCTATTACTCCGGCGAGCTGTGAATGAGAGGCGGCGGATTCGATGGGGCTCCAATCGAGATGCTCGCACGTGGCAGCGACGCTTCTCATGTAAAAATCCTAAGACCAGCAACGTCATGGGGATTCGCGTTGTCCGATACGTGACGCAGGCGCGAGAATCCGAGTAAGCGTACGTAGCATGGCGGACTTCACGCCCAACCCCCACATGAGAGCACTCGGCGGCGGGCTCTCGTCGCAGGTAGCGAGGCAGCGAGAAGACAGCGCGAGCTTTGATGCGGGTCGGGCATTGCAGCAGCGACGCGCGACCTAGCTGCACCGGTTGACGGCGCAGGCGACCAAAAACAAGTGGCTCTGCCCTGAGTTGCGGCCCAGGGGAGATGGTCTGACGGCACCACAACACCGGCCGAAGGGTTGATGCAGCCTCGCGCGCTGCAAGGCACGGTCGGACTTGGAGACTACAGGAGGGACCGCGTCGTGGGAAGTAACGGACACTTCGCCTATACAGTTGGCCAGCGAGTCGACAGCAAGTGGCGGGGTCGAACTGTCCACTTCACAGAACTCATGCAGGAGGCTCTGCCCATTATGCGAGGCGTCCTGATTTTCGTCGCACTTCGCGGGGGAACGATCACTTACAAGGAGCTGTCGATTGCGATCGACAAGCGGTATCACTACCGGCAGCTCGGTGATCTGCTGGATGTCCTATCACAAGATTGTTTTGATCACGGCGAGCCATCGCTCGCTGCTGTGGTGACCCGCGGCGATACCAGCCAGCCGGGCGAAGCTGGACGCGAAGGCCGAACAGCAGGCCTGCTACAAGCATTGGGATGACCAGCGGCGATCGTAGGTCACACCGGACGTAACCTCGGCTGGCGAGCAGCCAATCGAGCAGCCAAGCCGGCGAGTAGCAGCGGACGATTGCGGACTCAGGCGGCAGGTCGACGAGGAGGACCGGGCGGAGGACCAGCACCCGGGGACCGACTCGTAATGAGCACGTCAGGTTGCAGGGCGACGCCCGTCCTTAGCCGCCGACCCGTGTCATCGGTGCCGGCTCTTCGTGAATCGGTGCGCGTGCGTCGCTGCGCGACGATGTTGTGGGCCAGCGCCAGGAAATGCCGTACGCGCAGTCGGGATCGGGCTTGCTCTTCAACAACTCGTAGACGACGCTGCCAGTGTCAGGTTCGATGATCGGCCTGCATTCATTGCGCGCCACTTCCTGGCGCGTTGACCCGGACTTAGATCGTTTCCAGACTACCTGCCAGGCTTCAACGGGGGCGTCGTCGCATGCGAAACGTACTCGGACTGAGAGCTTTTGGACGCGGCGCTCCTCTCCGCTTTCGCGGTAGTACGGCTTCATTGGCGCGTAAGCGTCCTCGAAAACGTGCCTGATTCCGACCGATACCCGGCGGTTACGAGCGATCGGTCCGAGCAGGTACACCCACCGGTGGATTCGCCCGTCCTCCTCGGCGATGGCGCCGTCAAGCAACCGATGTTCCGGGAACAGTGAGGTTACCTCCTCGACGGTCCGGCTCTGGCCACTCCAATGGGAACGAATCCCGACAAGCCTCAGGTCGTGCCGGAGGGCGCGGATGCGTTGCTGACGGTTGTACGTGTACCGGTGATGGTTTCGGCCGCCCTCGCCTTGAACACGGGCGACGACGAGCAGCCCATTGAGCTCCTCGATCTCGAAGTCCTGGCGGGTGCGAATGCACATGACGTAGTAGGCCAATGCCGCCGCGGTGGCGATCACTGCGGCAGCACCAACTACAAGGGGCACCGAGGCGCCATGCACGGCCGCCCAGGTGATTCCCGCCCCATAGAGGGCGGCGAGGACGGTAAAGGCGAGCGCGACTAGCTGCAGCAAGTCGGAGCTTCGCCCTGCGAGGCGGGCTGGCGTGCTGTCCAGCAGCTCTTGCAGTCCCATCGTTCCTCCAGCTGCAGCGGCAGCTGTCGCCGGTGGCAGCCGGAGACATCCGCATCAACTTCAGAGTCCTGGTGTGCTGAGGGTGATGCCAGAGAAGACAGGGATCACTCAGCACTCACTCAGCATTGGTCCAAGCTGGACTGCGGAACTAGTTCAGGACCCCACCGGGAGCATGCCGAGGCCGCAGGCAGCGATGAGGCAGCAAGCAGCTCGATCCAGGCTGGTTTGACACAGCAGAGGACGCTTTGCGCCAGCTGAGCAACGGCAATGATCGGCAGCGATCCGCAAGAGCTGACGACGTGCCTCCGGCTCCCCCCGACGGGGGTCGTCCCTTTCCCGGTCAAATGCTCCGCAGCAGGTAGCGTCCTTCCTCACCCTCGCCGAACCCCGGCGTCCAACGGCCTCCCTGCGCCGGACGAATGCGGCCAGAATGCGGGCGCCGGCGTAGCCGTCTGGCGTGTGCGTATAACGATTCAGCGTCGTCCACGCCTGTTCGCGGCCCATGACCTGCTGCACGAGGTTGGGGTTCCGCACGGTCACTGGGATGGTGCGGAACCGAAGAGCCGTTCTGCAGACCGGCGTGTCCGCCCGATTCCGATCTTGCTGCAGAAGGCCAGATAGGTCGTGACGAGAGCGGTATCCCACGTGCCGTCCTGTCGCAGTCGTTCGAAGACCTGAGCAGGGTCGGCGTCGACGAACTGGAGCTTTCCTTCCCAGCGATCTTTTGCGTGGATCGAATGCAGGCGGGCGATCTGTTCAGAGGTGTGGCCAAGGTTGGCTAGACCGAAGAAGTTCCACTGGTAGAACCTCATGTCCACACCGAACGCGAGGAACTTGAAGTCTTCGGCGGACGCCCTGACGCCGAGTTCCTCCCAACAACCTCTTATCGCGGTGTTGAGGATGCTGAGTCGACCGCCGCCAATTGAATCGTGGTCTGAGTGAATCCCTTCAACGATGCTGACATCGCGCTGGCCTGGGCGGGCGCGTGCGGTAGGGCGGCGCTGTGCGAGGATGACCTTGGCGTCGTCGGTGAATGCCAGAATTGTTACACCGATGCCGTTGGCGAGTGCCGGGATTGGGCGATGGATGGCACTTGCCACGCTGTCCTGGTTCGGAAAGTATTCACGGCGGAGGGTCGTGCGCGCCAGGTTTCCCGAGGCGTCAGGCCGCTCGAACTCCGAGTCCAACGACAGCGCTGTCGCCATGAAGGTGGCGTAGTCCGTTGCCAACCCTTCCAGGCGCAAGGTCACATCCTCCCAGGGAGCCGTCCGAGAGGTGTGGTAGCGCGACAGGGCCACCAGGGAGGTGCTGTTCCAGTTCGCCACTCCGCCCTGGGTGTTCGACTTTTCGCGTGCCAGCTGCCGGATTGCGCGATGCCTGGCACGGGCGATAGCCGGTGGAAGATCAGCGCGGACCTGGCGGAAATTTACCGCGATGTTGTCCGGCTCGAAGACGGTCTGTCCATCACCTTCGATCAAATGCACTTCCGTCGTGTAGCGCCCGATCGAAACGGCGCCGTCTGCCGCCTGGGTGTCATGGATCGCACTGGCCAAGCGGTTCCGGCGTCGTCGTGCCAGCCAACTTTTCCAACTGTCCTGCCAGTAGACGGTCATTGCCAGGCCGGCAGCCGCTCCGACCACTGCTCCAATCACCAGGAGCAGGATGTCCTTTACCACAACGGCGCCCCGCCTCCGCCGGAGCCCTTACCGCGCGCTGCGGTCTCCATAGCCACGTGCACATCCTGCCGTCAGGTGCTGACGGATGGAAGGTGCGAAATCCGGCTGCCCGGTGAGTGAGGTTCTGGTCCGGAGTTGCAGGGCCACGCCCTCAACGAGCGGTCATCCGTACGGCTACTGGTTCCGGCCGTGACTGTCCTGGGCTTCTTCCCGGCTGCCCGATTCCTCGGCCTTCCGGATCGCGGCCGCCGACGCCTGCCGGCACAGCCGGCGGTACTCGGCCGTCACCACCGCGAGCAGGAAAAGGTCCACGCCGAGCGCGGCGAGCGCCCCGAACTGGTTGACGGTGAAGCTGAAGATCTGCCCGAACAGCAGGTCGACCAGGAGCGCGAGCTTGAACAGCCGGAAGGCCCGCACCTGGTCGGTCGGGAGCAGCAAAGCCCCACGGATCCCGAGCACCGCCGTGATCAGCGCGGAGAGCGCGACCCCGAGCACGGCGCCCCATTCCCGCTGGTCGGGCAACTGGCCGGTGACCGCGTCCTCGAGGACTCTGAGCACCACGACGAAGGGCTCGCCGACGAGATACAGAACCACCAGCGACACCACCCACCGGTGGGTGGTCACCCAGGTCAGTGCCCGGCGGCCCCGGTCGAGCCAGGGCTGCCAGAACCGGGTGCCGGGTGGCTCCCGTCGGGGCACCGCGTCGAGCAGCCGGGCCACCGCCTCCTCCACCTCCGGGCCGCAACCGCGGACCAGCCGCGTCACCGCCGCACGGCGCCGAGGGGTGAGGCCGGTGCCGAGCCCGCCGACCACCGTGTACAGGGCGTTCGCCGTCCGCTCCTGGTCGGTGAGCCGGGTCCGGTCACGGATCGCCTGGGTGATCACCACCAGCACCGCGAACGAACCGTAGATGATGCCGGCGGCGGGGGCATAGAAGTAGTCGGTGCCGGCGGTGACGAACTTGCCGACCTCGTCGACGAAGAGGCCGAAGCCCGTCCCGCCCAGGATCGCGCCGAGGATGCGCGCCGCACTGCCGAGGAAGACCAGGGCAACGCCCAGACCCGCGGTCATCAGCAGGCCACCCCAGAGCACGTGCGCGATGTGGAGCCCGCCGCCGCCCAGCCTCGGGTAGCCGGCCGCCTGGAGGAAGGCCCGCGTGACCAGCACCGTCACCACCCCGGAGAGGACGAACGCCTGCAGGTACGACGGTGCCTCGAGGACCCGGGGCGGCATCGACCAGCGGGACGAACGAGCCGGCATGGTCCCGACGCTAGTAGGGGCGTCCCGTGCCCTGGGCCGGTTCGTCGGAAAGGTCGCGCCGTCGATCGCTCCGCCGGGGCGACCGCTCCCGGTCAATCGTCCGCTCCCCCGGGGTCGACTCCGGCGGCCGCTTTTCCGCGGCCGGGTGCCACCACCGGTCTCCGCCCTGTGCGGTCAGGCGGCGTCAGCAGGCACGGCCACCTCGACGGACGCGCTCCTACCGGACGGCGGGCATAGCAGATCAACTGCCGTTTCGGGCGTTGTCCACAGGTGGCTCCGTCGTCCACAGGCGCCGTCCGAGGGGCGGCGCGGCGGGGGCGGAGCGAGCAGGGTTCCGAACCAGCGAATCCGAGCCGACCGCTGGAGGCCGTGATGCCACCCCGCACCTCCGTACCACCCCCTCGGCGCCTGCCCCTGCTCGTCACGTCCGACAGTGACCTGCTCGACGACCTGCTGCGGCTCGCCGCAGCCGGCGGCGTCGAGGTGGACCTCGCGCCGGATCCGGCGGCCGCCCGGTCCCGCTGGGCGCCCGCCCCGCTGGTGCTCGTCGGCACCGACCAGGCCCAGCAGTGCCTGCGGGCGCGCCTGCCGTACCGGCGTCGCCTGGTGCTGGTCGGTCGCTCCGGCGACCTTGAGCCCGGCTGGGAGGTCGCCGATCTGATGGGAGCCGAGCACGTCGCCACCCTGCCCGCCGCCGAGCCCTGGCTGGTGGACCGGTTCGCCGAGTGCGGCCCGGACCAGCCGGTCCCCGGCGGGGCCCGGGCCGTGGCCGTCCTGGGCGGTCGTGGTGGGGCCGGCGCGAGCATCCTCGCCGGCGGTCTCGCCGTCACGGCCGCCCGGTCCCGACTCCGCACGCTCCTCGTCGACGCCGATCCCCTCGGCGGCGGACTGGATCTCGTGCTGGGCTGGGAACAGCTGGACGGGCTGCGCTGGCCGGCGCTGACCGACGCCGAGGGACGGGTCGACGCGCCGGCTCTGGTGCGTGCCCTGCCGAGCCGGGGCGACCTGGTGGTGCTCTCGTGGGACCGGGGCGATCTCCTGCCGCTGCCCGCCCCGGCGATGGCGGCGACCCTCGACGCCGCCCGGCGTGGTCGGGACGTCGTCGTGGTCGACCTGCCGCGGCATCTCGACGACGCGGCGGTGACCGCTCTCCAGGCCGTCGACCGGGCGTTCCTCGTCGTCCCCGCCGAGCTGCGGGCCACGGCCGCGGCCGCCCGGGTGGTCGCCGCCGTCGCGCCGCACTGCGCCGACCTGTCGCTGATCGTCCGGGGGCCGGCGCCGGGCCGGCTCAAGGCCGCCGAGGTCGCGCGCGCACTCGGGCTCCCGCTCGCCGGGACGTTGCGCCCCGAGCCCGGGCTCTGCCGGGGCCTGGAACGCGGCGAAGCCCCAGCCGCCGACGGTCGGGGTTCGCTGGCGGCCCTGTGCCAACGGATCGTCGGCGAGCTGACCGGAGCGCCCGCGGCGGGTGCGGCGTGACCGGGCCCACCGACGGGGACGCGCTCGCCGCCCGCGTCCGGCAGCGGATCGCATCCTCGTCCGCGCCGGTCACCCCGGCCGCGATCGTCTCCGCCGTACGCGCCGAACCGACCGCCGCCGTGCTCGGCGACACCACGCTGCTCCGCCTGGCCGACCGGGTGCACGACGACCTGGTGGGCGCCGGCCCGCTCGCTCCGCTGCTGGCGGACCCCGAGGTGACCGACGTGCTCGTCAACGGCGTCCGGGTGTGGATCGACCGGGGGCAGGGCCTCCAACAGGTCCCGGTGCCGGTGGGCTCGGTGGACGACGTCCGCCGGCTCGCGCAGCGGCTCGCGGCGGGCGCCGGGCGCCGGCTGGACGACGGCTCCCCGTACGTGGACGCGCGGCTCGCGGACGGCACCCGCCTGCACGCGGTGCTGCCCCCGGTGGCGACGGACGGGCCGTACCTGTCCCTGCGGACCTTCCGGCAGCGGCCGTTCACCCTCGACGAGCTGGTCCGCCAGGGCACCGTGCCGCGTCCGGTGGCCCCGGTGCTGTCCGCGGTGGTGGCGGCCCGGCTCGCGTACCTGGTCGTGGGCGGCACGGGCTCCGGAAAGACGACACTGCTCAACACGATGCTCGGTCTCGTCCCGGCCACGGAACGGATCGTGCTCGTCGAGGACGCCGCCGAGCTGCACCCGAACCACCCGCACGTGGTGGGCCTGCAGGCCCGGACCGCCAACGTGGAGGGCTCGGGCGCCATCGGCCTGACCGACCTGGTACGCCAGGCGTTGCGGATGCGACCGGACCGGCTGGTGGTGGGTGAGTGCCGCGGGCCGGAGGTCGTCGACCTGCTGGCCGCACTCAACACGGGCCACGAGGGCGGCGCCGGGACGCTGCACGCCAACACCCCGTCGGACGTGCCCGCCCGGCTGGAGGCGCTCGGTCTGCTGGGCGGCCTGCCCCGGCCCGCGCTGCACGCGCAGGTGGCGGCGGCGCTCCAGGTGGTGCTGCACGTCCGGCGGCTGACGCGCGGACGGGTGCTGGAGTCCGTCTGCCTGCTCCTGCCGGAGGGGCCCGACCGGCTGGTCAGCGCCGTGCCGGCGTGGGTCCGCGGTGGCGGCCCGGCGTCCGCCGCCCGACGGCTGGCGGAGTTGCTGAAGGGGCGGAACGTCGCGGTCCCCCCGATCCTGCACGGGCCCTGGCCCGGATCGGCGGGGCCGGCATGATCCCGCCGTACCTGCTGCTGACGCTGGTCCTGGTGACCCTGACGGCCGTCGCGTGCCGGCCGCTGCTGGTCATCCGTCGACGTGCGCCCGGTGCCGGCACTACGCCGGTCGTCGAGGATCCCCTGGTCGCGTGGGTGACCAGCCTGCGGCGCGACTTTCCCGCGCCGGTCGGTGGCGCGCGACCGGACCGGGACGAGACCTCGACATCGACTCCCGGCGACCTGCCCGCGGCCGGGCCGGCGACGAAGGTGGCGCGGATCCCGATCTCCCGGTCGAGGGTGGACACGCCGCAGGGCGAGCCGTCGCCGGCCGATCCGGGCCGGGCGTCGGTGGCGGGCCCGACCGGAGTGGGTGAGTGGTCGCCGGTTCCGGTCGGCCGGCCGGCCCGCTTGTCACGTGCGCCAGCGGCGGCCGACCTGCGCACGTCGCCTGGTACGCCGGGCACGCGTGGCCCGGGCCGCACCGGACCGCCGCCTCGGCGGGATTCCCGACGGCCGGGCGGGTCACCTCCGCCTGCCGGCGACGGCCGTCGGGCATCAACCTTCCGCACGGCGGTCGCCGGCTCGGGCCGGCCCGGAGCGACGGGCATGGCGGGTCGGCGTTGGTGGCCGGCTCCGGCGGCGTCGCCGAGGCGCGCCCTGCTGGTGGTCGGTGTGGTGACGGCAGCCCTGGGTGCCCTGGTGGGCGGTCCGGTGGCGGCGGTCGCCGCCGGGGCGTACGGCACGGTGGGAGTCCGCGCACTGCTGCGACGGGAGGCGTCGCGTAACGCCCGACGAGCCCGGAAGCAGCGGCTGGACCAGCTCTGTGACCTCGCCGCCGACCTGCGGGCCGGCCTGCCGGTGGCCCAGGCGGTCGCACTGTCGGCAGCCGTGACCGACGGATCGGGAGGTTCGCTGGCCCGGACCGCCGTGCACCTCGCCGACCGGACCGGCGCCCCGCTGGCGGAGTTGCTGGAGCGGATCGACGTGGACGCCCGCTCGGCCGACCGGGGCGTCGCCGCCGCGGCAGCCCAGGCGGCCGGCGCGCGGGCGACCGCCTGGCTCCTCGCGGCACTGCCGCTCGGGGGAATGGGCCTCGGGTACGGCATCGGCGTCGACCCGGTCGCCGTGCTCCTGCACACCCCCGTCGGCGGGGGTTGTGCCGTCCTGGCCGTCGCCCTACAGGTCGCCGGGCTGCTCTGGGCCGAACGGCTCACGTCGATCCCCGTGCGAGACGCGTGATGGTCCGGACGGTCCTGACCGTGGGCTGCCTGTCCGCGGGTGTGCTGCTGGCGTCGGCCCTGTGGACGAGCCGTCGCCCGGTACGTCGCCTACGGGACCTGCGGCGCGCCCCGGCCGCCCCGCGACGGATCCGTTCAGGGACCCCGGCGGACGCGTCCAGCCGGCAGCGGCGCCGGCTCCGGCCGGACAGGATCCGGCTCGTCGCGGCGTTCGTCGGCGTGGCCATCGTCGTGGTGGTCGGCGGCTGGCCGGGGCTCCTCGGCGCGCCGGTCGCCACCGTGGTGCTGGACCGGGCGCTGCGGCGGATCGAGTCGCCGGCCGTACGCGAGCGGCGCCGCCGGGAAGCGGAGGACCTCCCGCTCGCCGCGGATCTCCTGGCCTCGGCGATGCGCGCGGGCGCCCCGGTCGACCGTTCGGTGCTGGCCGTGGCGGAGGCGTTCGAGAGCCCGCTCGGGGAGCGTCTCGCCCGGGTCGGCCGGCTCCTTCGGCTCGGGGCCGACCCGGCGGAGGCGTGGGCGTCACTCGAACCGGTGCCCGGCGCCGAGCGGCTGATCGCGGCGGCGCTCCGCTCGGCGACCAGCGGTGCCGCCCTGGCCGGCGCGCTGACCCGCCTCGCCGACGACCTGCGGGCCGATCGGGCCACGGCGGCCGAGGCGGCTGCCCGTCGGGCCGGGGTGCTGATCGTGCTGCCGTTGGGGCTCTGCTTCCTGCCGGCCTTCATTCTCGCCGGTCTGGTGCCGGTGATCGTCGCCGTCCTCGGTGACGTGCTCTGACCGCCTTCGAGAAAGGACAACGCACATGCGCAGACTCATCGCCCGCCTTCGCGGGGACGCCGGGATGAACACCGCCGAGTACGCCGTCGGCACGCTCGCCGCGGTCGCCTTCGCCGGCATCCTGCTCAAGGTGCTGACCTCCGGCAACGTGCAGTCCGCGTTGACGGCCGTCATCGACCGGGCACTCAAGTGACGCGGCGCCGGTGGGCCGGCCGTGACCGCGGATCCTTCACCGCCGAACTGGCGGCCGGGCTTCCGGCGCTGCTGCTGTTCCTGTTCACGGGCCTGACCGCGGTCCACGCGGTGGGCACGAAGGGCGAATGCGTGCACGCGGCCCGGGAGGCGGCGATCGCCGCCTCCCGGGGCGACGACGGACGGGCCGCCGCTGACCGGGTCGCCCCACCCGGGGCGGAGGTGTCCGTCACCGTGGACGGGGACCGGGTACGCGCGACGGTCCGGGCCCCGGTCCGTGCTCTGGGTGCTCGGCTTCCCCGGCTCACGGTCGCCGCGACCGTTGTGGCCGCCGTCGAGCCCGGCGCCCATCTCCCGTGATCCGCAGATCGCCATCGGACACCTCCGCCCCAGGCGTGAGCGTCGATTTGCCGCGCTGAAATGACGTATCCGATCGGGGGGAACGACATGAGGGCCGACGTGGACGAAGACCGGGGTGGCGCGAGCGTGCTCCTGCTCGCCGTCGGGATCGCGTTCGTCCTGTTCGGTACGGCCGGCGCGGCGGTGGCGGCCGCCCGGGTCGCGCGGCAGCACGCCGGTGTCGCGGCGGACCTCGGTGCCCTGGCCGGTGCCGGTGACGCCGTCCGGGGCGGTGCGGCGGCGTGCGCGTCGGCCGCCAGCGTCGTCTCGGACAACGGGGGACGGCTGGTCTACTGCCGGCTCGACGGGCTGGACGTCCTGATCACGGCGGAGGTGACGGTGACACCGATGCCGGGCCTGACCCGAGTGGCGACCGCCCGAGCCCGGGCCGGCCCGGTCCGAGCCGGGGCGGCGACGAACGGCGCGGGCGGCGGGGCGAGTCCGAGTTGACCCGGCGACGGCGCCCGCCCGAGCCGAAACCCGGGCCGAAACCCGGGCCGGATCCCGGGCCGAGACCGGGCCGGTACCCGGCGACGGCGACGGCGACTTCGGCCCGGGCCGAAGGCTCGACGTCAGCGGGCCTGGAGGGCGTCCAGGGCGATGGCCATCGCGATCACCAGCCGGCGGTCGATCTCCGGGTGCTGGATCTGGACGACGTACCGGTCGCGGAGACCCCACTGCTTGACGACGGAGAAGACCGGCTGGCCGTCCGCGACGAAGTCGAAGTGGTACGGCAGCCAGGACAGCGAGTCGACGAAGCGCCGGAGCAGGGCCACCGGCAGGGACCGTTCCTGCCCGGTCACCTGGGGCAACCCGGCCTGCTCGACGTGCCAGGTCGAGCGGAGCAGGGACTGCGCGAAGTCCTTACGGAACGCCCCGATCGGGTTGCCGGCGTGGTCGGTGACGTCGTACGTGGCACCGAGGTCGAGACGCTGCCGCGCCTTGAAGCCGAGCAACGGCTGCTGCTTCGAGTCGTCGGTGTAGATCGTCACCTGCTCCTTGAAGGCGAGCCGCTTCTGCTGCGCGAAGGCCAACAGGCCGCCTTCGGAGCCGTCGGGGGCGACGGCGTGGACCTCGTACTGGTTGACCATCAACCGGATCCGCTGCCGGATGTGGAACTGCTGCTGAGCCTGCACATTGTCGGGTTGCATGAGATCTCCTTCAGAGGGTGGGGCGGAGTCTCGCACAGCCCGGGCCCCGCCGCCTGCCTCTTGAGCCCCGGACGGCCAAGTGTCAGCAGCGGCCGTCGGCCGTCGTGCGCAGGGCCCAGGTCTGGAGGATCTGGTGGATGGCGTGCAGCCGTTCGTTGATCTGGTCCAGCCGCTCGGCCTGGGCGAGCGTCGCGAGGGCGGTGCCGAGCGCGATCTGCTGGTCGGGAGTGAGGTTGTCCTGGTCGATCGTGTAGAGCAGGTCGACGGTCTCGGCGATGGTGTCGGCCATGATCCCTCCGTTGGCAGGGAGAACAGATCCATGGAAGCGCTCCCAATAATGCCCCGGCGCGCGACGTTCCATGCCCGGCGGGCACCTGGTGGGACGCGCTCACGCCGGAAGGTTGGCCAGCACCACGTCGAGGACCCGGACGGCGTCCGGCTTGGAGAGCGGGTTGTTGCCGTTGCCGCACTTCGGGGACTGGACGCACGACGGGCAGCCGGACTCGCAGGCGCACTCCGCGATCGCGTCCCGGGTCGCGCGCAGCCAGGCCGACGCCGTCCCGTACGCGCGCTCGGCGAAACCGGCCCCACCCGGGTGCCCGTCGTACACGAAGACCGTCGGCGCCTCGGTGTCCGGGTGCACCGCCGTGGAGAGTCCGCCGATGTCCCACCGGTCGCAGGTGGCCATCAGCGGCAACAGCCCGATCGCGGCGTGCTCGGCGGCGTGCAGCGCGCCCGGCACGTCGGCCGGGTCGACCCCGGCCGCCGTGAGGGACTCCGGCGAGAGGGTGAACCAGACCGCCACGGTGCGCAGCTCACGGGCGGGAAGGTCCAGCGGGCGGGTGTCGATGACCTCGCCGGTGGCGATCCGCCGGCGCTGGTACGACACCACCTGGCTGGTCACGTCGACCTCGCCGAGGAAGAGCCCGACCGGCCCGGCGTCCACGTACGACCGCACCGACACCACCGACAGCGACGTGACGTCCCGGGCATGGGTGGACCAGTCCGGCTCCTCGGGGTGCACCAGCGCGCACCCGTCGGCGAGGTCGAGGGTGTCGACGACGTACGACACGCCCTGGTGCAGGTAGACCGCCCCGGTGTGGAGCAGGAAGTGCGACGACCCGCCGTCGACCGTGCCGAGCAGGCGGCCGGTCGCGGCCTCCACCACGCAGACCGGCGCGCCGTCCTCGCCGCGCAGGTCGACCTCGGGGCGCTCCCGGTGCCGCCAGTACCAGCCGGTCGGCCGTTGCCGCAGCGCGCCGGCCTCCACCAGCGCGTCGACGGCCTCCTTCGCCCCGTTGCCGAACAGTTCCAGGTCGGCCGGGGTGAGCGGCGCCTCGGCCGCCGCGCACGCCAACTGCGGCCCGAGGACGTACGGGTTGGCCGGGTCGAGCACGGTCGCCTCGACGGGCGCCCCGAAGACCGCCTCCGGGTGGTGGACGAGATAGGTGTCGAGCGGGTCGTCCCGGGCCACCAGCACGGCCAGCGCCTCCTGGCCGGAGCGCCCGGCCCGGCCGGCCTGCTGCCAGAGCGACGCCCGCGTGCCCGGGTAACCGCAGATCAGCACCGCGTCCAGCCCGACCAGGTCGACCCCCAGTTCCAGCGCGTTCGTCGAGGCCAGCCCGAGCAGGTCGCCGTGCAGCAGCGCCCGCTCCAGTTCACGCCGCTCCTCGCGCAGGTAGCCGGCCCGGTAGGCGGCCACCCGCGCACCGAGCCCGGGCATCGCGTCGTCCAGGGCGCGCCGGGCGTTCGCGGCCACCACCTCGGCGCCCCGCCGGGATCGGACGAACGCCAACGTGCGGACCCCCGACGCGACCGTGTCGGCGAGCAGGTCCGCGGTCTCCCGCAGTGCGGACCGTCGGACCGGCGCGAGATCGACGTCGTCGGGGGAGGCGCTGGCCGCGGGCAGCAGCGGCGGTTCCCACATCGCGAAGGTCACCCCGCCGCGCGGCGACGTGTCCTCGGTGACGGCCGTCACCGGCAGGCCGGTGAGCCGCCCGGCCGCCGCGGCCGGGTCACCCGACGTGGCCGAGGCCAGCACGAAGACGGGGGTACGCCCGTAGCGCGCGCACTGCCGCCGCAACCGGCGCAGCACGTGGGCGACGTGCGAGCCGAACACCCCCCGGTAGGTGTGGCACTCGTCGACCACCACGTACGCGAGCCGACGCAGGAAGCCCGACCACTGCGCGTGCCCGGGCAGGATGCCGTGGTGGAGCATGTCGGGATTGGTCAACACGAACCGGGAGTGCCGCCGGATCCACTCCCGCTCGGCGCGCGGGGTGTCCCCGTCGTAGCAGGCGGGGCGTACCCCCTCCAACTCCAGGTCGGCGACGGCGCGCACCTGGTCGGCGGCGAGCGCCTTGGTCGGCGCGAGATAGAGCACGGTGGCCCGGGGGTCGGCGAGCAGGGTGGCCAGTGCGGGCAGCTGGTACGCCAGCGACTTGCCGGAGGCCGTGCCGGTGGCGACGACGACGTGCGTCCCGGCGTACGCGAGATCGGCCGCCTCGGCCTGGTGCCGCCACGGCGCGACCACGCCCCGGCGGGCGAACGCCGCTCGCAGCTCGGCCGGGGCCCAGTCGGGCCAGGGCGCGGGCGTGCCGGGGCGGGCCGGCACCCGCTCCACGTGCGTGACCGGGTCGGCTTCGCCACGGGCGCGCAACCGGGCCAGCAGGTCGGCCGGCGCGGGGCCGGGGCCGGCGCTCGGCGTGGCGGCGACCGACGGCTTCAGGTCGTGGCGCGGCGTCGGACGCGCCGAGCTGAAGCTGTCGACAGTCACGTCCTGCACTCTCGCACGGGTGTTCGGAGATGAAAAGCAGGGGCCCGGGGTAAGAGGTGGGCCGCCGCCGGTGACCATCAGGGCATCCGGCGGTAGTGGTTGAATGCCCTGGAGAGTTTACGGCTCTTGCGAGGAGGGACCGATGGAGCTGTCACTGGCGACCCGCACCGTGGGCGAGCACACGGTGCTCGAGGTCGGCGGTGAGGTGGACGTCTACACCGCCCCCCGGCTGCGCGAACGGCTCCTCGAACTGATCGACGGCGGCGCCCGGCACGTCGTGGTCGACCTCGGCCGGGTGGACTTCCTCGACTCCACCGGGCTCGGCGTACTGGTGGGCGCCCTCAAACGGCTGCGCACCGCGGGCGGCACGTTCGCCCTCGTGTGCGACAAGGAGCCACTGCTGAAGATCTTCCGGATCACCGCACTCGACCAGGTCTTCCCGCTCCACCCGACGGTCGACGCGGCGACCGGCGCGTGATGGCCACCGTCCGCCTCTCGTTCTCGCCGGCACCGGTGCACGTCCGCACCGCCCGACTGGTCGGGGTCGCGGTCGCCCGGCGGGCGGGCGTCCGGGAGGACCTGCTCGACGAGGTGCGGCTCGCGATCGGTGAGGCGTGCACCCGGGCGGTCGCCCTGCACCGGCAGTACGGCCTGCCCGACCCGGTGCTGGTGGAGATGTCCGACTCGGGGGCGTACGCCGTGCGGGTCGTCGACCGGGCGCCGATCGAGGCCGGGATCGGCCTGGCCGCGCTGCCGCCGGACGAGTTGGCCAAGGAGTCGCTCAGCGAGGACGCCCTGACCACCGGCGTCGGCTTCGCGCTGCTCGCCGGCTTCGTCGAGGACCTCCAGGTGCGTCCGGTGGACGAGGGTGTCGGCACCGAGGTGCGGATGGTGTGGCCGGTCGCCCGCTGACCTGATCTTTCTTGCCGCAGGCCGCGTCCCGATCAGGGGCGCGGCCTGATCGTCATGGACGCCCTCCTATATCAGATTTCTCCTCATAACACAGCGACGAAGATCATCCGGACACGGTGGCCCCTCGGTGTGACCTCCGACACTGCGGAGGGCTACAGTACCCGGGTTGTCAGCAAGTGATCCATCCCGCACCCAGCGGGAACGGTGTTCATCGCTGGTCCGCTCGGGGTGGGTTGGCGCGTGCTTGCGACACCGCATCCAGGCGCCGGCCGGTGCGTCTCCACCGGTCGGGCGCGAGCGTTCGGTACAGGAGGACACAGATGTCCGACACCTTGGCCGCAGACAGCGGCGGGATCTCCCTCACCGGGGACAATGTCACGTACGTGGTTCTCGCCGCCGTGATCGCGGCCGTGGCGCTGGTCTTCGCCGCCACGTTGACGAGGACCGTGCTGGCGGCCGGCAGAGGCACCACCAACATGCAGGAGATCTCGGGGGCGGTGCAGGAGGGCGCCTCGGCGTACCTGCTCCGGCAGTTCCGCACCCTGGCGATCTTCGTGGTCGTCGCCGTGGTGCTGCTCTTCCTGCTGCCGGTGCACGACACCGACGGCAGCGAGACGGCGGTGAAGATCGGCCGATCGGCCTTCTTCGTCGTCGGCGCGCTGTTCAGCGCGTTCATCGGTGGCGCCGGAATGTGGCTGGCCACCCGGGCCAACCTGCGGGTCGCCGCAGCCGCCCGCGAGCGTGAGGGCGGCCGCGAGGCGGCCATGCGGATCGCGTTCCGCACCGGTGGCGTGGTCGGCTTCCTCACCGTCGGCCTCGGTCTCCTCGGTGCCGCGCTGGTCGTCCTGTTCTTCAAGGGTGACGCCCCGACCGTGCTGGAGGGCTTCGGCTTCGGCGCCGCGCTGCTCGCCATGTTCATGCGGGTCGGCGGCGGCATCTTCACCAAGGCCGCCGACGTCGGCGCCGACCTGGTCGGCAAGGTCGAACAGGGTATCCCCGAGGACGACCCGCGAAACGCCGCCACCATCGCCGACAACGTGGGTGACAACGTCGGCGACTGCGCCGGCATGGCCGCCGACCTGTTCGAGTCGTACGCGGTCACCCTGGTCGCCGCGCTGATCCTCGGCCGCGCCGCCTTCGGCGAGCAGGGCCTGGTCTTCCCGCTGATCATCTCCACCATCGGTGTGCTCGTCGCGATCATCGGCGTCTTCATCACCCGGCTGCGCGCCTCGGACCGCTCCGGCCTGACCGCCATCAACCGGGCCTTCTACATCTCGGCGCTGCTCTCCGCGGTGCTGGTCGCCGCCGCCACCTGGGCGTACCTGCCGGCGACCTTCGCCGAGCTGGAGGGCGGCCTGACCGACGTGGACGAGAACCCGCGCGTGGTCGCCATCGGCGCGGTCGTCATCGGCATCGTGCTGGCGGCGGCGATCCAGGCGCTGACCGGCTACTTCACCGAGACGAACCGCCGCCCGGTGCAGGACATCGGCAAGAGCAGCCAGACCGGCCCGGCGACCGTCATCCTCGCCGGCATCAGCGTCGGCCTGGAGTCGGCGGTCTACTCGGCGCTGCTGATCGCCGCGGGCGTCTTCGGCGCGTTCCTGCTCGGCGGCAGCTCCATCACGCTGTCGCTGTTCGCCGTCGCGCTGGCCGGCACCGGCCTGCTCACCACGGTCGGCGTGATCGTCGCCATGGACACCTTCGGCCCGATCTCCGACAACGCGCAGGGCGTGGCGGAGATGTCCGGTGACATCGACGAGCACGGCGCCCGAACGCTGACCGAGCTGGACGCCGTCGGCAACACCACCAAGGCGATCACCAAGGGCATCGCGATCGCCACGGCGGTGCTCGCCGCCACCGCGCTGTTCGGTTCGTACACCGACACGCTGCGCACCGCGTACTCGGACGCGGGTGTCGCCGACGTCGGCGCCGAGATCCTCAACTCGCTGAACGTGGCGAATCCGCGCAACCTGGTCGGCCTCATCATCGGCGCGGCGGTGGTCTTCCTCTTCTCCGGGCTGGCCATCAACGCGGTGTCCCGCTCGGCGGGCGCCGTCGTGATGGAGGTCCGCCGGCAGTTCCGCGAGCTGCCCGGGATCATGGACCGCACGCAGCGCCCCGAGTACGGCAAGGTCGTCGACATCTGCACCCGGGACGCGCAGCGCGAGCTGATGACCCCCGGCCTGCTGGCGATCATGGCGCCGATCGCGGTCGGCTTCGGCCTCGGGCCGGGCGCTCTGGCGTCGTACCTGGCCGGCGCCATCGGTGCCGGCACGCTGATGGCGGTGTTCCTGGCCAACTCCGGTGGCGCCTGGGACAACAGCAAGAAGATGGTCGAGGACGGCGCGTACGGCGGCAAGGGCTCCGAGGCGCACGCCGCGACGGTCATCGGCGACACCGTCGGCGACCCGTTCAAGGACACCGCCGGTCCGGCGATCAACCCGCTGATCAAGGTGATGAACCTGGTCTCGCTGCTGATCGCCCCGGCCGTGGTGGCCTGGAGCGTGGGCGACGACCGCAACACCGGCCTGCGGATCACCATCGCGGTGGTGGCGACGCTGGTCGTCGTCGCGGCGGTCGTGTTCAGCAAGCGCAAGGGCGTGGCGATGGCGGACTCCGGCACCGGCACCGGCGCCGGCAACCCCGACCAGCGACCGGAGACGGTCAACGCCTGAACCCGACCCGGTCCCCGGCCGGCGTGGCCGGCCGGGGACCGGCGGGCCGACATCGACCGGGGACCGGCGGGCCGAGCGCAGGACCGGCGGGTCGGGCCTGACCGGCCGGGGACCGCACACCGGCCAACCTGACCGGTGTGCGGCGGGACGCGACGCCGTACGCTGCAACGCATGCGTACGTGCCGGGCGGCAGCCGCCGGAAAGCTGACGGCGCTGCTGGCCACGGTCGTCCTGCTGGGCGCGGGCTGCGCCGGCGGGCCGAGCCCCCGGGCCTGGGCGGCGTCGGTCTGTTCGGCCCTGACACCCTGGCGCGCCGAGATCAGCAAGCTCACCAGCAGCACCGACCAGCAGATGACCGCCCAGACCACACCGGCGCAGGCCAAGGAGAACCTGGTGCGGCTCTTCGACGGCGCGGAGCAGGCCAGCGAGACCGCGCGCCGCAAGGTCGAGCAGGCCGGCATTCCGGACGCCGAGAAGGGGGCCGAGGTGTCGGAGGGCTTTCGGACGTCGCTGGCGCGGATGCGCGACGCGTACGGCAAGGCGCGCGACGTCATCGACGGCCTGAGCACCAGCCAACCCACCGTCTTCTACGACGGGGTGCGGGCCGCGGTGGAGACGCTGAACCGGGAGTACGACGCCAGCGCGCTGGACACCACCCGGCTCAACTCGGAGGAGTTGAAGCGCGCCTTCGCCGAGGTCCCCGAGTGTCGTTGAGCGGTGCCGCCGGATCGTCGGACGCGGAGTCGCTGCCGACGCTCTTCCCGGTGCCCGAGCCGGCCGTACCGGCTCCCGCGCGACCCGCTCGCCGGCGGCGTCCCGCCCCGCCCGTCGATCCGCCGGCCGTCGGCGCGGCGGACCCGGCCGCCGGGGCGGATTCCGGCACCGCCGAGGCGGACGAGGGCCCGGGGCGGAGCGGCGGGTCCCGCCCCGCCGGCCATCCGCCGGGCCCGGACGATCCCCGCCGGCAGTTGGCCTTCTTCGGCGCCGAGGCCACCGACCCGTCCGTCGCCGACCTGGCCGGCCTGCTCGCCGGGCCCGCCGACGTGTCGGTCATGGGCGGCACCGCCCGGCTGGCGGTGGTGGTCGACGCCGCGTGGCGGGTGCACGTGCTCGTCGCCGAACTGGCCGCCCGGGGCCTGCGAGCGAGCTGGGCGGAAACCGGGGACGGGCGGCACGCGGTGCGGACGTCGTACACCCGGCTCCTGAAGCCGCTCGCGGCGGCGTGGCTGGACGGCCCGGCGAAGCGCCCGCCGGACGGCTTCCACCTGAACGGCCGGCGACTGCGGCTGTGGCTCGCGGCCGCCGGGTCGGTGGAGCCGCCGGACGTCCTGCTGCGCCTCGGCGCCGCCGCCGACGCGCACCTGGCGGCGGTCGGCGCCGCCCTGGCCGCGGCCGGCCTGCCCAACGCCGTGCTCGACCCCGATGTCCCCGCCTACCGCGTCACCGGTCGCCGCGACCTGACCCGCCTGACCGAGCTGATCGGCGACCCCCCGCCGCGCACCCCACCGGGATCCTGGCCCATCCGCCCCTGACGACGAGGGGCGAGGGTGGGGGCGGCGAACGGGTGGGGACGGGTCGGCTACAGGGCTTGTTCGTCACGGGAGACCACTCGGCGGGCCACGGGCGGTGTACGGTGGCGCCGTCCGGCCCCGCCGGCCGCGAGAGGGAGTGGTTTGTCGCCCGCGAAACCCGAATCGCGGGCGACGCGTTACGTTGGACATCCGGACCGCCGGGCCCGGAGGGGTCGAGTGCGGCCCGAACCGGGCGGCCGGGCGGTCACGAACAGGAGTGAGGTCGGAGAGAGACGTGCCGAGCAACGCTGGAACCACCCGTCTGGTCATCGTCGAGTCACCGGCGAAGGCCAAGACGATCTCGGGCTACCTCGGCCCGGGGTACGTCGTGGAGGCCAGCTTCGGGCACGTCCGCGACCTGCCGCGCAACGCCGCCGACGTGCCGGCGAAGTACAAGGGCGAGCCGTGGGCGCGGCTCGGCGTCGACGTCGACAACGGCTTCCACGCCCTCTACGTGGTCTCGCCGGACCGCAAGCAGCAGATCAGCAAGCTGACCAAGCTGGCCAAGGAGGTCGACGAGATTCTCCTGGCGACGGACGAGGACCGCGAGGGCGAGGCGATCGCCTGGCACCTGGTGGAGACGCTCAAGCCCAAGGTGCCGGTCAAGCGGATGGTCTTCCACGAGATCACCAAGCCGGCCATCCAGGCCGCGGTGGCCAACCCCCGGGAGATCGACCGGGACCTGGTCGACGCGCAGGAGGCCCGCCGCATCCTCGACCGCCTCTACGGCTACGAGGTCTCGCCGGTGCTGTGGAAGAAGGTCATGCCGAAGCTGTCGGCGGGGCGGGTGCAGTCGGTGGCGACCCGCATCGTCGTCGAGCGGGAGCGCCAGCGGATGGCGTTCCGCACCGCCGAGTACTGGGACATCCTCGCGACCCTCGCGGTCGCCCGGGCCGGCGAGGGGCCGCGCACCTTCAACGCCACGCTGATCGCGCTGAACGGCGACCGGATCGCCACCGGCAAGGACTTCGAGCCGACCACCGGCCGGGTGAAGGCCGGCGCGGGTGTCGTCCACCTGGACGAGGGCGGGGCGCGCGGGCTGGCGGCCCGGCTGGAGGGCCGGCCGTTCACGGTCACCCGGGTGGAGGAGAAGCCCTACCGCCGGCGGCCGTACGCGCCGTTCATCACGTCCACCCTCCAGCAGGAGGCGGCCCGTAAGCTGCGGTTCTCGTCGCAGCAGACGATGCGTACCGCGCAGCGGCTCTACGAGAACGGCTACATCACCTACATGCGTACCGACTCGGTGAACCTGTCGGAGACCGCCATCGCGGCGGCCCGCCGGCAGATCGTCGAGCTGTACGGCGAGCGCAGCGTGCCGCCGGAGCCGCGCCGCTACACCGGCAAGGTGAAGAACGCGCAGGAGGCGCACGAGGCGATCCGCCCGGCGGGCGACAACTTCCGCACCCCGGGTGAGGTGGCCAAGGAGCTGTCCGCCGAGGAGTTCAAGCTCTACGAGCTGATCTGGCGGCGCACGATCGCCTCGCAGATGACCGACGCGGTCGGCTCCAGCGTGTCGGTGCGCATCCGGGCGACCACGGCCGGCGGCGAGGAGGCCGACTTCGGCGCCACCGGCAAGACCATCACCGACCCGGGCTTCCTGCGCGCGTACGTCGAGTCCAGCGACGACGAGAACGCCGAGGCGGAGGACGCCGAGCGCCGCCTGCCCACGCTGGTGAAGGACCAGCCGCTCACCGCCGACGAACTGGCCGCGCAGGGCCACCACACCCAGCCGCCGGCCCGCTACACCGAGGCGTCCCTGGTCAAGGCCCTGGAGGAGCTGGGCATCGGCCGCCCGTCGACGTACGCGTCGATCATGCAGACCATCCAGGACCGGGGGTACGTCTTCAAGCGCGGGCAGGCGATGATCCCGTCGTTCCTGGCGTTCGCGGTGGTCGGGCTGATGGAGCGGCACTACCCGCGCCTGATCGACTACGACTTCACCGCCAGCATGGAGAACGAGCTGGACGAGATCGCCGGTGGCGACCACGCGGCGGTCGACTTCCTCACCGCGTTCTACTTCGGCAGCGCCAACGGCGCCGGCGACCAGGACATCGCCCGTTCCGGTGGCCTGAAGAAGCTGGTCACCGAGAACCTGAGCGACATCGACGCCCGCAGCGTCAACTCGATCCCGCTGTTCACCGACGACGAGGGGCGCGAGGTCGTGGTGCGGGTCGGCCGGTTCGGGCCGTACCTCCAGCGGGCGATTCCCGGCGAGGTGCCGCCGCCGAAGGCGGAGGGCGAGGAGGGCGGCGCCCCGGGCGACCGCGCGCCGATCCCGGAGGGGCTGGCACCGGACGAGCTGACGCCGGAGAAGGTGCACGAGCTGTTCCTCGGCGGTGGGGGCGAGCGCAAGCTCGGTGACGACCCGGCCACCGGCGAGCCGATCCTGCTCAAGTCCGGCCGGTACGGCCCGTACGTGGCCAGCGGCGAACGCAAGTCGTCGCTGCTGCGTTCCCAGTCGCCGGACTCGCTGACCTTCGAGGAGGCGCTCAAGCTGCTCAGCCTGCCCCGGCTGGTCGGCGTCGACCCGGAGGGCAACGAGGTCTTCGCCAACAACGGCCGCTACGGGCCGTACGTCAAGCGGGGCGAGGAGTTCCGGTCGCTGGACTCCGAGGACAGGATGTTCACGGTCACCCTCGACGAGGCGCTGGCCCTGCTCGCCGCCCCGAAAGCCCGCCAGCGCCGGGCGGCCGCGCCGCCGCTGCGGGAGATGGGCGTCGACCCGCTGACCGAGAAGCCGCTGGTCATCAAGGACGGGCGGTTCGGGCCGTACGTGACCGACGGGGAGACCAACGCGTCGCTGCGGCGCGGCCAGACGCCGGAGGCGCTGACCATGGAGGAGGCGTCGGAGATGCTCGCCGAGAAGCGGGCGAAGGGTCCGGCGCCCCGCAAGAAGGCGGCGAAGAAGGCCGCGCCGGCCAAGAAGACCGCGGCGAAGAAGACCGCCGCGGCCACCAAGGCGACGGCGGCGAAGAAGGCGACGACCGCGAAGGCCACCCCGGCCAAGAAGGCCGCCCCGAAGAAGGCCACGACGTCGACGGAGTGACGCCGCCTCGGGCCGCGCGGTGTCATGGCGGCCGCGACCCTGCTCGGCGCCCTTTGCTCTGCTTCAACGGACGCAACGCTTTCTGAGCGGAACCGGTGCGTGGAGTGAAGCAGAGCAAAGGGGCCGGACCGGTCACCCGAGCCCGGCGGCGGGGACGTCCGGCGTCAGGAGCCGAGGACCCGGTCCAGGTGGGGCGACGCGAAGACACGGTCGGGGTCGAGGCGGTCGCGGACCTGCTGGAAGGCCTGCCAGCGCGGGTACGCGGACGCCAGCGACGCCGCGTCGCGCCAATGCAGCTTGCCCCAGTGCGGCCGGCCGCCCAACCCGGCCGCCACCTCCTCGAAGGCCCGGAAGTACGGCTCGTACGGCATGCCCACGTACTGGTGGACCGCGATGTACGCGGAGTCCCGGCCGTGACCGTGGGACAGCCAGACGTCGTCGGCGGCGGTGAACCGCACCTCCACCGGGAACAGCACCTTGAACGGCAGCCCGTCGACGATCCCGCGCAGGGCGTCCAGGGCCGGTTCGAGGGCGTCGCGCGGCAGCGCGTACTCCATCTCCACGAAACGGACCCGGCGCGGGGTGCAGAAGACCGTGTCGGAGCGGCCGGTGTAGCGGCGTTCGGTGAGCGCCCGCGCGGAGACCGCGCTGATGGTCGGCGCGAGCGCCGGCACGGCGCGGCCCAGCCGACAGGCCCCGGCGAAGACGGTGTTGGCGAGGAACTCGTCGTCAAGCCAGCCCCGCCAGCGGGGCAGCGGCCGGTCGTCGACGGGCACCCGGTCGTTGGTCTTGACCTGCACCCGGTCGGTGTACGGGAACCAGTAGAACTCGACGTGGTCGTGGCGGCCCAGCAGGGCCGGCAGGTCGGCCAGCACATCGGCTAGCGGCGCCGGGCGCTCGTGCGCGAGCAGCACGAACGCGTCCACGCAGCGCAGCGTCACGTCGACCAGCACGCCGAGCGCGCCCAGCGAGACCCGGGCGGCGGCGAACACGTCGGGCTGCTCGTCGGCGGAGCAGTGCAGCACCTCGCCGGTGCCGGTGACCAGGGTGAGCGACTCGACGAACGTGGACAGGCAGCCGTACCCGGCGCCGGTGCCGTGCGTGCCGGTCGAGATCGCGCCGGCGACGGTCTGCGCGTCGATGTCGCCGAGGTTGGGCAGGGCCAGCCCGTGCTCGGCGAGGAGCCGGTTGAGCGCCCGCAGCGTGATCCCGGCGGGTACGGTGACCAGTCGACGGTCGACGTCGACGCGGACGCCGGTGTCCAGGTCGGAGAGTTCCATCCGGTGCCCGTCGGTCAGCGCGACGGCGGCGAAGGAGTGGCCGCTGCCGACCGCCCGGATCCGCTCGCCCGCTGTGGCGGCGGCCCGGACGGCGTCGGCGACGTCGTCGACGGACCTGGGACGCAGGACGGCCGTGGCGGTGCCACGCTGATTGCCGGCCCAGTTCGACCAGGCGGTTACGGAGGGTGCGGTGGCGACCATGGGACACTCCTCGACATGAATATGAACTGACTTCATATCAGGAACGTTCTACCTGGTAAATACCGCAATCGAGGTCCGCTCGTTGTACCGGTAGTCACGGACTCGTGACGTGCAGATATGTTCATCCGTCGAAGGGGGGTGGCGCCGAGTGTCCACACCAGCCGCCACGACCGGGCCGCTGCGCCGCGTACCGGTGCAGGGTCGAAGTGTCGCGCGGGTCCAGCGGATGCTGGACGCCTGTGCCGAGCTCGTCGACGAGGTGGGGTACGAGGGGCTGACCACGACTCTGCTCGCCGAGCGTGCCGAGGTGGCGATCGGGTCGGTCTACCAGTTCTTTCCGGACAAGCGGGCGATCGTGCAGGCGCTGACCCTGCGCACGATGGAGTCCTACCTCCAGCGGCTCGACGAGAGGTTCGCCTCGGACGACCTGACCCACTGGTGGGACGGTGTCGACGCGGCGATCGACGAGTACATCACGATGCACCGTACTGTCCCGGGGTTCCGTACCCTGCACTTCGGCGACGTGGTCGACCTGCACCTGCTCGATGAGCAGCGGGACAACAACGGGGTGATCGCCGATCAGCTCGCCCGCGTGCTCACCGAACGCTTCGGGCTGACCGACGTACCGGACCTCCGGTTCCACCTGGAGATCGCGGTCGAGGCCTCCGACGCGCTCATCAAGCTGGCGTTCCGCCGGCAGCCGGAGGGCGACGCCCGGGTGCTGACCGAGGCCAAGGCGCTCATCCGGGAGTACCTGCACCGCCAGGTCGACGCCCGGGAGAGCGCGGGCCAGCCGGCGGAGGTGGCCCAGCCGGCCTGACCGCCGTACGACCTGCCCGGACCGCCCGCAACCGGCCCGGTCGGCGGCGACGCGACCACGCGGGCGCGTCGCCTCGCCGGCGGCTCACAGGAAGGCCCGGCCCTCACCGCGGTACGTCGGGACGGTCGCCACCGCGGTGTCGCCGTCGACCAGGTGCAGCTCGTTGACGTGCTCGGCGAGCTCGCCGGCCTTGGCGTGCCGGAACCACACCCGGTCGCCGACCCGCAGCGTCGCGGCGGCTGTGCCGGTCAGCGGGGTCTGCACCTCGCCGGCCCCCTCGGTGCCGACCAGCTCCAGCCCGACCGGGAGGACCGGCCGGGGGAGCCGGCTGCGCTCGGCGGGGCCGGAGGCGATCCAGCCGCCGCCGAGCACGGTGGCGTAGCCGGGGGCGGGACGGCGGACCACCGCGCAGGCGAAGAACGCCGCCGGGGTGGGGCGCCAGGCCCGGTAGGCGTCGAACAACGTCGGCCCGTACAGGCCCGATCCCGCGGTGACCTCGGTGACCGCGGGATCGGCGCTGGTGGCGGCCACGCTGCCGGTGCCGCCGCCGTTGACGAATTCCAGGTCGGCGTGCTCGCGGACGGCGGCCACCGCCGCGCTGCGGCGGGCCAGCAGCTCGCGGTACGACCCGCGCTGGGCCAGCCGGATCGCCGCGCCGAGCGCCGCCCGCCCCGGCGGCGCGTCGCCCAGGCCGGCGATCTGCGCCTCGTACGCCATGAGGCCGACCAGCCGGAAGCCGGCGCGGGCCGTGACGGTGGCGGCGAGCGCGCCGGCCGCCCGGGCGCTGTGCACCGGTGAGCGGCGGACGCCGACGTGCACCCGCCCGCCCAGTAGCCGCCACGACGCGTCCAGGTCGAGGCATACCCGCAGCTCGGACCGTCGATCGGGGGCGGCGACCGAGTCCACCAGGTCGAGCTGGTCGGTGCCGTCGACCATCAGCGTCACCGCGGCGGCGAGCGCCGGGTCGGCCGCCAGTTCGGCGAGCGCGGACCGGTCGGCCGTGGGGTACGCCACCAGCGCGTCGTCGGTCACGCCGGAGCGGACCAGCCAGAGTGCCTCGGGCAGGGTGAACGCCATCACGCCCCGCCAGCCCGGGTTCGCCAGGGTGCGGGAGATCAGGTCCCGGCTGCGGACGGACTTGCTGGCGACGCGGACCGGCTTACCTGCCGCGCGGTCCACCAGGGCGGCGGCGTTGGCGTCGAACGCGGCGAGGTCGACGACCGCGTACGGCGGGTCGAGGTGCGCGGTGGCGCGGTCGAGTCGATCGCGGAGGTCGTGCCTGTCGGTGGCCACGTGGTGCACGCTAACCGTCCCGGGCTCAATGCGAAATACCCTCGCGTCTGTCCGGGCTGCGGTGGGTGGTCGCGTCGGCCTACGCTCGGCGAGCAGGGGAATGTCGCGGTGGGGAGGGTCCCCACCGGGTCTAGAGTGTTGCACCGGGACCGCCCAGCGATGGGCCGCCACGTGGAGGTACGGCCATCGAAAGCCAGCAGAACGGCGAGTCGCCCGGCGTGTCGCCGTCCGGAGCGCAGCCCGACTCGACCGGCGCCCAGCCGGGCCCGTCCACGTCCGGAGCCAAGACCGCCGCGCAGCCCGACCACTCGGGCTACGCCGCCATCCGCTCGGTGCTGCGCATCCGCCCGTTCCGGCGGCTCTGGATCGTGCTCGGCGCCGCCTCGTTCGGCGACTGGTTCGGCCTGCTCGCCACGTCCGTCTTCGCGGCCTCCCAGGTGGAGGGGAGCACCGCGAAGGGCGCGGCCTTCGGCGGCGTGATCGCCGTCCGCCTGCTGCCCGCCCTCGTGCTCGGTCCGATCGCCGGCGTGCTCGCCGACCGGTTCGACCGGCGGTGGACGATGGTCATCTGCGACGTGCTGCGGTTCCTGCTGTTCGCCTCGATCCCGCTGGTCGCGCTGCTCGGCGCGAGCGGGCCGGTGGTGGTCGGCTGGGCGGCGGTCGCCACCTTCCTGATCGAGTCGGTCACCCTGCTCTGGATCCCGGCCAAGGAGGCCGCGGTCCCCAACCTGATCCCCCGGGCGCGACTCGAGGCCGCCAACCAGCTCACGCTCATCACCACGTACGGCATCACGCCGGTGCTCGCCGCGATCGTCGCGGCGGTGCTGGACCGCAGCGTGCGGACCGTCACCGGCGGGGACCTCCCGTCCTGGGCGGAACCGGCCCAGCTCGCGCTCTGGATCAACGCGTTCTCCCGGCTGGCGACCGCCCTGGTCGTCGCGTTCGGCATCCGCGAGATCAGCCAGGCGCGGCCCGGCGAGCGGGAGCGCACCGAGCAGACCATGCTCCGCCAGTTCACCGAGGGCTGGCGGTTCATCGGCAAGACCCCGCTGGTGCGGGGCCTGGTGCTCGGCATCTTCGGCGCCTTCGCCGGCGGCGGCATCGTGATCGGCACCGCCCAGTTCTTCGCCACCTCGCTGAACGCCGGCGACGCGGCCTTCTTCCTGCTCTTCGGCGCCATCTTCATCGGCCTGGCGGTCGGCATCGGCCTCGGGCCGATGATCGTGAAGGAGATGTCCCGCCGCCGCTGGTTCGGCATGAGCATCGTGCTGGCCAGCGCGGCGGTGATGACCCTGGCCTTCGCCATCCACCTGTCCATGGCGATGGTCGGCGCGATCCTGGTCGGCGCCGGAGCCGGCATGGCCTTCCTCTCCGGCGTCACCCTCCTCGGCGGCGAGATCGCCGACGAGGTCCGCGGCCGGGTGTTCGCCGTCGTGCAGATCGGCACCCGGCTGGTGCTGATCCTCGCCATCGCGCTGGGCAGCCTCCTCGCCGGTCTGGGCGGCTCCCGCACCCTCGACGTCGCCGGCGCCGAGTTCTCGGTCTCGTCGACCCGGCTGCTGCTGCTCGTCGCCGGCGCCGCCGGCATCTTCGCCGGAATCAGCGCGTTCGGGCAGATGGACGACAAGAAGGGCGTCCCGGTCCTGGCCGACCTATGGGGCTCGGTACGCGGGCGCCCGCTGATGCCGGCCGAGCCGTTCGTCTCCACCGGGCTGTTCGTGGTGTTCGAGGGCGGCGAGGGAGCCGGCAAGTCCACCCAGCTCGGTCTCCTCGCCGACCGGCTGCGGGAGCAGGGGCGGGACGTGGTGGTGACCCGCGAGCCCGGCGCCACCCCGGTCGGCGAGCGGATCCGGTCCCTCCTGCTCGGCCAGCCCGGCTCCGACGTGCCGTCGCCGCGCGCCGAGGCGCTGCTCTACGCCGCCGACCGGGCCCACCACGTGGCCACCGTCGTCCGGCCGGCACTGGCCCGGGGCGGCGTCGTGATCAGCGACCGTTACGTCGACTCGTCGCTCGCGTACCAGGGCGCCGGGCGGACGCTGCCGGTCGACGAGGTCTCCTGGCTCTCCTCCTGGGCCACCGGTGGGCTCAAGCCCGACCTGGTGGTGCTCCTCGACGTGGATCCGCGTACCGGCCTGTCCCGGGTGGCCAGCCGTGGCGAGGACCGCGACCACCTGGAGGCGGAGTCGGTGAGCTTCCACGAGCGGGTCCGGTACGCGTTCCTCGACCTCGCCGCCGCCGACCCGAAGCGCTACCTGGTGCTGGACGCCTCCCGCCCGGTGACGGAGATCGCCGAGTCGGTGGCCCGGCGGATCGACGAGATGGCGGGTGCGCCGGGCGGCATCGCGCACCCGCGCCCGGCGAGTGGCCCGGACACCTCCGTGCAGCCGGAGTTATCCGACGCGGAGCTGGTGACGATGGAGCATCGGACCTGATGCCGGACGTCTTCGCCGACCTGGTCGGCCAGGACGAGGCGGTCGACACCCTGCGCCGGGCCGCCGCGGCGGCCGCCGCCGTGCTGCGCGCCGCCGCGCACCGGCCGGACGAGGCCGACGAGCTGGCCGCCCTCGTCGAGGAGGTCGAGGTGGCGCCGGGCGCGAGTGGCGTGTCGCCGGGCGACCCGGGGGCGGGCATGACCCACGCCTGGATCTTCACCGGGCCGCCCGGCTCCGGCCGCTCGGTCGCCGCGCGGGCCTTCGCCGCCGCGCTGCAGTGCGTCCACGGCGCCGGCTGCGGCACCTGCCCCGGCTGCCACACGACGCTCGCCGGCACCCACGCCGACGTGCGGCTGGTGGTGCCGGAGGGGCTCTCCATCGGCGTCAGCGAGATGCGGGCCCTGGTGCTGCGCGCCGCCAGCACCCCGTCCGGCGGGCGCTGGCAGGTGGTGGTCATCGAGGACGCGGACCGGCTCACCGAGGCGGCCGGCAACGCGCTGCTCAAGGCCGTCGAGGAGCCCCCGCCGCGCACCGTCTTCCTGCTCTGCGCCCCGTCCACGCACCCGGACGACATCTCCGTGACGATCCGGTCGCGGTGCCGCGTCGTACCGCTGCGGCAGCCGCCGCCGGACGCGGTGGCCGAGGTGCTGGCCCGGCGGGACGGGATCGCGCCCGACGTGGCACGGTGGGCCGCGGCGGCCGCGCAGGGGCACGTCGGGCGGGCTCGGCGGCTGGCCCGCGACCCCGAGGCGCGCAAGCGGCGGGACGCGGTGCTGGCGGTGCCTCGCCGGCTGACCGGGGTGGGTGCCGCCTTCGACGCGGCCTCCGCGCTGATCGAGGCGGCCGAGGCGGAGGCCGAGGCGTCGGTGGCGGAGACGGACGCCGCCGAGCGCGCCGCGCTGGAGACCGCCCTCGGCGCGGGTGGTACCGGCCGCGGCGCGGCCGGCGCCATCCGGGGTGCCGCCGGGCAGCTCAAGGAGCTGGAGAAACGGCAGAAGTCCCGGGCCACCCGGGCGCAGCGGGACGCGCTGGACCGGGCCCTGGTGGACCTGGCCGGCTTCTACCGGGACGCGCTCACCATGGCGCTGCGCGCCTCCGTCGCGCCCGTGCACACCGACACCGCCTCCCTCGCCGAGGCCGGAGCGCGGAAGTGGGACGCCGAGGGCGCGCTGCGCCGCCTGGAGGCGGTGCTGGCCTGCCGTGCGGCGATCGAGGCGAACGTGAAGCCCCGCATCGCCGTCGAGGCGATGATGCTCGCCCTCTGGAAGGGCTGACAGCCGCTGGCAGCTCCCACCGGCCGGACCGGTCGTCCACAGGGCATCGACAGGCGCGATTGCTGTGCGGTACGGTCCGGTGTGCCATGCACGGTGACCATGACGCCACGCTGAGTGAGGTCCGGGTCCGTCCGGGAGGAGCGCGGATGCCGCGGGGGGAGATCGACGAGGCCTGGATCGAGGAGGCGGTGCGGCGCTACCGCCGCGTCGAGTCCCTCCAGGCCGAGTTCGACCAGGCGGTCACGACGGTCGAGGTCACCGTCCGCTCGCCGGACGGTCTGGTCGAGGTGGTGGTGACCGCCGGCGGGCGGATCACCGACGTGCGGTTCCTCGGCCCCCTGCACAACCGTCACCCACGCGACGTCGCCGGCTCCGTCCAGGCCGCGGTCGCGGCGGCCGCCGACGCGGCGCAGTGGGCCCGGGAGAAGCTGCACAACGAGACGTTCGCCGCCTACCGTCCGCTGGCGGGGGCCTGACATGGACGTGCTGCGCGCCCTCGCCGCCCGGCTGGACGCGGCGAGCGAGACGCTGGCCGGCCTGTCCCGCGCGGTCACCGCCGGCGACCCGGCGCAGGTCGCCTTCGGCGGCGACGCGGCGGGCCGGCCGGGCGAGATCGGGCGGGCCCTGCACCGGCAGTGGACGGCGGCCACCGGTGACCGGGCCCGGGAGGCCCACGCCGCCGCGCTGCGCCTCGCCGCCGCCGCGGCCGCCGTCCGGGACGCCGCCGACCGCTACGCCGACGTCGACCGGGCCGCCGGCCGCCGGCTCGCCGGGGAGGCGTGATGGATCCGCTGGACCGGCTCGCCGAGCCCGGCCTCGACCTGCTGCGCCGCGTCGACACGCTGCTCGCCGCCGGCGCGCCCGAGGGGCACCGGGTCTGGCCGCTGCTGCGCCGCATGCAGGTGCTCCCCGGCGAGGCCGTCCGGAGTTTCCTGCACCTGCACCCCGCGCCGCTGGCCGGTGCCGGCCGGTCGGTGCGCCGGCTCGTCCCGGCGTACGACGAGGTCTCCGCCGCGCTCACCGACCCGGTGCTCTGGTCCGGCGCGGCCGCCGGCGCGTACGGCGAGTCCCGCGCGGCGCTGCTGCGCCACCTCGACGAGGGGCCGGAGAGCCTGGTGGGGCGGTTGGAGTCGACCGCCGGGTACGCCGACGCCCTCGCCGACTGGGTGGAGGGTAGCCGGCTGACGCTCGCCCGGGCCCTGGCCGACGTGCTGCGGTCCACCGAGGCGGTGGCGGTCGTCGCCGCGACGTCGGTGCCACTCGCCGTGTCCACCCCGCGCGCCTCGGCCGGGCTGGAGGCCGCCGAGATCGCGGCGCGGGTGCTGGCGGTGCTCTGCGTCGCGTACGACGGCGCGGAGACGCTCCTGCGGCAGTGGGGGCCGAGCCTGGCTGAAACCCGGTGGCGCGCACCGGTCAGCGGTGACCCCCGTTACGACGCCTCGACGCGGGTGGGCCGGTGACACCTGCCGGCGCCTTCGACATGGCGCACGGCGTCGCGCACGTGAGCCGTCCCCGGCTCCCGGCGCCGACGCCGTGGCCTTCCCCTGCACCCCCCGCAGGTCTGCCTTCCACTCAACGCCCCGGGCCGTGATTTGTCCCGCTGGTTGCGACGGAATCAGCCGTCCGGTCGAGGATCATCGGCCCGGCGGGACGGTCCGTGGATCGGCCGATTCGATCGACATGAATGGCTGCACGGTGTAGTCGTCCCGCGACGCCGGCCGGGCCGGGACGGCCCGAAGAACGTAGGGTGAGGGCATGGGCATGCTGTGCGCGGTCAGCTTCCACCGGTACGGGCGCCTCTACTACCTGGACCCGGGCGAGTTCCGTCCACAGGTCGGCGACAAGGTGCTGGTGCCGACGGACGACGGGCCCGAGGTGGCCGAGTGCGTCTGGGCCGCCCAGTGGGTGGCCGACGACACCGACGGGTTCCCCAGGCTGGCCGGGCTGGCGCAGGAGGAGGACCTGCGCCGCGACGAGGCGCTGCGCCGGCGCAAGGCGGAGGCCAAGGTCGCGGCGAAGCGCCTGATCCGGGAGCACGGCCTGCCGATGAAGGTGGTCGCCGTGGATCATGTGCTCGGCGGCGGGGAGGGCGGCGAGCGCAGCACCATCTACTTCACCGCTCCGCACCGGGTGGACTTCCGGTCGCTGGTCCGGGATCTCGGCGCGACCCTGCACTGCCGGGTCGAGCTGCGCCAACTCTCCGCGCGTGACTCGGCCCGGGTGCAGGGCGGCATCGGTTCCTGCGGTCGGGACCTGTGCTGCGCCACCTTCCTCACCGACTTCGAGCCGGTGACCATCCGGATGGCGAAGGACCAGGACCTGCCGCTCAACCCGCTGCGCATCTCCGGCGCGTGCGGCCGGCTGATGTGCTGCCTGAAGTACGAGCACCCGCTCTACCAGCGCTTCCAGGAGTCCGCCCCGGCGATCGGCGCCCGGGTGAGCACCCCGGAGGGGCAGGGCCGGGTCGTGGGCCACAGTGTTCCCCGGGACGCGGTGACGGTCCGCCTCGACGCCGACGGCTCCCGCTGTTCCTGCAGCCGCGCCTCCGTCTGCACCCCCCGCCAAACCCACGACGCCCACTACAACCCCTAACCCCACCCCCACCCCCACCCCCGCCCCGGGTTTCGCCGTGTTGATCATGAAGTTAGCGGGTGTTTTCGCGATCAACTCACCCGCTAACCTCATGATCAACGTGGGTCGGTGGTCAGGTCACGGTGATCGGGGGTTCGGACAGGCGGGGGGTTAGTGGGGTCGTCGGGATCAGCCAGGAGGACTCGGGGGACTGGTCGGGGTTGATCCGCCAGTCGCGGGCCACCCGGTCGACGCCGATCGCGTAGATCGTCAGGGTGCCCTCCGGGCTGATGTGGAGCCGGACGAAGCCCTTCGAGTCCTCGATGCCCTGGCCGGCGAAGAGTTCGTTGACGTTGACCCCGAACGCGCCGGCCACCAGCAGGTACGCGGCCACCACCTGGCTCGCCAGCAGACCGATCACCGGGCCGTACAGCACCACGGCGGCCACCGCCGGCAGCGGCCAGGGCCAGTCGTGGAAGGGCAGCGCCAACCAGGCCCACGTGCCGGCCGCCGCCAGCCCGAGGTGGGTCACCCCGTGCCCCACACCGAGGATCCAGTGCCGTACGTGCCGCTTACCCCCGGAGGAGGGCGGCTTGGCGAAGAACGCCGCCCCGAGCAGCGTCACGAGCAGCATCGCCACCAGCGGCACGCTGAACAGCCGCTGCTCCGTCCCGCCGCGGTTCGTCGCGACACCGGCCATCGCCAGCATCAGCAACGTGTGCAGGGTGCCGAGCAGCGTGGTGAAGCCCGGGTTGCGGAACGGCAGCCGGGGGAAGATCCCCCAGGCGTACCGCCGGGACCGCGCCGCGTCGGGGTAGCGGCCCGCCAACTCGTACGTCTGGGACGCGCTCGCCCGGCGGGCCAGGGTGTCCCGCGGCGGGACCTCGATCCGCTCCGGCAGCTTGTGCGTGGGGTAGAGGTACGCGCCACCGCCGCCGCACGTGACCAGCTGGCGGTCCGGGCCGGCGTACCGCGCGTAGTGGTGCAGGTCGCCGGAGATGATCAGCTTCACCTGCGCCCCGGTGGGCGCGACGATGGTGCGGATGAAGTAGTCGATCGAGTCGTACGCCGTGGGGTGGTCGACGGCCTTGACCCACGTCGGCGCCGGCACGGCCAGGATCACCCGGCTCTCCGGCCCCAGCCGCTCCGCCACCGCGTCGAAGTAGGTGAGCTGCGGGTCGTCCAGGTACGAACCGGACTGGTCGTCGAGGCCGAGCAGCCACCAGTCGGCCGGCAGTTCGATCGCGAAGTACGACCGTGACTGGCCGGTGCCCCAACCGCCGAAGTGCCGGTCCCGGGACCGGACGAACAGGCGCAGAAAGGCGGTGAGGCCGTCGTACCAGTCGTGGTTGCCGGGGACCGCGAACAGGGTCGGCCGCTCGGGCGGGGTGACCGGCAGCGCCGCCTGGTAGGGGCCCTTGCACCGGTCCTCGTACGCCTCGAAGGCCGCCGACGGGTAGACCTGGTCGCCGCCCATCACGAGGGTCTGCGCCCGGGGCAGGCGGTGCCCGTCCACGACCAGCTCGCGCTGGGCGAGCAGGTACGCGACCGAGTAGGTGGCGTTGAAACCGTCGCCCAGGTCGGCGACGTAGTCCAGCCACAGCCCGCCGTCCGGCCCGACCTGCTTGGCGACCTTGGCGTCGAGGGCGTTCTGGAGTTCACGCTTGTCCAGGTACGCCCCGAAGAGCATCGCCAGCAGCGTACGGATGCCGGTGCTGACCAGCAGGAACGGCGCGAGCCACGGCACCGGCTTGCGCGGGGTGAAACCCAACTCGAGCGGGTCGGTGCTGGTCGGGCGGCGCGCGGGCCGACCACCGGCCGCCTCGCTGGCGTGTGGGCCCCCTGGTGGCGGGGTGGCCACGGGTTCGTGCGGCACGCTCTGGTCGTCCGGCGATCCGGAGGGATGATCGTCCGTCATCCGCCGGAGCGTAGTGCCGGTCGGCGCGCGGCGCTGTCCGGTGGACGTCCGAATGGACCTCGGTTTCGGGCCGGCGGTGTGGTGGGGATCCCGTTCGGCGGTGCCGGAGGGGTGGCGTACACTTGACGCTCGTTGCCGCCTTAGCTCAGTCGGCTAGAGCGACGCACTCGTAATGCGTAGGTCGACGGTTCGATTCCGTCAGGCGGCTCGGTGAGAAAGCCCAGGTCAACGGCCTGGGCTTCGCCGTTTCCCAAGGTCGACAACCACACCGCCGGCCGTGCCAGTCCGCAAATAGTCCGCATCCCGCGCCGCGACCGCCTCGTCCAGCCGGGTGGCAACGGCGTCCAGGTCGTCCCCGAACAGGCCCGCGTACACGTCCAACGTCATCGACGCCGACGCGTGCCCGAGCATCCGCTGCACCGCCTTGACGTTCGCCCCGGCTGCCACGGCCAGACTCGCCGCCGTGTGCCGCAGGTCGTGCGGAGTGAGCCCGGCGAGTCCCACCGACGCCGCCGCCGGCCCGAAGACCCGCGTCCGGAAGTTCGTGTTGCGCAGCGGCCCGCCGTTCGGGGCGGTGAACACCAGCTCGTCCTGGCGCTTCCCGGCGACGTGCCGGCGAAGCGAATCCCGCACGCCGTGCGGCGTTGTACTGGCGCTCTACACTCCGGCTCGTGCTGATTCGCAATTTCCGGCTGGTGAATCAGCTCGGTGCGGCGTATCTGGCCGTGTTGACCGTCGTGTCGGCACTCGGCGGCGCACTGGTCGCGCCCACGTGGATCCGCACCGACGTGGCGACCGTGCCGGGCACGATCGTGTGGTGCCTCGCCTTGGTGGCGGCGGTGCTCGTGACCGCTCCCGCACAGCCTCCCCGCATGGGCCTGCTGTGCCTGGCATGGCTCTTGTCCGGGCTGCTCTTGTTCGCCAGCGCGATGGGCCTTTACACCACCGTCCTCGAAGCGCGCGGCGAGCGGGTCGAGGCCACCGTGACGCAGGTACGCGACGGTACCGAGAAGGGGCGCCACCTCTACTACGCGCTGGCGGATCCGGAGGGGACACGCATTCCCGGCGAGCTGGGCGCGTGGCCGGGCGCGGAGATCGGTGCGAGCCACAATCCCGAAGGCGAGGTCGGCGCGCGGGTCACGGTGATACGGGACCCGGAGGGCCTGGTCGATCCACGCCTGCCGGACGACGTCGATGGTCCTTCCGCGATGTTCATCTGGCTCGTGGCCGTCACCATGACCGCCGTGGCCTGCATGCTCGCTGGACGACCGCTGAAGCCCAGGGTCGTGGTGCGCCAGCCGCGCGAGACTTCCGAGACCGGACGTAGTCGAGCCCGGCGGCGACGGCGTAAGCGACGCCTCCGTCGGTCCTGACCTCGCCAGGCGGTGTACCGTCAGGCGGCTCCACGGAAGGGCCCAGGTCAGCGGCGTGATCGCCGATCATGACCGGGGCCTTCTCCATCCGATGAAGGGGCATGGAGGCGATCGAGACCCTCGGCCGTCTGCCAGGTCCGACGTCATCTGGCGGGTGGATCATCGTACGACGAAGCCGCCGTGGCTGACCGTCTGTCTCAGCCAGTCGATCCAGGCCGCCCACAGGTCATCTCCCTCCAACGCTGCCCGCAAAATCGGTGACGACGCCTGGTAGCAGTCGAGCGCCTGCTCGATCTCCCCTGCTCCTACCAGCCAAGGGCCGTTACTCGACAGCTTGAACTCTGGGATGCCGACCATTCCGGGGACCGTCTGGGCCGAGGCCGCCTGTTCGGCTTCCTTGTACGCGTCACGCCGACGCTGATCAGCGGAATGCCAGTCGTCGATGCCATCGAAGGGCCAGGCGGGGAAAGGCTGGGGGGTTGCCTGGTAGGTCATGCCCGTGCGGCGCATACCGCCACGGCAGAAGGCCATGCCAACGATGTTCAGATGGAACTGGTAGGCAGCGGCAAGCGTCTCGTATTCGCCCAGGCATGGGGGAGCGTGTACGCACAGGTCACCCAGGTCAGAGCACGCCTCGAGGCGAGAACGAGCAGTGGCAGCAGATTCGGGTAGGTCAGCCCACTCGAGGTCGTAACTCATTGGACCCCTTCGCTCGTGATCAGTGCTGCGGGCGGAAATCCGGACCGTCGGCGGTTGTGACCAGTTCCCAGCCGAAGGCTTCCAGTGTGATGTCTGTCCGGGCGCCGAAGGCTTCGAACAGTGCGGCGACCGGGCCATCCGGAAGACTGTCGGCGACATCGCCGAACACCGCAGCCGGGGACGCCCCGAGCTGCCGCGCAACAATCCACGGCAATGCCAGACCCACCATGAGGTCCCGGCCGTCATCGGGTTCCAGACACCCGGCGAGCCCTGTTGCAAGCAATGAACGACGCAGTAGGTCGGGACGGTTCTGCCTCAGCGCCAGTGTGGCGAGGCGCGCGCCGTACCGCCCGAGGGCGAGCGAAGCAGAGGGATCGAGGGAGCTGATGAACCTCTGATCCATGCGTTGCGGCGCGCGGGCGAGGATCGCCTCCGCCTGCCGGTCCTGCTTCCCCGGGATTCGCTCCAGGTTGGGCTTCACCGCGCCAGGATGACAGAACCCGACCAGTTCGACTGCCCCGGCACGAGGCCCAAGGCCGAGCCGCTCCGCGGTCGCCTACGGCGAGCCTTGACACGGCCGGGGACCTCGCGCAGGGGCGAGCCTGCCTGACCGAGGAGATCCCGCAGACGCGCCCGGAGCACGCCCCATGACCACCTTCACCGGAGAGGAAGTCGCACTACTGCGCAGCCTCGTAGATGAGTTCTACGCGGGCGACGACGTTCAGTTTGACGAGGACCAGCAGTTCCACGGACGTCGGCAGGTGCCGTCGAGCGGTGGCATGTTGCGTGAGCACCGGGCTTGTTCGCCGGCGATACGTTGGCCTCGTGCAGTGGGTGAACACCTACAAGGACTTGCTAGGCGTGGTGATCGCGACCCTCGCCGTGGCGTTATCGCTCAGCACAGTCCTTGTGCAGCGGGCCCAACAACGGCGCGACGCCTACCGGTACATGCACGAACAGTTGATCTCCCCAGAACTACAGCAGGGGCGACGGCTGTTGTTCGACGCCGGTAGGTCCGGGCAGCTCCCCGATGATCGTTCGCAGGACTTCTACCTCATGAACCGCGCCGTCGGCATGTACGACACCCTCGGCCTGTACGTCCGGCGCAAGGTGGTGCCCCGACGTTGGGTACTAGAGGTGTGGCATCACTCGCTACGCGACTCACGCGCCGGCGCTGAACTGCTCGCCGCCCACCGAAGGGCGAGCCATCACTCCTGGTCGCCGTGGCCACATCTATGGCCGCTGTTGTCCCAGGCTGAGCGGTACAGGAGCGGTCTGCCTTGTTGTGTGCCCGCCCCGACGTCCCAGCCGCTCGTGCCAAGGTCACGCGGGAATCTTGCCGGAGAATCCTTGAAGCAGCCCAGCGAGCAGTTGAACCGGCGCGCGTCAGCGAACGAGCGCGGACCGGCACAGCCAGGTGGGTGCAGCTCTCGCGACCAGGAGCAGGAGGCAGAGACCGACTCGTAATGGTGTAGGTCGACGGTTCGACTCCGTCAGGCGGCGGTGCAGAATGCCGCAGGTGTTACTGGCATCACGGCCGGTTGAGCGCGCTGTTCCAAACTGAAGCTCATCTTCGTCGGCGTAGCGCTCGGGACAGCCGATCGAGGCAGGCCTCGTTGTGCGCCGCGACGGCCGGAAGCACCCGCCCGATCTCCATGAACATGATCGGCGGTGTGTGGACGTCGCGCCCCGAGGGGCGCTGCCACCGCAGGGAGGGTAGGGACGTGAGTGCCACGACATCCGCGCGGCGGATGGTTCGCGAGCTCCGCAGTCCCCGCACGGTGATGTGCTCACCTGTTATCACCACCGACATGCGGTAGCCACGCACCGCCAGGAACACACCGGCCGCCATCGGAGCCAAGCAGGCGAACCACCTGCCTGCCGGAACCGCATGGAGCAGCCAGGCCAGCGTGGCGAGGGCGACTCCGGGCGCGGTATTGGCAATGCGCGTCATCAGCAGCGGGCGGAGGACCACCAGCCAATGGTCCGGTGCGACGGTTATCTGAGACAATGATCATCGTGATGGCTCGCGGAGCGCGTCGACGCCGTGGCTGTACAGCCATCTGTGATTCGGTGACCCGCGCCGGGGAGGTCGGATGGAGACATGGCGCTTCGTGGCCGCTGTCATGACGAGTCTGACCATGGGCCTCATCGGTGTCGCCCTGGCCACCAACTTCCGAGGCGTGACGGAGTGGCACGTGCGGCGGTCGATGGCCACCGCGGGCGTGCTGCGGCGAGTTCCGCCATGGCGTCGGCTACCGGATGCCCGGTACGACAAACACATGGCGCGTTTCGTTCTGCTGGAACGGGTGATTGGTGTGGTCTTCGCTGCGGCCGGCGTCATGTTCTTGATTGTTCTCGGCTACGGCATCCTGTCCGGCGAACCCATTCGGCCGAGCCGATGAGGAAGCCGCAGGCGTCCGGCCCTGCCCGGCGAGCGGTCCGCATCCGCGGTTCATGGCGGTCGCTTCCTACACTCGCGTCATGACCGAGCCCCAGCTTTCTTGCCCGCTCTGCCGAGGCACCGAGTTCCAGCAGGAGACGGCACGTCAGGACAGCCGGTGGGGGTTGACGAGCCACCGCATGACCTTGATGATCTGCCGTCGCTGCAGGTACGTGCTGCACTTCTATGACCGGCACAGCATCTTTGATTTCGACTGACGGCATTCCTTTGGCGTTCCGGGCCGTCGTGGCCACCGGCGAAGACGTCGATGCCATTTACCCTCGCACGAAACTCGCACTGCCGGATTCGGCCTCTCGGAGATGGCGTGGAAATGCCTACGTGCCGTGTCTGCCTGTCTCGATCAGCCCAGCGCCACGCTGCTCGACCTGCTCTGCGACCTTCGCCATGAACCAGCGCATGACCTCGTACGGGATGTCGCGTTCACCGGTGCTGCCAACGTGGATCGTCGGCTCGGGGCCCATGTCCTCGTCCGGTACCACCGCGACGAGGAAGGCCGGACCTGGCAGACGGGTAACAGCGTTCGCCTCGCTCAGTTCCATGCACCAGGCGTCCATGTCATACGCAAACTGAATCGAGTACGGAACCCCGGCATGTTCGAACTCCTCTGCCACGGCAAGACCGTACAGCCATCCATGCAGCAAGGCCCGGCGCGCCGCCGAGCCGCAGCGGGACCGCCCGAGCAGCCAACCGAACGGCGGACTGCGCTACGAGGGCCTGCGCGCCAAGAGGCAGGCCTGCTGCCGCTTCAGCCTTTCGCCCGGCTCCTGCACGAGCCGGGCGACGACGCCCAGTCCGGCGCGGCTCAGCACCTCGGCCACGTGGTCGGGCGGCAACAGGTGGGTGTCGTAGGACACCGGGTGGCCGTACGCGTGCGTCGGGCGCAGGCGCTCGGCCCCGACGTGGAACCCGACCAGGAGGTGGCCGCCCGGGGCGAGTGCCCGGTGGAACTCCGCGAACACCGCCGGCAGTTCCTCCGGCGGCAGGTGATGAACGGACCACCAGGCGACGATGCCGCCGAGCGTCCCGTCGGGGACGGCCAGCGCGGTCATCGAGCCCACGTCGAAGCGGAGGTTCGGGTACGTCCGCCGGGCGACCTCCACCATCTTCGGTGACAGGTCGACGCCGGACACGGACACGCCCAGCGACGCCAGGTGGGCGGTGACATGGCCCGGACCGCACCCGAGATCGGCGACCGGCTGCCCGCCGCCGGCCCGGACGAGCTCGGCGAACGCCCCGAGCATCCCGCGTCCCAACGGGTCCGCCGCGAACCGCGGCGGCACCAGCTTCGCGTAGTCCTCGGCGACGGTGTCGTACGACTCCCGTACGGCGTCCAGGCGGGACGGTTCAGTCATACCGAGACGGTAGGGCCGGTGCGATCGCCCCCAGACCGTGACGGTCAGCCGTCCCACCCCTTGCCGGCAAGAAGTGAACGGTGGTTCAATTCTTGCGTGGCGTACCGGACGACCGAGCGGGTCAGGGCTCGGCTCAGCGCGTCCCGCGAGCGGACGATCGCCGCGGCGCTGGAGATCATGGCCGAACACGGGTACGCCGGCTGCACCGTCGCCGCCGTCGCCGACCGCGCCGGCATCGCCACCGGTAGCGTCTACCGCCACTTCCCGACCAAGGCGGACCTGTTCGCCGAGGTGTTCCGGACGGCGTCGCAACGCGAGATCGACGCGGTCGCCCGTGCCGCGGCGCGGGAGCGTACGGCGGCGGCGCGGCTCGCGGCCGTCGTCGCCACGTTCGCCGGTCGGGCGTTGCAGGCGCCACGGCTGGCGTACGCGCTGCTGGCCGAACCCGTGGACCCGGCGGTCGACGCGCAGCGGCTCGTCTTCCGCCGCGCCCACGCCGACCTGATCGCGGGGTACGTGGCGGTAGGCGTGTCCTCCGGTGAGCTGCCCCCGCAGGATCCGGAGCTGACCGCGACCGCGCTGGTCGGGGCGCTCGCCGAGGCCATGGTCGGCCCGCTGGCCGCCGGGGTCGCCGGCCCGGACACCATCCCCGGACTGACCCGATTCATCCACCGCGCGCTGGGAGTGTCACCGTGACGACGCACGAGGTGTTCAACCAGGTACCACCGCTGGTCGGCTACGACGCGGCGGACGACCCCGCCCTGCTGGAGGGCCTCGACCGGGAAGGGGCCGGTTGGGCGGCCGCCGAGCTGCACGAGCTCGGCCGGCTCGGCGGCGGCGCGGAGGCGATCGAACACGGTCGGCTGGCCAACGAGTACCCGCCGGTGCTGCGTACCCACGACCGGTACGGTCACCGCGTCGACGAGGTGGAGTTCCACCCGTCCTGGCACGAGCTGATGCGGACCGCGGTGGGTCACGGCCTGCACGCCGCGCCGTGGGCCGACGACCGGGCGGGCGCGCACGTCGCCCGCGCCGCGAAGTTCTACACCTGGCGGCCGGACGCCGGGCACGGCTGCCCGATCTCGATGACGTACGCGGCGGTCCCGGCGCTCCGGCACGCCCCGGAGCTGGCCGCGCGGTACGAGCCGCTGCTGACCGCCTCGACGTACGACCCGGGGCTGCGCCCGCCGCTCGGCAAACGGGGACTGCTCGCCGGCATGTCGATGACGGAGAAGCAGGGCGGGTCCGACGTGCGCGCGAACACCACCACCGCGCGGCCCGAGCCGGACGGCAGCTACCGGCTCGTCGGGCACAAGTGGTTCACGTCCGCGCCGATGTGCGACCTGTTCCTCACGCTCGCCCAGGCCCCCGGCGGGCTCACCTGCTTCCTGGTCCCCCGGGTGCTGCCCGACGGCACGCGCAACCCGATGCGCCTGATGCGGCTCAAGGAGAAGCTCGGCAACCGGTCCAACGCGTCGTCGGAGATCGAGTACGAGCACGCGGTGGCCTGGCGGGTGGGGGACGAGGGCCGGGGGGTCCGCACGATCATCGACATGGTCAACCTGACCCGGCTCGACTGCCTGATCGGCGCGGCGGCCGGGATGCGCCAGGGAGTGATCACCGCCGTCCACCACGCGGCGCACCGCCGGGCCTTCGACCGCTACCTGGTCGACCAGCCGCTGATGCGCAACGTGCTGGCCGACCTGGCGGTGGAGTCCGAGGCGGCGACCGTACTCATGCTGCGGCTGGCAGGCGCGACGGACCGTTCGGCGCGCGGCGACGCCGGCGAGACCGCCTTCAAGCGGCTGGCCGTCGCCGTCGGCAAGTACTGGGTGTGCAAACGCTGGCCCGGGCACGCCGCCGAGGCCCTCGAATGCCTGGGCGGCAACGGGTACGTCGAGGAGTCGGGCCTGCCCCGGCTGTTCCGCGAGTCGCCGCTGAACTCGATCTGGGAGGGGTCGGGCAACGTGGCCGCGCTGGACGTGCTGCGCGCCCTCACCCGGGAGCCGCAGGTGCTGGCGGCGTTCGAGGCGGAGGTGGACGCCGCCGCGGGCGCCGATTCCCGGCTCGACGCGGCGGTGCGGCGGCTGCGTACCGAACTGGCCGACCCGGGTGAGGTGGAACTGCGGGCCCGGCACGTGGTGGAGCGGCTCGCGCTCGTGCTTCAGGGATCGCTGCTGGTGCGCCACGGCCACCCGGCCGTCGCCGACGCCTTCTGCGCGTCCCGGCTCGGCGGCGAACACGGCTACGCGTACGGGACCCTGCCGGCGGGCGTCGACCACGCGGCGATCATCGACCGGGCCACCCCGAAGGTCGGCTCACCGGAGGCGTGAGCCGGCGCGACCGTCGATGAGTTTCGGAGTGCCGACCGGTCCGTGATGCGAAGGGCCCGGACCCCAACCCTGGGGGTACGCGGGCACGTTCGCCGACCCCGACGGTCACCTGTGGATGGTGACGACGGTCCAGCCGCGGGCGGCCTGACGGCACGGGCCCGGTGGCACCTCGCCAGCGGGAGCTACCGGGCCCGTCGGGCGACGACCGGTCAGACGTCCCGCCGGGGCGCGGGCGGGTAGTTGGCGACGCCGCTCTCGGGGACATCCGTCACCACGTACTCCGTCTCGGTGGTGGGCGTCGGCGTGTCGTCCTCGTCGCCGTCGGCGCGGTGCCGGGCCGCCGCGGTCGCCGCCCCGGCGACCGCCGCGCCCGCCACCGCCGCTCCGGCGGCCACCGCCGTGCCGGAGACACCGGCCTTGCCGCTGTCGCCCCGGGTGCCCGCGGCGTACTCGACGCCCGGCGTGCCGACGCCGGCACCGGTGTCGACCGTGCCGCGCCAGGCCCCGGTCTCGGCGCCCCGGCTCTCGATGAACGACTTGAACCTCTCCAGGTCGGACTCGGCCTGCCGCTCGACGACGTTCAGCTTGTCGCCGGTCTTCTCGACCAGCCCCTCAGGCTCGTACTCCAGGTGCAGCCGGACCATCGTGCGGTCCGTGTCGACCGGCTGGAAGTAGACCGCGCCGGCGTTCGTCGCGCCCTCGGTCGCCGCCCAGGCCACCTTGCGGTCCGGCACCTGCTCGAGGATCGTCGCGTCCCACTCGCGCCGGACCCCGGCGATCTCGGCGACCCAGTGCATCCGCCGGTCGTCGAGCTGGCGTACCTCGCGGACACCGCCCATGAACTTCGGGAACTCCTCGAACTGGGTCCACTGGTTGTACGCGGTGCGTACCGGCACCTGTACCTCGATGGACTTCTCCACGGTCGTGGTCATGATGATTCCTCCTCGTCGGCCGTCCTCGTCGACCCCGAGGAATCAGTACCCTCGCCCGTCGGCTCAAACGTAGAGGCGGCGGGCGTACTCCGGGCCGTAGTGGCGTTCCAGGTCGGCCAGGTTCTCCGCCGGCGCCTCCACCTCCTTCACCAGCCGGGCCCGGGACGGCAGCACCTCCGGCGACCAGGTCTCCGGCCGCCACAGGTCCGACCGGAGGAACGCCTTCGCGCAGTGGTAGAAGATCTGCTCGATCTCGACCACGACGGCGAGCACCGGACGGTGCCCGCTGACCACCATGGAGTCGAAGAACGGCGCGTCGCGCAGCAACCGGGCCCGCCCGTTGATCCGTAGCGTGTCGGTGCGCCCGGGGATCAGGAAGATCAGCCCGACGTGCGGGTTGTCGAGGATGTTGCGGTAGCCGTCGGCACGCTTGTTGCCGGGCCGCTCGGGAATGGCGATGGTCGTGTCGTCGAGCACGAGGGCGAAGCCGGGCGGGTCACCCTTCGGCGACACGTCGCAGGTGCCGTCCGCCCCCGCCGTGGCGACCAGGCAGAACGGGGACGCCGCCAGCCACTGGCGGTCCCGCTCGTGCAGACGCGTCCGCTCCTTCGCGGCGGCTCGGGGCGCCGGCGTGCCCAGCAGCTCCCGCAGTTCCTCGTGGGTCGTGATCTCCACCGTCACGTGACCGTCCCCCGTCCGTTGACCATGGTGGCGACGTACCACCACCCGACAGCCTAGGCGGCCCTCACCAGGGCGAGGTTTGCCCGCCGGAGGCAGGGGTACCGCCTCACCCGACCCGCCGGCAGGACCCGAGCAGGAGGCCCGGTCATGGAGAGCCGACTCAAGGTGCTGGGCCACCCCGTCCACCCGATGCTGGTGATGTTCCCGGTCGCCCTGCTCGTCACCGCGGTGCTCTTCGACATCGTCGACACCGTGGGCGGTCCCGACTTCCTCGGCGAGGTCGCGTACTGGAACATCACCGTCGGACTGGTCGGCGGCCTGCTGGCCGCGGCGGCCGGGACGTTCGACCTGCTCGCCATCCCCACCGGCACCCGCGCCAAGCGGGTGGCGCTCCTCCACGCCGCCGCGAACGTGGCGGTGATCCTGCTCTTCGCCGCCGTCTGGGCGGTCCGGCTGAACGCCGAGTCCCGGGCCGCCGGCGGCGCGCTCATCGCGATCGAGGTCGTCGCCCTGGCCCTCCTCGGCATCAGCGCCTGGCTCGGTGGGGAACTGGTCGACCGGCTCGGCGTCGGCGTCGACCGCGACGCCAACCTGGACGCGCCCAGCTCGCTGCGGTCCCCGGCGGCCACCCAGCGGATCGGAGAGGTGAGATGAGCGAACACAGCGGTGGCGGTTTCGGCCGGGGTTGGCGCGGACGGCAGCAGGGCTGGGACCCGATGGGCGAGTTGCAGTCGCTGCGCGCCGAGCTGAGCCGGCTGGTCGGCGGTCGCTCCGGCTCGCCCGACCTGGAGCTGACCGAGACCGCCGACGGCTGGGAGGTCGTCGTGCGGCTGCCCGGCGTGGCCCCCGAGGAGGTGGCGGTCGAGTTGGACGACCGCGAGCTGTGCGTACGGGCCCGGTCGGAGGCCGAGGTCAACGCCGACCACGGCATCCCGGGCGGCTTCGAGACCCGCGGCTTCGAGTACCGGGTGGACCTGCCGTCCCGGGTGGACCCGGACGCCATCGACGCGGTGATGGACCACGGCCTGCTCCGGGTCCGGCTGCCCCGGGCCGCACGACCCGCGCCGCGCACCATCACCGTCGGCCGCACCGGCACGCGGGACGTCTCCGGGCGTACGCCGAAGCCGGTCGACCCGGCCGCGGACCGGGAACTCCACCACCCGGACACCGCCGCCGGCGACATCGACCGGCCGTAGGGGTCACGTGGTCGCCCCGAACCTGCTCGGCCCGACCGCCGAGCGCGTGCCCGACGTCGAGCGGATCGCCGTGCTCCGGGCCAACGCGCTCGGCGACTTCATCTTCCTCCTGCCCGCGCTGGACGCGGTGCGGGCCGCGTACCCGGAGTCGGAGATCGTGCTGCTCGGCGCGCCGTGGCACGCGAAGCTCTGGCGCGACCGGCCCGGCCCGGTGGACCGCGTCCTGGTGGTGCCACCCGCGCCCGGCATCCGCGCCCCGGACCTGGGCGAGCCGGAGTCGGCGATGGACGACTTCCTCGCGGCGGCCCGCAAGGAACGCTTCGACCTGGCGTTGCAGGTCCACGGCGGCGGCGCCAACTCCAACCCGGTCGTCGCCGCCCTCGGCGCGCGGGTGACGGCCGGCCTGCGTGCCGAGGACGCGCCGCCGCTGGACCGCTGGCTCCGCTACGTCTACTACCAGCACGAGGTGATCCGCTACCTGGAAGTCGCGGCGCTGGTCGGGGCCCCGGCCACCACCATCGTGCCGACGCTCGCGGTGACCGACGCCGACCGGGCCGAGGCGGCCGAGGTGCTCGGCCCGGTCGAGCGGCCCCGGGTGGCGCTGCACCCGGGCGCCACCGACACCCGGCGGCGCTGGCCGCCGGAACGCTTCGCCGAGGTGGCGCGCGAGCTGCACGGCGACGGGTACGAGGTCCTCGTCACCGGCACGCCCGCCGAGCAGGAGGTGGTGGACCGGGTGGTCGCGGCGGCCGGGGTGCCGGTGCGGCCGCTGGTCGGCGCGCTCAGCCTGGGCGGCCTGGCCGGCTGCTACGCCGGCTGCGCCCTGGTCGTCTCCAACGACACCGGCCCCCTGCACCTGGCCGCGGCCGTCGGCACCGCCACGGTCGGCGTCTTCTGGGTCGGCAACCTCATCAACACGGCGACCCCGCTGCGCGGCCGGCACCGCCCGATCAGCTCCTGGACCGTGCACTGCCCGGTCTGCGGCGTCGACTGCACCCCGGGCATCTACCCGCACCGCCCCGGCGACGGCGAGTGCCCGCACCGCGACTCCTTCGTGACCGACATCCCCACAGCGGAGGTCACGGAAGCCGCCCGCGAACTGCTGACGACGTAAGGAAGGGCCCCTCCTTAACGCCTCCGGTAGTGGAAGGGCCCCCTCCTAACACCTCACGCCGGTTGCGGGGCGTCCTCCTCGGCGAGGACCACCTCCCACGCCTCCACCTCGCGCTCGGTGACCGTGGTCGGGGACTCCAGGTGGTACGCGCCGCTGGGCAGGACTCCGGCGCCGCCGTGGCGCGCCAGCACGGCGAGCTGGGCGGCGACGTCCTCGCCCTGGTGCTTCTCCTGCACGCGCCGCCAGAAATCGAAGCCGCCCGCGTCGACCAGCTTCGCCCGGTCGTACAGCACGCAGCCGCCGATCCAGGACACCTTGTACGCCCGCCACGCCCCCGCCGGCAGGTCCAGTTTCGCCGTCACGTGCAGCAGGTTCGCCGCCGGATGGATCGACGCGCGCTGCCACTCCGGGGTGCCCGGACGGATCCGCTCCGGCACCGGCGGCCCGTCCCACTCCTCGTAGTGCCGGTGCGTCTCCGGGCGTACGTCGTCGACGTACGACAGGCCGTGCACCGCGTTGCCCACGAAACCGCAGCCCAACTCCTCCATGGCGGTGACCAGCCGGCGCAGCGCACCCGGTTCCAGCCACACGTCGTCGTCGAGGCAGAGCACGTACCGGGCGGCCGAGGCGGCCAGCAGCGACGCCCGGTGCTCCGCGAGACCGCGGCGCGGCAGCCGGCGGGTGAGCAGCACCGGGTGCCCCCGGTGGCGCAGCGCCCGGACCATCGTGGCCGCCGCCGGGTGCGCGTACGCGGGCTCCCCGTCGGACTGGTCGCTGACCACCACCCCGAAGCCGGGGACGCCCTCCTGCGCGGCCAGCCCGGACAGGGTGACCGCCAGCTCGGCCGGCCGGTTCCGGGTGGGGATCAGCACGTCGAGCAGCCGCGCGGCGCGGAACTCCCCGGGCGTACCGAGGTCGAGCGGTCGGTTCACGCCTGACCCGCCGCCGCGTCGGTGGTCACGTCCCGGCCGTGCGCGCGGATCCGGTCGATGATCGCCGAGGTGGACCGGTCCGGCACGTACCCGAGGGTGCGGACCTGCCCGCCGAGGCGGCGCACCAGCGGTGCCTCCGGCACCATCTCCGGCGGGTAGTCACCACCCTTGACGTACACGTCCGGGCGGACGGCCTCGATGAGCCGGGCCGGCGAGTCCTCCTCGAAGACGACCACGTGGTCCACACAGGCCAGTGCGGCCAGCAGGGCCACCCGGTCCTCGACCGGGTTCACCGGCCGGTCCGCGCCCTTGAGCCGGCGGACGCTGTCGTCGGAGTTGACCGCCACCACCAGCAGGTCGCCGAGCGCGCGGGCCTGCTCCAGGTACCGGACGTGTCCCCGGTGCAGCACGTCGAAGCAGCCGTTGGTGAAGACGACCGAACGGCCGTCGCGCCGGTGCTCGTCGGCGATCGTCGCCAGTGCGTCGGCGTCCACCAGGGTCAGCCGGCCGGCGTCCTCGGCCGGCTGGTCGAGCGCGCCGAGCAGGTCCTCGCGGCGGCACACACACGTGCCGGTGTCCGAGACGGTGATGGTCGCCGCGAGCTGGGCCAGCTGCGCGGCGGTCGGCAGCGGCGCGTCGGCGGCCAGCGCGAGCGTCATGGCCGCGAGGTACGCGTCCCCGGCCCCCACCGCGTGGCTGGCCGGCACCGGGGTGCTGTGGCTGCGGCGGCGCTCCCCGTCGGGCCCGCCGACCACCGCGCCGTCGGTGTCCAGCGTCACCGCCACGACGTCGGCGCCGGTGTGCGCCCGCAGCTCGGCGAGGCGGGACTCGGCCAGCACCGCCCGGTCCACGCCCTCCCCGGCGGTCGCGTTGACGGTGACGCCGGTGCCGGTGACGGTGAGGCCGTCCCCGGTCATCGCCACCCGGTCCTCGCCGGGTCCCGGTTCGCCGGTCGGGCCGAGCCGGGCGGAGGAGCCGTCACCGGGCGCCACGCCCACGGTCAGCTCGGACGGGCCGTCGGACGGGTCGCCGTCGGGGTGGTCCAGGTGCAGGTCGTTGGTGCTGGGCCGGGCTGCCGCGCGGGCGAGCAGCCGGCTCGCCTCGGCGAAGCTCGGGGTCACCACGGTCGGGGCGAGGCCCCGCCAGTCGGCGAGGTCGTGCGCGTCGAGCGCGACCGTCGCGTACCGCTCCCGGTTGGCCACCAGCCAGGCGCGGACCGGCGCGGGCAGCGCGCCCAGCGCGTAGTCGCAGACCACCAGGGTGGGCGCCTCGCCGGCGGCGACCGCCCGCAGCTCCTCCGTGGCGCAGTCGAGCGCGGTGAGCAGCCGGGCCACGCCGTCGTCGTCGAGGGTGTCCTCGGGGTCGCCGGAGTCCTCCCGGAGCAGGATCTGGTTGCCGGCCAGCATTCGCCGCTTCACGGGCGTCGGGCGGCCCGGCTGGTTGACCGTCCGGTCCCAGACGGCGGCCCGGTCCAGGCAGTCGTGCAGCTCGTCGCCGGCCACGTCCGCGCCGACCGGGGCCACCAGCGCCGCCCGGCCGCCGAGCGCGGCCACGTTCACGGCGGTGTTCGCCGCACCACCGGCGGCGGAGATCCGCCGCCGCAGCGTGAGGATCGGGGCGGGTGCCTCCCGGCAGAGCCGTTCGGACTCGGCGAACCGCCACTCGTCGAGCATCGCGTCCCCGACGACCAGAACGGGGCGCCCGAGCCAGCTCTCCACCACGGCGGCGAGCCGGCGCTGTTCCGCTGCTGCTCCTGCCATGCCTTCCCGGGTCCCCCCGGGCCGCCGGGTCAAACCTGCGCCCGTCCGGGGTGACGGTGGCCGCGTTTCGGGCCTGCGGCGGCGGGAACCGACGAGACATACCCCGGAGAGGAGTGGTAACGACATGGCAGCGACGACACTTCACGGCAAGCGGGTCGCCTTCCTGGCCGCCGACGGTGTGGAGGAGGTCGAGTACGTCCAGCCCCGCGAGGCGGTGGAGCAGGCCGGGGCGACCGTCGAGCTGGTCTCGCTCAAGCCGGGTGAGATCCAGTCCTTCAACCACCTGGACCAGTCGAAGACGTACCCGGTGGACGTGACCGCCGCCGACGCGGACGCCGGCCGGTACGACGCGCTGGTGCTGCCGGGCGGCGTGGCGAACCCGGACTTCCTGCGGACCGACCCGGACGCGGTCCGGTTCGTGAAGGCGTTCTTCGAGGCCGGCAAGCCGGTCGGGGTGATCTGCCACGGTCCGTGGACGCTGGTCGAGGCGGACGTGGTGCGGGGCCGCCGGATGACGAGCTGGCCGAGCCTGCGCACCGACCTGACGAACGCGGGCGCGAACTGGGTCGACGAGCCGGTGGTGACGGACAACGGCCTGGTCAGCAGCCGCAAGCCGGCCGACCTCCCAGCCTTCTGCACGAAGATCGTGGAAGAGTTCGCCGAAGGCCCCCACTGACCCCCACCCGCTGTCCCTTTCGGGTTGATCATGAAGTTGGCGGGTGGTTTGATCTCCGATTCACCCGCCAACGTCATGATCAACCCGGAGGTCGACGGGAAGGGGGTCGGCCGGGGGCATGTTCGGGACAGGGCGGGAAAAGACGCGGAATGACGACGCAGACCCCGGCGTTGAGCGCGCGCCAGATCCGGTTGCTGATGGTCGGTCTGATGACCGGCATGCTGCTGGCCGCACTCGACCAGACGATCGTGGGAACCGCCCTACCGACGATCGTCGGGGAACTGGGCGGGATCAACCACTACTCGTGGGTGGTGACCGCGTACCTGCTCGCGTCGACCGCCTCCACCCCGCTGTACGGGAAGATGGCCGACCTGTACGGCCGGCGACCGGTCTTCCTCTTCTCGATCGGGGCGTTCCTGGTCGGCTCGCTGCTCGCCGGCCTCTCCCAGGACATGACCCAGCTGATCGTCACCCGGGGCGTGCAGGGCCTGGGCGCGGGCGGTCTGATGACCCTCGCGTTCACGATCATCTCGGACGTCGTGCCACCCCGGGAGCGGGGCCGCTACCAGGGCCTCTTCGGGGCGGTCTTCGGGATCTCCTCGGTGGCCGGCCCGCTGGTGGGCGGTTACTTCGCCGAGACGGACTGGCGGTGGATCTTCTACATCAACGTGCCGCTGGCGATCCTCGCCATCGTGGTCTGCTCCCGGGTGCTGCGCCTGGTGCCGTTCACCCGCCGGCAGCACGCGATCGACTGGCTGGGCGCGGCGCTGCTGGTCGCCGGGGTGAGTTCCCTGCTGCTCGCGTTGAGCTGGGGCGGTAACGAGTACGCCTGGGGCTCCGGCGTCATCATCGGGCTGTTCGCGGCCGGGGCGGTGCTGGGCGTGCTCTTCGTGGTCCAGGAGGCCCGGGTCGCCGAGCCGATCCTGCCGCTGCGGCTGTTCCGCAGCGCCACCTTCGCCCTGTCGAACGCGGCGGGCTTCGTGCTCGGTCTGGTGATGTTCGGCTCGATCATCTTCATCCCGCTCTACCTGCAGATCGTCAAGGGCGCCTCGCCCACCCGCAGCGGTCTGCTGATGCTGCCGATGATGGCCGGCATCATCGTCACCTCGGTGCTCACCGGGCGGGCGATGAGCCAGCTCGGCCGGTACAAGTGGTTCCCGGTGGCGGGTTCGGCGGTGCTGGTGGTCGGGATGCTGCTCTTCACCCGGCTGGAGGTCCGCACCTCGCTGTGGCTCGCCTTCTTCTTCATGGTGGTGATCGGCATCGGACTCGGCCTGTGCATGCAGTCGCTGATCCTCGCCGTGCAGAACGCCGTGTCGACGCGGGACCTGGGCGCCGGTACCTCCTCGGCCACCTTCTTCCGGTCGCTTGGCGGGTCGTTCGGCGTGGCGATCCTCGGCGCGGTGCTCTCGTCCCGGCTCACGTCGGAGCTGGCCGGCCGGCTGCCCGGCGCGATCGCCCAGCTGCCGCCCGAGCAGCGGGCCGCCGTCGCGGCCGGTGGCGGTGCCGACGTGTCGGTCAACGACCCGGCGACGATCCTCGCCCTGCCGGGGCCGGTCCGGGCGGCCGTGCAGACGTCGTTCGTGGAGGCGCTGGACCTGGTGTTCCTCACCGCCGGGCTGATCGCGATCGTGGCGGTGCTGGTCACCCTGGCGCTGCCCGACGAGAAGCTGCGGGGGGCCGGCCCGGAGGGCGCGACCGGCGGCACGGACGGGCTCGGCGGCGACGCCCCGGCCCCCGGCGGCAAGCCCCTGGCGAAGGAGTCGAAGGAGGAGGCCGCCGCCGAGATGGAGGCCAAGTCCCAGACGCTGCTCTGAGCTACTTGAGGATCAGGCGGTTGGTCTGCTCGAAGACGTCCAGGTCGGCGAGGGTCTCCGGGACGCTGGCCGACAACGGGCTGGGCAGGTGGGTGCGGTTGAAGAAGCCGGCGTCGGTGGTCTCGTCGGTGATCCGGGCCAGCTCGCCGTCCCACTCCTCCACCCGGAACGCGGTGGTGAAGATCTGGTAGGTGTGCCCGTACATGTTGGTGTGGGTGCGGTCCGGGCCGGTGTAGAGGGCGAACGCGCTGACCCGCAGCGCCCGGAGCCCGGTCTCCTCCCGGACCTCACGGACGGCGCAGTCGGCGATCGACTCGCCCAGCTCCATCGCCCCGGCCGGCATGGCCCACTGGCCGTTGTCGGAGCGCCGGATCAGCAGGACACGGCCGGCGTTGTCCCGGACCACCGCGCGGGCGCCGACGAACATCAGCGTGCGGTCGCCGGCGAGGGCGCGCAGTTGCCCGACGTACGACTCTGCCCAGGAGATGCTCACCCGGACAATCTACGCAGCGACGCCGGAGCGGTCCGGAGATCCGGGGTTCCCAAGCTGTGACCGCCGACACTAGCTTGTTACTCATGCGTAGCACGATGATGGACGCCCCCCTCCAGATCTCCCGGATCCTCGACCACGGCTCCACCGTGCACGGCGCGGCCGAGGTGGTCACCTGGACCGGCGCCGAACCCCGCCGGATGACGTACGCCGAGGTGGGCCGCCAGGCGGCCCGGTTGGCCCACGCCCTGCGCGACGAGTGCGGCGTGACCGGCGACGAGCGCGTCGCCACCTTCATGTGGAACAACGCCGAGCACCTCGTGGCGTACTTCGCCGTGCCCAGCATGGGGGCGGTGCTGCACACCCTCAACATCCGCCTCTTCCCCGACCAGGTCGCGTACATCGCCAACCACGCCGAGGACCGGGTGGTGCTGGTCGACTCGACGCTGATCCCCCTGCTCGCGAAGGTCATCGGCGAGATGACCACCCTCCGGCACGTGGTGGTGGTCGGCGGCGGCGACCCGGCGCCGCTCGTGGCGGCGGCCGGGGACCGGATCTCCGTACACCACTGGGACGCCCTGCTGGACGGCCGGCCGGACACCTACGACTGGCCCGAGGTGGAGGAGCGTGACGCCGCCGCTCTCTGCTACACCTCCGGGACCACCGGCAACCCCAAGGGGGTCGCCTACTCGCACCGCTCCATCTACCTGCACTCCCTCCAGGTCTGCATGCCGGAGTCCTTCGGGCTCGGGCCGCGCGACCGGGTCCTGGCGATCGTGCCGATGTTCCACGCCATGTCGTGGGGCCTGCCGTACGCGGCGTTCCTCTCTGGCGCGTCAATGGTCATGCCGGACCGGTTCCTCCAGGCCGCCCCGATCGCCGAGATGCTCACCGTCGAGCAGCCCACCCTGGCCGGTGCCGTGCCGACCATCTGGACCGATCTGCTGGCGTACCTGGACAGCCACGACGTCGACACCGCCTCGCTGGCCGAGGTGATCGTCGGCGGCTCGGCGTGCCCGCCCGCGCTGATGCACGCGTTCGAGGAGCGCCACGGCATCCGCGTCATCCACGCCTGGGGGATGACCGAGACGTCGCCGCTCGGCTCGGTGGCCCGCCCGCCGGCCGGGGCGAGCGGCGAGGACGCGTGGCGGTACCGCTACACCCAGGGCCGGGTCCCCGCGGGGGTCGAGGCGCGGATCGTGGGTCCGCTGGGCGAGCCGCTGGCCGCCGACGGGACGTCCGTGGGCGAGCTGGAGGTCCGCGGGCCGTGGGTGACCGGCCGGTACGTCGGTGACGAGGTGCCGGACGAGGAGAAGTTCCGCGACGGCTGGCTGCGGACGGGGGACGTCGGCACCCTCTCGCCGGACGGTTTCATCACGCTGACCGACCGCGCCAAGGACGTCATCAAGTCCGGCGGTGAGTGGATCTCCTCGGTGGAGCTGGAGAACGCGTTGATGGCCCACCCGGACGTCGTCGAGGCCTGCGTGGTGGGCGTGCCGGACGAGCGGTGGGGCGAGCGCCCCCTGGCCACGGTGGTGCTCCGCGAGGGCGCGACCGCCGGCGCGCAGGAGCTGCGGGACTACCTCGCCGGGTCGGTGGCGCGCTGGCAGCTGCCCGAGCGGTGGGCCGTGATCGACGCTGTGCCGAAGACCAGCGTGGGCAAGTTCGACAAGAAGGTCGTCCGGTCCCGGTACGCCGAGGGCGGCCTGGAGGTTCGCGAGCTGGCGGCGCCGTAACGTTTCGAGGCGCACCGTCGCCTCTTGGGGTAGGGCTCTTTGGAGACATCCCTCCCCTAAGGGCGGCCCCGGCGTTCGCACCGCGCCGGGGCCGCCCGTCCATGCGGGGGTGACCCGCACCGTCATTCTTGCGAAACTTGTTCGCCTCTGTCCCGGCTATGGATAAAAGCGCCAGCTCACCCGGGTTGTTCGTCCCCGGCAGCGGTGATCAACACCTTGCCGACCGCACCATCCTCCACCGCCTTCTGCGCCGCCGGAGCCGCGGCCAGCGAGTAGTGGTGCAGCGGGAGCCCCGCCTCCGCACCCACCCGGACACCGCCCTGCGCGACCGCCGCCGACACGTCCGTGACCGCCTGCGCCTTCGCCGCCTTCGGCTCGGTGTAGACCAGCACGAACTGCCAGCGGGCATTCGGCACCATGAGCGGCCGGATCGGCAGGGTCACCTCCTCGCCGCCGTCGTCGGCGTACACGCACACCGCGCCGCCGGGCCGCAGCAACTGGACGTCGGCCGGGGCGTTACGCGCGGCGGACACCTCGACGATCGTGTGCACCCCGTCGGGCGCGATCTTGCGGACCTCCTCGACCACGTCCTGCTCGCGGTAGTTGACCACGAAGTCCGCCCCGGCCGCCGCCGCGAGCTGCGCCTTCTCGGCACGGCTCACCGTCGCGACCACACACGCGTCGGCCCAACGGGCGAGCTGGATCGCCGCGTTCCCGACCGCGCCCGCGCCACCCTGCACCAGCACCGTGTGATCACTCAGCGCACCCGCGTGCAGCTTGTCCGGCATGTACTCGCCGGCGGTCAGGCAGCGGTGCGCCGTCAGGAAGGGGATGCCCAGGCACGCGCCCAGGTCGAAGGAGGCGCTGCCGAGGCGTACCGCCTGGCGGGCCGGGACCACCGTGTACTCGGCGGCGGTGCCCCACGGCCGCTGCCAGGCCGCCTCCCACAACCAGACGCGCTCGCCGATCCGGATCTGGTCGACGCCCTCACCGACCGCCTCGATCACCCCCGCGCCGTCCTGCCCGGGAATCTGCCAGCCGGCCGGCAACGGCCACTGCCGGCGCGCCTTCCAGTCCGTCGGGTTGACCCCGGAGATCGCCACCCGGACCAGCACCTCACCGGGGCCGGGCTCCGGCACCGGCCGGTCGATCAGTTGCAGCACCGAGGCGTCGCCGGTGCGCTCGTACACGATCGCCTTCATCCCCGTCTCCTCACCCGCGCGTCCGCCGTCGGCTGCCGTACCCGACCGATCCCCGCTCATGCCGGCACCTCCGGACGCGGCCCGTGCGGGGCGCGGCACGCCGGTTCACGAACTCGCCGGCACCCGAGCCCACGGACACCGATCCCCGGAGCCCCGGAAACCGTACAACGGGGTAGTTGGCGGGAGGGATGGGGCCATGCGACACGAGGTGCTGGAGAAGGACGCGGAACCCGCCTGTACCGGGCGGCCGGCGGACCGGGACGCGGGACGCGGTGGCACGCCGGCGGCGACCATCATCGACGAGCCGGGCCGGTGGGACGCCGGCCGCCCGCCACGCCGGTTCCTGCCCCGGTCGAGCCGCAGCCGTTCGGTCTGACCTGCCGGCACCACGTCCCCTACGCCGACCCGATGGCGGCCACGGGGCCCCGGTCAGCCGAGCCGCGCGACAACCTCCGGCGTCAACTCGCCGATCGACCCCAGCGCCAACGCCGCGAGCCGCTCCGCGTCCGGATCCAGCGGGTACGCCCCGTGCGGCACCGCCACCACCGCCATGCCGGCCGCCGCCGCCGACCGCACCCCGTTGGACGAGTCCTCCACCGCGACGCAGCGGGCCGGATCGACGCCCAGCCGTTCGGCGACCGCCAGGTACACGTCCGGCGCCGGCTTCCCCCGCGCGGTCTCCTCCGTCGACAGCGTCGCGCCGAACACGTCGGTGAGGCCCGTCGCGGCGAGCGCCGCCGCGATCAGCCGGGTCGGGGACGAGCTGGCCAACCCCAGCGGCCACCGCCCGGCCACCCGGCGCACGACCTGGTCGGCCCCGTCGATCAGCGGTACGCGCTCCGCGTACCGCCGGGTCATCTCCTCGACCACCTCGGCGGCGACCTGCTCAGGCGTCCGGTCGACGCCCAGTTCCCCGCTGAGGTGGCGGGACCACTCGCCGGTGCTCATGCCCATCAACCGGCGCTGCGTGTCCGCCTGCCAGGTGCCGCCGTGCGCCGCCACGTACGCCCGCCGTACCTCCTCCCAGACCGGCTCCGAGTCCACGATCACGCCGTCCAGGTCGAAGATCACCGCATCCGCCACGTACCCATCCTGCCGGACGGGCGGTCGCGGCGCCCGCGCCCCGGCCGGGGTGGCCGCCGGCTGCGCGGCGGGTCGCCGGGGCCGGCTCCGCGTGGCGGGTCGCCGGGTCGGCTCCGCCGTGACCTCAGGCCTGGAGTGCGGGCAGACCGATCGGGCTGCCCGCCGGGATGACGGTGTGCGCGGCGCGGGCGATCGGGTCGAGCAGCTCGCGCAGCCGCTCGGTGCGCTCCGGGCCGAGCGCCCGCCACGGGCGGGCGGCGGCGTCGTCGGTGGCGTCCTCGACGGCGCGGAAACCCGCACGGCCGTGCTCGGTCGGCTCGCCGTCCGGCGTCAGCCAGCCCCGCTCGGCGAGCCGGCCGCGCGCCGCCGCCCACTGCTCCTCGCTCCACCCCCGGCCCAGCAGGTTGACCGGGGACATGTCCACGGCCACCCGCCAGGCCAGCGTCTCCACCGGGTCGAGGTCGGCGGCGACCAACGCGCCGATGTGCCCGTCGCCCCGGTGCTCCCGCAGCGTGGTGGCGGCCTGCCAGAGCCGGGCGAGCGGGTACTCGCCGCGGGGCAGCGCCGCGTTGGCCGCCCCCAGCACCCGGCCGGCCACCTCGACCTCGGCCGCGGCGGCCTCCAGCAGGTCGGCGGCCTCGGCGAGATGCGACTCGGGCAGCTCGTACGTCAGCTCCGCGAGCGCCTGCACGGCCCCGGTCAGCCGGGCCCGCAGCGCCTCCGCCGGGGTGGCCAGTTTCCACACCGCCGGCAGGGCGCGCTGCACCATGTGCGGGGCGAAGCTGTAGAACGCGGCGACCACCGGCGCCGGCTCGGTGGGGCCGAGCGGGGCGGCCCGCCCGGCGAAGTAGCCCCGCCAGTAGCCGCGCAGCCCGACCGCCTCGTACGCCGCCCGGGCGCGCGGATGGAAGTAGGTGACGGCATGCGCCGGCTCGAAGTGGGTCCACATCAAGCGGGCGGTCCGCCTCGCGTCGTCCGTCACGTGCACCTCCGCGGTCCGGTGGTCACCCCGGGGACGGCCGACGCCCCAGGGTGACGCCGAACCTACTGCCGGGGGGTGACGGGCCGGAAGCCCTCTGTGGGCAACTGCATCACCCCGGGGCGACATCCCGGACGATCCGCCCGGGTCACTGGGCGGCCAGCACGTCCACGACGAAGCGCAGCGGGCCGGTCGGCGCGCCGGCCGGCGGGTTGGCGCCGTACGCCAGCTCGGTGGGAATGTCGAGCTGCACCCGGCTGCCCACGGTCACGCCGACCAGGCCCTTGTCCCAACCGGGGATGACCTGCCCGACGCCGATCGCGAAGCTCGCCGGCTCCCCCCGCTTCCACGAGGAGTCGAACTCGCGGCCGTCGGCGTAGAAGACGCCCACGTAGTTGGTGGTGATGGTCTGCCCGGTCTTCACCTCGGGGCCGGTGCCCTTGATCAGCGGGGTGACGACCAGTTTCGTGAGGTCGCCCTTGCCCGCCTCCACGACCGGCTTGGTGTTCAGCGCCGGGTCGGCGCCGGCCGGCAGCGGGGCGCCCGCACCAACGGCGGCCGGCGCGGAGGCGCTCGCCGACGGGGTGCCGGCAGCCTGGTCCGCTTCGTCCCCACCACGCCCGACGATCACGAACACGGTGATCAGCACCGCCACCACGGCGATACCGGCGAGACCGCCGGCCCAGGCCTGCCGGCGACGCTTCTTCTCGGCCGCCTTCTGCGCGGCGAGCTGGGCGGCCAGCCGCCGTTCCGACTTCTGGGACCGGTTCTGCGTGCGCTCGCTCACGGCGTCGACTCCCTGCTCGAAGTGGTGGCCGGCACCGCGTGCCGGGGGTAGGCCGACGCACACGGTACCCGCCTGGCTCCCTGGTGTGCAGGCGTCAGGTGCGCGGGACGATCACCGGGCCGCGACCGGCGGTCGCCGGTAACGTCACCGATATGGCGATCCTCACCGACGAAGACGTTGCCCTGCTCGCCGAGCCGCAGCTCGCCCACGTCGCGACCGTCGAGGTCGACGGCACCCCGCACGTCACACCCGTCTGGATCGACACCGACGGGGAGCACATCATCTTCAACACCGCCAAGGGCCGGGTGAAGTACGACAACATCCGGCGCAACCCGGCGGTCGCGGTGTCGGTGGCCGACAAGGAGAACGACTTCCGGACCCTCTGGGTGAAGGGCACCGCCGAGCTGGTCGAGGAGGGTGCCGACGAGCACATCGACCGGATGGCGCAGAAGTACCTGGGGGAGGAGACGTACCCGTTCCGCCAGCCCGGCGAGGAACGGGTGATCGTGAAGATCCGCCCGACCCACAAGCTCGGCCGCGGCTGAGACCGAAGGAAGGGCCCCTTGTTAACGCCCACCGTTAAGAAGGGTCCCCTCCTCTACCGCTGGCGTTAACAGGGGGCCCTTCCTTACACCTCAGGCGGTCTTGCGGGCGGCCTTCTTCGGGGCGGCCTTCTTGGCCGGGGCCTTCTTCGCCGGTTCGGCCTTCTTCGCCGCCGTCTTCTTGGCGGCGGCCTTCTTCGGCGCCGCCTTCTTCTCGGCCGCCTTCTTCGCCGGGGCCTTCGCGGCCTTCTTCTCGGCCGCCTTCTTCTGCGCCGAGCGGGCCGCCGAGATCGGCGTCGGCTCACCCGCGCCGCGGGCCGGCGCCTCGCCGCGGGCCGCCCGGGCCCGCTCGACGGACGCCTTCAGCGCGGCCATCAGGTCCACCGCCGCCGCCGGGGCCTCCTCGACCTCCTCCGGCTGGACGACCTCCCGGCCCTCCACCTTCGCGTCGATGACCTCCTGCAACGCGGCCCGGTAGTCGTCGGTGAAGACGTCCGGCTGGAAGTCGCCGGCCATCGAGTCGATCAGTGAGCTGGCCATCGCCAGCTCCGGCGGCCGGACCTTCAGGTCCTCGTCGAGGAAGCCGAAGTCCGGCGTACGGATCTCGTCGGGCCACAGCATGGTGTTGAGCAGCAGCACCCCCTGGTGGACGCGCAGCGTCGCGAGCTGCTCCCGCTGGCGGATCGCCACCTTGACGATGGCCACCCGCTCCGAGTCGACGAGCGCGTCCCGCAGCAGCACGTACGGCTTGGTGGCCGAGCCCTCCGGCTCCAGGAAGTACGACTTGGCGTAGAGGATCGGGTCGACCTGCTCGGCGGGGACGAACTCCAGCACGTCGATCGCCCGCGAGGTGCTCAGCGGCAGCTCGGCGAAGTCCTCGTCGGTGAGGATGACCATCTCGCCGCCGCCGATGTCGTACCCCTTGGCGATGTCGTCGTAGCTGACCTCCTCGCCGCAGACCTGGCAGGTGCGCTTGTAGCGGATCCGGCCGCCGTCGTCGCGGTGGACCTGGTGGAAACGGATGTCCTTCTCCTCGGTGGCGGAGTACAGCTTCACCCCGATGGAGACCAGGCCGAACGACACGGCTCCCTTCCAGATGGCCCGCATCCTGCGCTCCCTTCCCCGGTATCGACCATGCTCCCATCCGATCGAACCGGACGCGAGGCGTTCCGCGTGCCACTACAGTCGGGTCGTGCCCGGCGCGCCGATCAAGCCGATGCTCGCGATGACCGGGCAGCTCCCGGCGGGTGGCGGCTGGGCGTACGAGTTCAAGTGGGACGGGGTGCGGGCCCTCGCCGACATCTCCGGCGGCCGGCAGCACCTGTACGCCCGCTCCGGCGTCGAGATCACCGCCGCGTACCCGGAACTCGCCACCCTGCACCGGCAGGTCGACGACGCGCTGCTCGACGGCGAGGTGGTGCTGCTCGGCGAGACCGGGCAGCCCTCGTTCACCGCGCTCGCCGAGCGGATGCACGTCCGGGACCGGAACAAGGCCGCGCGGCTGGCGGCGGTCATGCCCGTCACGTACATGATCTTCGACCTGTTGCGGCTCGACGGCGTCGACCTGACCGGCCGGCCCTGGGAGGAGCGGCGCGCGACCCTCGACGGGCTCGGCCTGGGCGGCGCGCGCTGGGCCGTGCCACCGGTCTTTCCCGACGGTCCGGCCACCTACCAGGCCGCGGGGGAGCACGGCCTGGAGGGGGTGATGGCGAAGCGGGCCGACTCGGTCTACCGGCCGGGCGTGCGCTCGCCGGACTGGCTGAAGGTCAAGCTGGAGGTCACCGGCGACTTCGTCGTGGGCGGCTGGCGGCCGGGGGCGCGGAAGATCGGTGGGCTGCTGGTCGGGGTGCCCCGGCCGGACGGGCGGCTCACCTACCGAGGCCGGGTCGGCGGCGGGATCGGCGCGGCCCTGGAGCGCGAGCTGCTGCGCGAACTGGAGCCGCTGCGCGACGGCGGGTCGCCGTTCGCGGGCGACGTGCCGCGCGAGGATGCCCGGGGCGCGATCTGGGTAACTCCCCGGGTCGTGGTGGAGGTGAAGTACGGCCAGCGCACCCCGGACGGGCGGCTGCGCTTCCCCCGGGTGCTGCGGCTGCGGCCCGACAAGCCCGCCGAGGAGGTCGAGGATGCCGGCTGAGCGGTTCCGCGTCGAGGTCGAGGGGCGCACGTTAGAGCTGTCTAACCTGGACAAGGTGCTCTACCCGGCGGCCGGGTTCACCAAGGGCGAGGTGATCGACTACTACACGCGGATCGCGCCCGTGCTGCTCCCGCACCTCGAGGACCGGGCGCTCACCCGGATCCGCTTCCCCAACGGGGTCGACGGCGGCTCCTTCTTCGAGAAGAACGCCCCGGCCGCCACGCCCGGCTGGGTGCGGACCGAGACGCTGCCCGTGCCCGGGTCCAGCAAGGGGCGGGAGACGATCGACTACGTGGTCGCCGACGACCTGCCCACCCTGGTGTGGCTCGCCAACCTCGCCGCGCTGGAGCTGCACACCCCTCAGTGGAAGGTGGGCGAGCATCCGGACATGATGGTCGTCGACCTGGACCCGGGCGCGCCGGCGGCGCTGAAGCAGTGCTGCGAGGTGGCGTTGCTGATGCGCGACCGGCTCGCCGACGACGGCATCGAGTCGTACCCGAAGACGTCGGGCAAGAAGGGCATGCAGCTGTGCTGCCCGATCGCCGGCACCCAGGACTCCGATCTCGTCTCCGGCTACGCCAAGCGCATCGCGCAGGAGCTGGAGAAGGCGCACCCGAAGCTGATCGTGTCGAAGATGGCGAAGAACCTGCGGCCAGGCAAGGTCTTCATCGACTGGAGCCAGAACAACGCGGCGAAGACCACGGTCGCGCCGTACTCGCTGCGGGCCCAGTCGGTGCCGTCGGTGTCCACCCCGCTGACCTGGGAGGAGGTTTCCGCCGGCGCGGCCGGCAAGCGGCCGTCGACCAAGCCGTACACGGCGACCGAGGTGCTCAAGCGGGTGGAGAAGCAGGGCGACCTCCTAACCCCCCTCCTATCCGGCGGCCCCCAGCTCCCGGTGTAAGGAAGGGCCCCCTGTTAACGCCTCCGGTAGAGGAAGGGTCCCTTCTTAACACCCGCCGCCGACGTCACACTGCCGGCCAGGTGGTGTACGAGACGCGGGCGTTCAGGTTGGCCGGCACGCCCCGCCAGGCGTAGCAGTTGACCCGGACGGACGTGTCCGTCGTGCCGGAACGCCCCCAGCCGGCCAGGACGCAGTGCCCCCGGCTCGGCTGGCTGGGGGAGGACGGCCCGTGGGCGTTGACGAAGGCGGTGCCGAACGCCGTCCCGGTGCCCCGGAACGTCACCTGGTAGCGGCCGGTGCCGAGCAGCGTCTTCACGGCGCCGCCGTACGTGCCCAGGGTCGAGTTGTAGCTGTCGCCGCCGAGCACCCCGTCGCCCGCGTACTCGCCGTAGAGCGTGCCGCTCGCGAAGCGGGGGCCGGCCGAGTGGCCGAGCAGGTCGACCCGGACGCCGTAGGTGACCGCGAAGCGGGCGTCGACCGGGGTGCCGACCGCGTTGGCGCAGCGGACCTCCCAGGAGTCCGGCCAGGCGATCTGGCAGTTCACCGCGGCGGTGCCGAGGGCGGTGACGTGGGCCATCGGGAAGTACGGGTGCCCGTGCTCGCTGGCCGGGTTGGGGTTCATGCGGAAGCGGTAGTGACCGGTGGCCAGCCGCTCGTACGCGATCGTCCCACCCGTGGAGTCGTACCGGTAGGTGCTGGCCAGGGTGCGCAGCCCGCTGGGCGCCGCCTGGTCGGTGACGAACCAGGCGAGCCGGCCCTGGTGGATCTGCCGGCGGTTGGTGAAGGTCGCCACGAAGCGGCTGTCGACGGCCGCGCCGGTCGCCGCGAAGCAGCGCACCTGGATCAGCAGGTCGTCGCCGCCGAGCAGGGTCCGGTACCACCCGGCCACCGTGCAGTGCGCCGGCCCGCCGCCGTACGCCACCACGTGCGCGACGCCGCCGCTCGTCGCCGCGCCCTCCAGAACCACCGTGTACGCCCCGGTGCCCGTACGCCGGACGACCACGTCCCCCTCGGTGGAGTTCGCGGTGTAGGAGTTGGTCACCGGGTACTCGGCGGTGGTCGGCTGGTCCGCCCAGACGGTGCGGTGACGATCGGGTCGATCTCGGGGATCGGGTCCGCTCCGGCCGGCCCCGGCACGGCCAGCGCCGCGCCGAGCAGCAGCGCGCTGATTCCCGCCGCGACCCATCCTCCAGCTCGCATGACAGCAGCCCTCCCGCCCGGCCGGGCCGGTCCGTGGACATCGGACACTCGACCCGCCCACGAGTCTGGCAACCGCCGTCAACGTGGGTCCGTAGGCTGGGGCGGAGCCTGTCGGAGGGAAGGTGTGCGATGGCACGGGTCGACGCGACGATGCCGGACGCGAGTACCGGGACCGTGGGCGCGATCCGCGAACCCGCGCTGCTCACCTGGCTCGACGGCGCGACCGGTGAGCGTGTCGACCTGACCGCGCCGGAGCTGGGTCGGTGGGCGGCCCGGTCGGCCGGCCTGCTGCGGGACGGGTGCGGGCTGGCCCCGGGCAGCCGGGTCGCGGTGCTGCTGCCGCCGCACTGGCGTACCGCCGCCGTGCTCCTGGGCGCGTGGGCGGTCGGGATGGCGGTGTCGTTCCGGCCGCGGGCCACCGCCGGGCTGCCGGTGCTCGAACCGGGCGCCGACCGGCCGTACGACGCGGTCTTCGTCACGCCGGAACGGCTCGACGACTGGCTGGAGGACGTACCGGAGGGTCTGCACCGGTACGTGGTGGGTCCCGGACCGTTGGCCGAGGTGCCCGCCGGCTGGCTCGACTGGTCCGTCGAGGTGCTGCGGCACCCGGACGCCCCGCCCGACCACGCGACGATCCGAGCGTCGGATCCGGCCAGCGCGGACGGCACCAGCTACGGGGAGTGGGGTGCGATCGCGGAGGCGGTGGCCGACCAACTCGACCTGCGGGCCGGCGACCGGCTGCTGGTGGACGTGGCCGAGCACGAGCAGCCGCTGAAGTGGCTGCTCGCCCCGCTGTCAGCCGGCGCCTCGGTGGTGCTCTGCGCCAATCTCGATGCGGCCCGCCGGGACGCCCTGGTCACAGCCGAGGGCGTCACGCGGCTGCTCTGACGGGCTCACTGGAAGAGCCGGCCCGGCCGCTTGGAGCGGCTCGGCTTGGCGACCAGGGCATCCCTGCGCCGGCGGCGCACCATGAGTGCACCCGTGCTCTTCTTCAGCCCCTTGATGAGTCTGTCCTTCATCGGATGCTCTCCTCCCGCGTACGCCAGATCGGAGATGTCGATTCCGGTATCTCCGCTCGCGTACCCCGGGAGGCGGCGGCCATGCGCGGCCGGGCTGCTCCCCGGCAGCGTCCGGTCCGGCGTTTCGTCTGCTCAGGGTCTGTTGCCGGACGGCAACCGCGTGTTCTCATACCGGAACGACGACGTCATCGACCTGGTCATGGCAACCCCGCGTCGGTCCGCACCGGTTCCATCCCCTGAAAGGTGCAACGATGCACAGGAGACCAACTTTCCGAGCGGCGGTCCTCGCCGCCACCGCCGTCACGTTCCTGGCGGGCGGCGGCGCCTCCGGCGCGGTGGCCTCGGCAGCGCCGACGACCGCCTCCCCGGGTGTCGAGGCCTGCGAGCCGGATGACCACGGCCACAGCGCGGCGCGGGTTGCCGAGGGCGCCACCGTCAAAGAGCCGGAGCTGTACTCGAAGAACGAGGCGAACGCCTACGGCGTGATCAAGGACTCGCCGCGGCTGGCCAACGGCAGCGTCACCGTCCCCACGGTCTTCCACATGATCTCCGACCACCCGCTCACCGCAACTGAGACGGCGCGTTGGAACACCATGATCGCGGACCAGATGGAGGTGCTCAACGACTCCTTCTCGGGCAGCACGGCGCCGGACGCCTCCGACACGCCGTTCCGGTTCGACCTCGTCGACACGAACTGGGTGGTGAACAGCGACTGGTACACGGTCGTGCCCGGCAAGAACGAGCGGGACATGAAGAAGGCGCTGTACACGGGTGACGCCCGCACCCTCAACGTGTACGCGGCGAACATCGGCGGCGGCCTCCTCGGCTGGGCGTACTTCCCGAAGGGCTACAACAACGGCCGGGACTACATCGACGGCGTCGTGATCCTGGACGAGTCGATGCCGGACGGCACGGCCGGCAAGTACGCCCTGGGCGACACGCTGACCCACGAGGTGGGGCACTGGCTGATGCTGGAGCACACCTTCGCGCACGGCTGCTCCGCCTCCGGCGACTTCGTGGCGGACACGCCGCGCGAGGCGCACCCGCAGTTCAACTGCCCGGTCGGCGCGGACACCTGCGCCGCACCCGGGCTGGACCCGATCCACAACTTCATGGACTACACGCAGGACTCCTGCATGAACATGTTCACCCCGGGCCAGGCGGACCGGATGAGCGACGCCTGGGTGGCGTTCCGCTCGGGTGGCACCAAGAACTGACCGGCACGTATCGGGGTTGGCGGGCCGCGGCTCGTCAACCCCGTTCGTGTCTGCGGACGTCGGCCACCGTCACCGGTGGTCGGGCCGTGGCGCGCGCCGCGAGCAGGGCGCGGTGTGGTCGGCTGGCAGCGCACACCGCGCGCCGCCGGGCAGTGGCCGGTCGCAGAAGACCCAGTGGCGTACGCACTGCTGGTCCTCGGCCGACACGGTCACCCCACCCGGCTCGACGCGGGCGCTGAGCCGGGCCAGCACCCGGGCGGCGGTACGGGCGAAGATCCGCGCGCGGTGCAGATCGGGCGCGGTGACCGGCAGGTGGATCACCCAACGGTCGGTCATCGGTGGCGGTGGTTGGCCGACTGGGCGCTCTGCCACGCGCGCAGCGCGTTCTTGATCCGTACGTTCTCCTTCTGCACCGCGACCAGGGCGGTCTGCGCGGCGGTGAGTTCGTCGGCCACCTGGTGCAGGAAGGCGCGGATCTCGACCGGGTCCAGGCCGCGCCGGCGTACGTTGAAGCACCGCTCGCGGATCTGCCAGGGCCGTAGTCGCTGGGGTGGGCGGACTTCCGCCGGACGTGGTTCCTCGCGCCGGCCCGTCAGCCGGCGGATCAGGTTGCGCACGGGTGACCGCCCTTTCTCGGATCGGGCCAGAGTGGAGGGGGCGGTCTCCGCCGGTCGGGACGGCGGAGACCGCCCCGCCCTGCCACCGCAGCCTCGATCGGCGGTACGACGGCAGGGCCGCGCCGGGGGAGCGCGGAGGGTGAGGTCTCGGCGGCGATGCGAGACCGGTACGAGAGGCGCCAACCGACCGCAGCGGAACCGCATCACCGAGAGCGACGCTACCGATACCTCTCACCTCTGTCAACGCTCTCTTACCTGTCGAATCTGGCTAGCGCCTGCCTGCCTGCTGCACCTCTTTCAGTTGTTGCCGCTCTTTCACCTGGTGCTCGATACTGGGAGGGCCAACCGACTGCAAGGGGCCTTCACGTGCCGATTCCGCCGACCATGGACGAGTTGATCGAGGATCTGCTGAGGCGGATCGAGGTGGGCGAGTTTCAGCCCGGGTCGCAGATTCCATCCACACAGGAGCTGTCTGACCACTACGACGTGTCGGTGTCGACCATCCACCGTGCGGTGGCGAGGCTGCGGGGGCAGGGTGTGTTGGTCGGCCGACCGGGGCGCGGCGTCTTCGTCGCGGATTCGAGGCAGCGCTGACTCGGTCGACGAGGGTGGGCCCGGGAATCAACGCGCCCCCGCCCGATCGAGAGCTGCTGGACTTCGCGGTCGGGCTGGCCGAGCGAGCAGGGAGACTGGCCGCCGAGCGGTTCTTCGCGGCTGACTTCGCGATGACGCTCAAGGCGGACGGAACCGAGGTCACCGATGCCGACGTTGCCGTCGAGGCGCTGATCCGTACCGAGCTGGCGGAGCGGTTTCCGGCTGACGGCGTGTACGGCGAGGAGACCGGTGACACGGTTGGCAGCTCCGGCCGGCGATGGATCATCGACCCAATCGACGGCACGAAGTACTTCGCGTACCGCATCCCCGTCTTCGGCACCAACCTTGCCCTTGAGGACGAGCATGGCCCCGCTCTCGCCGTCATCAACCAGCCCGTCGCCCGGCAGTTGATCTACGCGGCGCGCGGCTGCGGTTGCCGTGTCCGCACCGACGGCAGGGATCTGGAGCCGGTGCTGCGGGATACCCCGGACCTGGCCGCCGCCCGAGTGGAGCTGGTCAACCCGGCCGGCTGGCCCGCTGACGTGTTACTCGCGCTGCATCGTCGTACGCGGATCACCGGTCATCTGGGCGGGATCGGGGGTCTGCTCACCGGACTGGTGGATGCGATCGTGATCGCCGGCCCGGAAATGGGGTACGAAGACCTCGCACCGCTACCGCTGATCGTCCAGGAGGCCGGCGGGAGGGCGACCGATCTTCGCGGTCGCCCGCTGCTCGCCGGGGACGGAACCGCGCTGCTCAGTACCGGCCGCCACCACGACGCCCTGTTGGACCTGCTGGCGCCGGTCCTGCCCACCTGATCAACTCCATGCCGGGGGCATCGGGGTTTCGGAGCTACCCGGATGCCGCCACGTCGCCGGCATCGAGGTTAGGCCGCGGTCAGCTGGATCTCACAACGGACGCCGCTGGCTTTGGCGAGGTGACCATCACCGGTCACGAGTGGGCAGGCCATCAGTTCCGCAACCGCGACATACGCCGCGTCGTAGGCCGACAGGTTGCCGCGCAATTGCCACATCCGATCGAGCAGCATCGAGGTGCTGACCTCGTCGATGACCAGCGACGGGAGTGTATCGATCGCTTCCTGCGCCCGGGCAAGGCCGAGCTTGTTGCCGAGCACCTTGCCCCTGATCACGGACATGACCTCGACCAGGAGGTGGGCGGGGGCAGCCCAGTGCGGATCTCCGGTCAGCGCCGCCCGCGCCGCGTCGCCGATGGGGCCGTCGTCGACGAGAGCGTCGGCAAGTGCTGACGCGTCAACCACGATCACGCCGCATCTCCCCACGGCCCCCGCTGCTCCCGCTGCTCGGTCAGCTCAGCGGCACTCTCTCCAGGCAGGGAACGCGCACCGTCCGAGCGGCCGCCGAAGCGATCAAGGGCCGCCGTGTTGCGGAGACGTCGAGCCTGCGTCTCCACCAACTCCAACAGGTACGCCTGAAGTGACTGTCCGCGCGCCTTTGCCTGGGCTGCCAAGGCATCCCGCACTTCCTCCGGCACGTCGCGGATCTGGATAGCAACCATGCATTCATTATGCATGCAGAGGCGCCCGTGCTGCAGTTCGTTGCCGAATCGGGAATGCGCTGACGACTGAGTCATTCACGACATCAGCTCCAAAGCGACCGCGAGAAACGCTCGGACCGGCGGTCTATTGCTCCCGCACAGTGATCGACTCGGCTTCCCGGAAGTCGGGGTGTCCGACCAGCTCGAACGGCCCGACTTCCGGTAAGTCGAGTTGGTCGATCCTGGTCAGTCGACCGATGGCAGTTTCGGGCCGAGGACGTCGTCGGCGTCGACGATGGTGTACGCGTACCCCTGCTCGGCGAGGAAGCGCTGCCGGTGCGCCGCGTACTCGGTGTCGATCGTGTCCCGGGCGACCACCGTGTAGAAGTGCGCCTGCCGGCCGTCGGCCTTCGGGCGGAGCACCCGGCCGAGGCGCTGCGCCTCCTCCTGCCGTGACCCGAAGGTGCCGGACACCTGGATCGCCACCGCCGCCTCCGGCAGGTCGATGGAGAAGTTCCCGACCTTCGAGATGACCAGGGTGCGCAGCTCACCCGACCGGAAGGCGTCGAACAGCCGCTCGCGCTCCTTGTTCGTGGTCGACCCCTGCACGATCGGCGCGTCCAGGTACTCGCCGAGCTGGTGCAGCTGGTCGATGTACGCGCCGATCACCAGCGTCTGCTCGCCCGGGTGCCGCTCCACCAGCGCGCGAACCACCGGTAGCTTCGTGCGCGCCGTCGCCGCCATCCGGTAGCGCTCCTCGGCCTCCGCGGTCGCGTACGCCATCCGCTCCGCGTCGGTCAGCGTCACCCGCACCTCGGTGCACTCGGCCGGGGCGATCCAGCCCTGCGCCTCGATGTCCTTCCACGGCGCGTCGTACCGCTTGGGGCCGATCAGGCTGAACACGTCGCCCTCCCGGCCGTCCTCGCGTACCAGAGTCGCCGTGAGGCCCAGCCGGCGGCGGGCCTGGAGGTCCGCCGTGAAGCGGAAGATCGGCGCGGGCAGCAGGTGCACCTCGTCGTAGACGACCAGGCCCCAGTCGCGGGCCCCGAACAGGTCCAGGTGGGTGAACGCGCCGCCGCGCCGCGAGGTGAGCACCTGGTACGTGGCGATGGTGACCGGGCGGATCTCCTTGCGCTCACCCGAGTACTCGCCGATCTCCTCCTCGGTCAGCGACGTGCGGGCGATCAGCTCCCGCTTCCACTGCCGCCCGGCGACCGTGTTGGTGACCAGGATCAGCGTGGTCGCCTTCGCCTCGGCCATCGCCGCCGCGCCGACCAGCGTCTTGCCCGCCCCGCAGGGCAGCACCACGACGCCCGAACCGCCGGCCCAGAACGCCTCCACCGCCTCCCGCTGGTACGACCGCAGCGTCCACGGCTTCCGGCCGTCCTTGCCGGCCTCCGCCAGCTCGATCGGGTGGGCCTCGCCGTCGACGTAACCGGCCAGGTCCTCCGCCGGCCAGCCCAGCTTGAGCAGCGCCTGCTTGAGCCGGCCCCGCTCGGACGGGTGCACGGCGATCGTGTCGTCGTCGATCTTGTTGCCGAGCATGCCGGCGAGCTTCTTGCTCTTGGCGACCTCGACCAGGACCACCCGGTCCAGCGCCCGCAGGACCAGACCGTGGGCCGGGTCGTTGGCGAGCTGGAGCCGGCCGTACCGGTCCATCGTCTCCGCCACGTCGACCAGCAGCGCGTGCGGCACCGGGTAGCGGCTGTACTTGATCAGCGCGTCGACCACGGCCTCGGCGTCGTGGCCGGCGGCCCGCGCGTTCCACAGGCCCAGCGGCGTCAGCCGGTACGTGTGCACGTGCTCGGGGGAGCGCTCCAGCTCGGCGAACGGGGCGATCGCCATCCGGCAGGCCTGCGCGTCGGGGTGGTCGATCTCCAGCAGCAGGGTCTTGTCCGACTGCACGATCAGGGGTCCACCACTCACGGGAAGCGCCTCTCCTCGATCTCGGGTCGTCGGCCGCCGGGTGCGGACGTGACCTGCCGCGGGCCGACCATCCAGTGTTGCACGCGCTCACCGGACGTCAGGAAAACGTGCACCGGGTGCAACCGTTGCGCCCATGCCGTACGTCTGTAGGGCAGACGACCGTCCCAGGGGAGGCGCCATGATCAGGACCCGGCTCGCCACCCGGCTCCTCGCCGTGGCGGTTGTCACGCTGGTCGGCGCCGGTGCGTGCGCGTTCGATCCGCAGGCCGAGGGCGGTGGGGGCGGAGGGCCCGTGCCGGTCGGAGCGGCGGAGCAGTCAACGGGGGCGAGCGGCACGCCCGGGCCGGACCGGCCCGCACCGGCGACGTCGTCGCCGACGACCACCCGGTCGAGCCCGACCGCCGAGCCGAAACCCAGCCGCACCGCACCCCGGCCGAGCGGTTCGCCGTCACCCGCCGGCTGCCCGCAGGGCGAGCACCAGCGCCAGGTCGAGACGTACCTCACCCGGCTGGGCGGCTTCGGCACGGTGACCGTGGACGGCCGCCAGTCCGCCGCCGACTGCGCCGCCATCAAACGGTTCCAGCGCAGGTACGACATCCGCCCCGCCCACGGCCGGGCCGGCCCCACCACGTACGACGTGGCGAAGCGGCTCGCCACCACCGACACCGACGTGTGCGGCGACCGCCCCGGGCTCACCTTCTGCGTCGACCTGACCCGGCAGACCACGTGGGTGAAGCGCGACGGCCGAGTGATCGTCAAGCCGACGGTGACCCGCACCGGCATGGCCGGCTTCCGCACCCCGGCCGGCACGTTCACCATCGACCGCCGCAACGTGAAGGAGTGGTCCAACCCGTACGAGGTGTGGCTGCCGTACTGGCAGCACTTCACCCGCGGCATGGGCTTCCACGAGACCACGACCTACCTGCACGACGGGTCGATCGGCTCGCACGGATGCGTCAACCTGCTGCACTCCGACGCCGTCCGCTACTGGGAGCTGGGCCGGGTCGGCAGCCGCGTGGTGCTGGTCGGCAGCCGTTCCGGGTGACACGCGAGGACGGATCGGGGATCGCCGAGCCAGGTCGGGCTGGCCCGTCCCCTACTGGCGGCTTGTCGTGTTGATGTAGTTGATTCCGTTCTTGTAGAAGCCGTCAACGGCGCGCGCTCAACTACGGCCTCGCCTGGTTGAGCAAGCGGGTGGGCGGGCGGCTGGACCCGGTGCAGCACGTCCTGGTGATGGACGCCGACACGGAACTGCACCACAAGTTCATCGAACGGGCCCGCAACGTCATCACCGCGGATCCCAAGATCGGCGGCGTCAGCGCCGTCTGTCTGGGCCGCACCGGGCTGTGGCGCAACCCCTGGCACCATGTCGGGAGCCGGGTCGTTCTACCGGGGCGTGGCGCTGCAATCGGTCATCGACAAGCGCGGCGCGGTGTTCTGGGAGGACCACCGCAACCTCGTCGAGGACTACGAGACGACGCTGACGCTCAAGGAATGCGGCTGGAAGGTGACCGCGAACCAGCTGTGCATCGCCTACACCGATCTCATGCCCACGCTTCGTGAGCTGCTGCAGCAAACGTCAGCGCTGGGTTCGCGGCACTGTGGATGCCCTGCGCGCCCGTGGCTGGACCAAGTTCACCTGGCACTCGATCGCGACGATGATCCTCGGGTTGCTGGGCGTCGTGTACCTCATCGGCTGGGGGGCCACCCAACTGGCCGCCGCCGTCGCGAACGGCTTCGCGCAACAGCCCATCTTCTGGTTGCTGTTCGCGTTCTGGGTCATCTACCCCGCGGTGATGGTACGCAACCTCGGCTGGAAGGCGATGCTGGTCGAGGCCCTGATCATTCCCGAACTGGTCTACACGATCGTACGCATGTACTGGCTCCTGTCGTCCCTCCTCAAGTCCTATTTCACGCCCGTGTCGGCATACCTGCTCTCGCGTCAGCGATACCGCAGGGACCGCCGGATCGCCGGCGACTGATCGCACACCCCGTGCGGCCGGGGACATAACCCCTGTCGCTTCCGCTCCGGCGGTGTCACGCTGGACGGCAGGGTGGGACACGCGGGGAGGCGCAATGACGGTTGAGCGGGATGCGATCCGTGAACAGCGGGCCGAGCCGACCGAGTCACCCACCGCCGTCACCACCGCCACCGTGGTCGCGTACGCGGCCGCCGGGGTGCTTCTCTTCGGCTGGTTTCTCTTCGGCTGGCTGGTGCAGCGCCAGGGCTTCGTCGCCTCGGTCGGTGAGACCGCCGGCACGGCGTTCGGCCTGCTCCTGCTGATCGCGGTCGTCGGCACGGTCCGCCGCGGCCGGCGCTGACCCGACGCCGCCCCGCGCCCGGCCGCGGTCAGTCCTCCAAGACCGCCGCCGTGATCCGGTGCAGGGCGAACGTGTGCAGCATCTCCGTCCGCTCGTCCTCGGCCCGCAGGTAGCCCGCCCCGATCGACACGGGCCGCACCAGCCGCGACGCGGTCGCCCCGTGCGCGTCGACGTACCCCACCCAGACCAGCGCCTTGTCCCGTACCGCCTGCTGCAGGACCGCCAGCGCGTCGCTGTGGCTGTGCACCGGCACCGGGCCGGTGGGGACCTGACCGCGCACCACCGCCGGTGCCCGCCGGGCCGCCCGGGCGGCGGCGTCGCCACGCCGGATCTGCTCGACCACGCCGAGCAGGCGGGGCATCGGCAACTTCGGGGCGGTGAGCGGGTCGACGGTCCGCGCGGCGACCGACACGCGCGCCGGAGCCCGGCGAGCCTTGGGCCGGGTGAGCACCGCCGCCCCGGTGGCGTCCTCCGGCACCGGCGCGTACCCCGCCTCACGCAACATCGTGAGCATCCGGCCCACCTGGTACGGGGTGGCCAGCACGGTCGGCGCGAGCCGGCGCAGCGCCAACGCCTCCAGCCGCCGGTCCGCCACCACCTCGGTGAGCAGCGCCTCGTCGTCGCTGCGCACGTACGCCCCCGCCGAGCCCACCCGCAGGCCGCCGTGCCGGCGGGCGATGTCGTCCACCAGGTACGTGAGCCCCTGCGGCACCGGGGTGCGGGAGCGCCGCCGGAACAGCCCGTGCAGGTCGTCGGCGGAGTAACCGGCGTCCAGCGCCCGGCGCACGCTCGCCGGGGTGACCCGGTGCACGCTGGCGCCGCCGGCCGACTCGTGCTCGGCCACCACGTCGAGTTCCGCCGCGAGCGTCGGGTCGGGCGGACCGGGCACCACGACAGTCAGGTCGGCCTGGACGAGGAAGTGGTCGACGGGGGCGGGCAGCAGCGCGTCCAGGGCGCGGACCGCTGTGGACGGCTCGCCCTCGGCGTCGGCCCGCAGCCCCAGCGGGTCGTCCGCGCCCCGCTCGTCGCCCGACGTCACGTCGGCGAGCAGCAGCCGCCCGTACGAGGTGAGCGCCCCCAGCCCGGTCACGCCCAGCGCGGCCGCCTCGGCCAGCACCTCCCGGTGCGCCGCCTCCCGTCCCCGGCTGCGCCGCGGCGCCCGCCAGTCGAGCAGGGCCAACACCTCCTCCGGGGTGGGCGCGGTGGCCGGCTCCAGATCCGCGAGGACCTGGAGCACCGCCCGCCGGACGGTTGGCGCCCCGGCCCGCTCCGCCTCCGGGGAGAGCACCGTGATCGGCCGGTCCCGGTCGTCGCGTTGACCGACCAGCCCCGGCTGCCGGGTCATCGTCAGCCACGCCCGGGCCAGCTGCTCCCACCGCTGGGCCAACGACCCGGCCCGCCACACCTCGAACCCGGCGCTCGGCACCACCTGCTGGTCGGCGCCGTGCCGGGTGGTCACCGCCCCGGGCAGCTCCAGCTCGCCGGTCAGCCCCGCCGCGTACGACGCCTCCAGCAGCAGGGCGGCCGTCGACTCGTCCAGCCCGACGGCACGAGCCAACCGGCGCAGGTCGCGGACACCGAGGCCACCGGAGCGCAGGACCGGGGCGGGCTCGGCGGCGAGCTGTTCGAGCAGCGACTCCGTCTGGCGTACCACCTCCATGGTCTGCCCGGCCCCGGCCGAGTCGACGGCCTTGGGCTCGCGGGGCGCGGCCGACACCGGCGGCGGGCTGGTGCGCAGCGGGCCGAGCGGGCCGGTGTCCCGGCGCAGCAGCAGCCCGATCTCCCGGGGCAGCTCCACCGTGCCGGGCCCGCCGCTCCGGCCGGTCGTGACGGGCACCAGCAGCCGGTGGTCGACCAGCCAGCGCACCGGTGAGCCGGTCGGCGCCCCGCCGTTCGTCAGGTCGGGCGGCAGGTCGTCCTCCGCGCCGACCGGTGGGGCCTGCAGGGCGCCCGGCGGCACGCTCCCGACCGGCGGTCCGGCGGCCAGCCGGTCCAGGATCGCCCGCGCCGAGGGCGGTGCCGCCAGCAGCGTGCGCCGCAGCTTCGCCGGGTCCGCGCAGAGCGCCGCCGTCCGCAGGTCCAGCTCCGCGGCCGGCCGGCCCAGCCCCGCCGGGTACGGGGAGATCTCGTCGACGCCACCGACCAGGTGGAGCCGGTCGTCGGGGCCGTACAGCAGCAGGAGGGACCGGAGCCGCTCCACCGCCGCCCGTACGGTGGCCGGGGCGGGCGGCTGCGCCCCGGCGGTCGCCATGGCGAGTACGGCGTCGACGCTGGTGGTGCCGTCCGACGGCTCCCGGGTGAGGCGGGCGGCGTCCAGGATCTGGAGCGTGAACTGGTCCAGGCCGTCCAGGGCGCGGGCCACCGACACCCGGGACTGGGCGCGGATGGCGAGCGCGGCGATGTCGGCCGGCACGGGCACGACGAGGTCGGGCCGCTGCTGGAGCAGGGCCGCGAGTGACTCGTCGGGCAGCGCGCGCAGGTGGTCGGCGAGTGAGGTGCTCATCGTCGTTCCACGCTAGCCCGGCCGGAGGCCCTCCCGCCCGCCGGACGTCCGGCTCGCCCGGCGGGGACGGGTACGGTCTTCGGCATGCCTTCGCCGCCGACGGTCGGTTTCGACCTCGACATGACCCTGGTCGACTCCCGCCCCGGGATCGCCGCCGCGTACCGGGCGCTGACCGCCCGGACCGGCGTGCACGTGGACGCCGACGCGGCCGTGTCCCGGCTCGGGCCGCCGCTGCGGACCGAGATCGCCCGGTGGTTCCCGCCGGAGCAGGTCGAGGACGCGGTCCGCACCTACCGCGAGCTCTACCCGGCGTACGCGATCACACCGACCGTCCCGCTGCCCGGCGCGCGGGCGGCGATCGAGGCGGTCCGCGCCCGCGGGGGTCGGGTGCTCGTCGTCACGTCGAAGCTGGGCCGCCTGGCCCGGCTGCATCTGGACCACCTGGGCCTGCTGGTCGACGAGGTGGCCGGTGACCTGTTCGCCGAGGAGAAGGCGACCGCCCTGCGGGAGCACGGCGCCACCCACTACGTCGGCGACCACGTGGCGGACATGGTGGCCGCCCGGACCGCCGGGGTGCCCGGGATCGCGGTGGCCACCGGTCCCTGCACCGCCGACGAGCTGCGTGCGGCCGGCGCCGATCTGGTACTGGATGATCTCACCGGATTCCCGGCGGCGCTGGACCGCATGATCCGGCTAGCCTTGAGGCAGTAGACGTCTTGAGCGAAGCAGAGGTTCTCAGGTGCCGACGGGCCGAGTGAAGTGGTACGACGCGACCAAGGGATACGGGTTCGTCACCAGTGACGAGGGTGGCGACGTGTTCCTGCCCAAGGCCGCGCTACCGGCGGGTGTCACCGACCTCAAGGGCGGTCAGCGGATCGACTTCAGTGTGGTCGACAGCCGTCGGGGCGCCCAGGCGATGGGGGTCAAGCTGCTGGAGGCCCCGCCCTCGGTGGCGGAGCTGCGCCGCCGGCCGGCCGAGGAGCTGCACGGCCTCGTCGAAGACATGATCAAGGTGCTCGAGGCGAAGGTCCAGCCGGACCTGCGCCGGGGCCGCTTCCCGGACCGGAAGACCGCGCAGAAGATCGCTCAGCTGGTCCACGCGGTCGCCCGCGAGCTGGAGGTCTGAGGCACCAGCCCGGCGTCGGCGGCCCGGCCGAGCAGCGCCTCGACGGCGGCGAACCCGGCCTCACCCAGGTCGGCGGTGAACTCGTTGACGTAGAGGCCGATGTGCCGGTCCACCACGTCGGGCTCCATCTCCTGCGCGTGCGTCAGCACGTACTCCCGGCTGGCCGCCGGGTCCGCCCAGGCCCGGCGGACCGACTCCCGGATCCACTCCGCGGCGGCCGCCGGGTCCACCGTGCCGCGCCGGGCCAGGATCGCGCCGAGCGGGATCGGGAGGCCGGTGTCGGCCTCCCACCACTCACCGAGGTCGACCAGGGCGGTCAGACCGTGTCGCGGATAGGTGAACCGCGCCTCGTGGATCACCAGGCCGGCGTCGTACCGTCCGGCCGCGACCCCCGGCATGATCTCGTGGAACGGCACCACCTCGATCCGGGCCGGCGGCCGGCCGGCCGACCACAGCCGGAACAGCAGGTACGCCGTGGTCCGGTCCCCCGGCACGGCCACCGTGGCGCCGGTCAGGTCCGCGAGGCTGGCGTGGCTGGCGCGGGCGGCTCGGCTGGCGGGGGCGCGGTCGGGTCGGGTCAGCACCAGCGGGCCGCAGCCCCGGCCGAGCGCGCCGCCGCAGGGCAGCAGGTGGTAGTCGTCGAGCAGCCACGGCAGCGCCGCGTAGCTCACCTTGACCAGGTCGAACGCCCCGCGTTCGGCGGCGGTGTTGGTGACGTCCACGTCCGCGTAGGTCACCTCGACCGGCGGTGCCCCCGGCACCTGCCCGTGCACGAGAGCGTGGAAGACGAACGTGTCGTTGGGGCAGGGCGAGATCGCCAGCGAGAGCGCCACGCCCCCACCGTAGCCCCGCCCCCGGCCCGCATCCTGGCCGGTGCTGCCGGTGCTGCCGGTGCTGCCGGTGCTGCCGGTGCTGCCGGTGCCGGTGCTCGGCGGAGAGATTCGTCGCTGCCTGTCCCCGGCTTGCAGCGGATGTAGAGCCGGTCGGCGAGCGGGTCCAGTAGCTCGCCAGGTGGCGTCGAGCCGCCGGGTAGCGAGACGCGGTCTGGCGTCCTTTGGAGCTGATGTCGTGGATGCATCAGGGGTCACACTCGCGTCCGTCGGCGGCGGCCGCGGCCACCTGGGCGGCGGCGACGTGGCGGGTCGCCAGAGCCGGGACGGGGGGCGGCTTCGCCTCGGGGCGGGGTGGCGTCACCGGAGCCAGTGCGGGGGACGGCTCCGCCCCGGAGGGCTTCGGCTTGGGGTGCGATCGCGTTCGCCGGTGCCGGTGCCGGTGCCGGTGCCGGGGCCGAGGCCGAGGCCGAGGGTGGGGGTGGGGCCGAGGGTGGAGCCGGGGCCGGGGCCGGGGCCGGGGCCGGGCCGGGGGTGGGGCCGGGGCGGGGGGCTTCGGCTCGGAGGTGCGGTCGGGTCGCCGGACAAGCAGGCGGCAGAATCGCCGGCTTCCGCAGGTCGGACCACGCCAGCCTGGACCGGGCGGCGCGATGACGTGAACGAATCAGCTCCAAAGGACGCCAGACCGCGTATCGCTGGCAGGTCGGCCCGGTTTTCCACAGGTTTTCCACAAGCAGCGGGTGCCTGTTGAAACAGCTGGGGATACGTGGGGAGCATGAGGTCGTGGACGGATCGACGGGGAACGAGCTGCCAGGTGGCGGCGGGCCAGGCGGTGGCGGGCCAGATGGTGGCGGGCCAGATGGTGGCGGGCCAGATGGTGGCGGGCCAGGCGGTGGGTCGACGGATGTGGTGAAACTCGGTGCCCTGCTCCGAGCGCTTCGTCGCGCGGCAGATCTGAGCCAGCGGGAGCTGGCGGAGAAGTCCGGCGTGCCGCAGGCGACCCTGGCGCGCATCGAGGCGGAGCGTACGACGAATCCACGGTTCCGGACGGTGGAGCGGTTGGTGCGGGCGGCCGGCGGCGTGGTGGTCGCAGGGCTGCCGGGCTCCGCGGCGCATGTGGTGCCTCCACCGCCGGTGCCGCACGACGAGTGGACGGACGAGGCGGGGCGTCGCTACCCGGCGCACCTTGACGCCTGGGAGGTCCGCGAGCCGAGAGACTGGCCGGGTGCCTGGTGGGCGGAGTGGTACCGGCTGCCGCCGGAGCGGTACCCGCTCAAGGTTCCGGCGTTCGCGTACGAGGTGAACCGCCAATACCGGGACCAACGTCGGCGGGCCGAGGAGATCCGCCGGACCTTCCGGGTGCGGCGCGTGACCGGTGCCGGGCTGCCGGAGACCTCGTGGCGGTTCGTCGCCGAACTGCCGGACGGCGAGCTGATCGGTGAACTACGCGCCCACGAGCGCAGCCCGCACCTCCGTAACGGTGACGAGCCGCGTGGCGAGCGGGAAGTCGTGCTGGATGGGGTGCTGGTAGCCGCCTGGTACCGGCGCCTGGGCGTGGGCCGGCGCCTGGTCGAGCGCCTCGTGGAGGAGATGGACCGGGCGGGAGTCAGGACGTCGTGGGCGCTCGCCGACGTTGCCGAGTCCCGTCTGCTGTTCGCCTGTGGGTACCGGGCCGAGAGGCGAGCGTGGACGTTGCGGTTGGATCGCCCGCCCGTTGCCTACTGAGCGGCCAGGGCCAGGAGGGCCGGGGCGGCCTCGGTGAGGGCGGCGAGCGCCTCGCGCAGGCGCCAGGCGTCGCGGTCGCGCGGGCCGACCGGGTTGGAGACCGTACGCAGCTCCACGAAGGGCAGGTCGGTGTGCGCGGCGGCGACGGCAACCCCGTACCCCTCCATGGCCTCGGCCACGGCGTCGGGATGCCGGCGGCGTAGCGCGTCGGTGCTGGCGGCGGTGCCGGTGACCGTGCTGACGGTCAGCACCGGGCCCACGGCGGCGGCCGGGAGGGCGGTCCGGAGGGCGGCCACCAGCGCCGGGTCGGCGGTGACGGTGGTGCCGCCGCCGAGCAGCTCCGCCGGCATGCCGAGCTGGTCGACCGGGATGAAACCCGCCGGGGAATCGGCGCCCAGGTCGGCGGCGATCGCGCTGGTGCCGACGACCGCACCGCCGACCGCGACCTTGCCGGGGAAGCCGCCCGCGACGCCGGCGCTGACGACCGCCGCGTACGGCTGCCCGGCGGCCTCCGCCAGTGCCAGCAGCCGGGCCGTGGCGGCAGCCGCGACCGCCGGACCGACACCGACCGACGCCACGGTCGGAACCTGATCCGGGGCACCCGCGGTGCCCGGGCCCGACCCGGCGGGCGGGGTGGAGAGAACCGCGGCGAGGCCGGCCCGGACCGCGTCGGCCTCCGCGGGCACCGCGGTGACCACCAGCAGACGCGTCACGTGAGCGGCCCCCGGGGCTCCCGGCGGGTCTCCTCGTCGGTGCCGCCCGGGCCGGCGACCGCCGACGACGGGCGGTAGATGTGGTAGCCCGGTGGGGCCAGACCGTCGTCGTCCACCGGCCCGCTCCGGGTGGGAGCGGGGGAGGTGGGGGTGGCGTCCTCGACGGTGCGGCCCAGGTGCCCGGGCTCGTCGGGGGCCGACTCGTCCTCGGTGAGCTCGTCGTCGGCGAGCGGCCGGCCGGCCAGCTTCTCGGCGCGCAGCCGGCCCGCGACCACGACGCCGCGCGCGGTGGCGAGCGCCGCCACGCCCGCGGCGACCGCGATGCCGAGCCGACCGTCGAACGGGACGAGCCCCAGGCCGCCGCCGGCCACGAACGCGAGCATCAGGACGGTCTCCGAGTGGGCGAACGAACTGGCCCGCAGCCGCTCCGGGATGCGTTCCTGGATCGACGCGTCGACCGCGAGTTTCGCGATGCCGCTCATCAGGGCGGCGACCAGGCAGAGCAGCGCGACCATCGGGAGCGAGAACTTCAGCGCGGCGAGGACGGCCACGCCGGCGACCACGACCATCCCGCTGGACTGGAGTGCCGTCGGCCGGTGGATGCGCAGCCGGGTGCCGATCGCGGTGGCGAGGAAGCTGCCGACCGCCAGGGCGCCGCCGACCAGGCCCAGGGCCGCCTCGTCGCTGAGGGTCCGGCCGAAGAAGGTGGTGGTGAGGTCACCGGCCTTGATCGCGAAGGCGAGGAAGAGCAGGAGGAAGCCGTAGACGGCGCGCAAGGTGGCGGCGCCGACGAGGGTGGCGATCACGAGCCGGCCGTGCGGACGGCCCCGGCCCAACGGCCGATCCCCGGTACGCCGCCCCAGCGCCCGCAGCGGGCGCGGCACCCGCTCCGGCGGCTCCGAATCCGCCTTCGGTGGCAGGCGCAGCGAGATGACCATGCCGACCAGGAAGATCACCGAGGCGACCCGTAGCGGCCACTGCGGCCCGAACCAGAAGGCGGCCAGGCCGATCGGGGCGACCAGGGCCCCGGCGACCGTGCCGTAGACGCTGGCCCGGGCCCCGGCCTGGGACAGCCCGATGCCCTCCGGGAGCAGCCGCGGCACGGCGGCCGAGCGGGCCACCCCGTACGCGCGGGAGAGTGCCAGGACGCCGAAGGCCGCCGGATAGAGGCCGAAGCCGTGGATGTAGTCGGAGATCAGCCAGGCCAGGAAGGCCCGCCCGAGCATGGTGGCGGCCAGCGCGTACCGGCGACCGTGCCGGAAGTGGTCGAGCAGCGGGCCGACCACCGGCGCCAGCATGGCGAACGGCACCATCGTCACCAGCAGGTAGAGCGCGACCTTGCTGCGTGCCTCGCCGAGCGGGACGTTGAAGAAGATCGTCCCGGCGAGGCCGATCGCGATGAGCGTGTCCCCGGCGCAGGAGATCGCGTGCAGGTCGAACAGGCGGACCATGCCGACCTCGCCGCCGGCACCCCGCGCCCGGGCGCGCCCCGCCGAGCGGGTCACCCAGCGGCTGCTGCTGACCGAGCCGCGGAACAGCAGACGGACGGCCTTGATGCCCGTGCCGACGGTCCGCCCGAGGACGGAACGCTCGGACCGGGAGAACAACGGCATGAGCACCATCCTCGCCCATCCGCCCGGCGTACGCGCCACCACCGCCGCAGATGGTTCCGGGGAGTGCCTGTCAGGCAGCCGTCCGCATGGGGAACAATGGTGGGGTGACCAGGCCCGCCTCCGCTCGTGCCGCCCGCCTCGACCAGGTCTGCGCCGCCGCCGTCGAGTTGGCGCGCGACGCCATCACCGAGGTCGACCCATCGGACGTCGGCGACCACATCCAGGCCGTCGCGGACGGCGACCGCCTCGTCACGCACTACTTCGAGTGCCGGTTGGCCGGCTACCGCGGCTGGCGCTGGGCGGTCACCGTCACCCGGGTGCCCCGGAGCCGGACCGTGACCATCTGCGAGACCGTGCTGCTGCCCGGCCCGGACGCGCTGCTCGCTCCCGGCTGGCTGCCCTGGCAGGAGCGCCTGAAGCCGGGCGACCTCGGCCCCGGGGACCTGCTGCCCACCCCGCCGGAGGACGAGCGCCTCCAGCCCGGTTACCTGCTCTCCGACGACCCGGCGGTCGAGGAGACCGCGTGGGAGCTGGGCCTCGGCCGGGCGCGGGTGCTGTCCCGGGAGGGGCGCGGTGAGGCCGCCCAGCGGTGGTACGACAGCGACCACGGGCCCGCCGCGCCGATCTCCACCGCGGCCCCCGCCGCCGCCCGCTGCGGCACCTGCGGCTTCTACCTGCCGCTGGCCGGCGCCATGCGGCAGGCCTTCGGCGCCTGCGGCAACTTCTACGCGCCGGACGACGGCCGGGTGGTCAGCTCCGACCACGGCTGCGGCGCCCACTCGGAGATCCTCGTCGAGACCCCGGAGACGCCGGTCGAGGAGATGCCGACCGTCTACGACGACAGCGCGGTCGAGGCCGTCTCGGTCAGCCGGGCGCACGGGTCGGTGGAGGCCGCCGAGCCGGCCGAGCCGTACGGGCACCCGTAAGGTGACCCGCCGCTGCTGATCAGCGGCCGGCGCGGCGGCGGCGACGGTTCGCGTCGTGCCGCATCATCACGGCGAGACCGGGGAACCCCCACAGAAAACCGGCCAGGCAGGTCCACAGCCAGTTCTCGTGCCCGTTATCGATCAGCCGGTCGCGGAAGAGCAGCAGCACGACCCCGGCGACCGCCCAGGCGGCCATCCCGGCGAGGGCGAACGGCACCATCGGCGGGTCGAGCGGCTCGGGCCGCGGTGGCTGCTCCTTCGGCACGCGGCAAGCGTACGGGATGAACTTTCCCGCCCGGCCGGTGATCTGGGACGATGCGGCGCGACAACGGAAGATCACCTGCGAGGACCCGATGGCAGTAGCCCCGCCCGACAACGGCACACCGTCCGCAGAGCCGCGGAACGGTTTCGACCGCTACTTCGAGATCTCCGCCCGTGGCTCGACGATGAGCCGCGAGGTCCGCGGTGGCCTGGCCACCTTCTTCACGATGGCGTACATCGTGGTGCTCAACCCGCTCATCCTCGGCTCCGCCGTCGACGGTGACGGCCAGAAGCTGCCGATCCCCGCCCTCGCCGCGGCGACCGCCCTGATCGCCGGCCTGATGACGATCCTGATGGGCGTGGTCGGCCGGTTCCCGCTGGCGCTCGCCGCCGGCCTCGGCGTCAACGCGCTGGTCGCGTACGAGATCGCACCGGAGATGACCTGGGCGGACGCGATGGGCTTGGTGGTGATCGAGGGTCTGATCATCGCGGTGCTGGTGCTCACCGGTCTGCGTACGGCGGTGTTCCGCTCGGTGCCCACGCAGATGAAGACCGCGATCGGCGTCGGCATCGGCCTCTTCCTGACCATCATCGGCCTGGTCGACGCGGGCTTCGTGCGGCGGATCCCGGACGAGGCGAACACCACCGTCCCGGTCGGCCTGGGCATCGGCGGCAAGCTGGTCAGCTGGCCGATGCTGGTGTTCGTGGTGGGTCTGCTGGTGACCCTGGTGCTGGTGGTGCGCCGGGTCAAGGGCGCGATCCTCATCGGCATCCTCGCCTCGACCGCGCTGGCGATGATCGTCGAGGCGCTGGGGAACATCGGCCCGTCCTTCGTCGACGGTGTGTCGAACCCCAAGGGCTGGTCGCTGAACGTGCCGGAGCTGCCGAGCACGATCGTCGACGTGCCGGACCTGTCGCTGCTCGGCAACTTCAACGTGCTCGACTCGTGGAGCCGCGCCGGCTGGCTGGTCGTGCTGATGTTCGTCTTCACCCTGCTGATCACCGACTTCTTCGACACGATGGGCACGATGGTCGCGGTCGGCCAGGAGGGGAGCATGCTCGACGAGCGGGGCACCCCGCCGCGGGCGCGGGAGATCCTGCTGGTCGACTCGATCGCCGCGGCCAGCGGTGGCGCGGCGAGCGTGTCCAGCAACACGTCGTACATCGAGAGCGCCGCCGGTGTCGCGGAGGGTGCCCGGACCGGCGTGGCCAACCTGGTCACCGGCGTGCTGTTCCTGCTGGCGATGTTCCTGGCGCCGCTGGTGGTGGTCGTGCCGTTCGAGGCGGCGTCGACCGCGCTCGTCGTGGTCGGCTTCCTGATGATGACGGCGGTCCGGACGATCGACTGGACGGACTACGAGATCGCGATCCCGGCGTTCCTCACGATCGTGCTGATGCCGTTCACGTACTCGATCTCCAACGGGATCGGCGCCGGCCTGATCACGTACGTGGTGGTGAAGCTCGCGAAGGGCAAGGCGCGGGAGATCCACCCGTTGCTCTACGGCGTCGCCGCTCTGTTCGTGCTGTACTTCCTGCGCGGGCCCATCGAGTCCGTGCTGCAGTGACGTCCCGTTCCGGGCCGGGTGCTCCACATCGGACTCCCGGCCCGGAGCAGGGCAAACCTCCCCGTGAGCCTGGTCATATCGCATGTCGTTAGCCAGGCTCATTAGTTAGGCTAACTATCGTGACGGAGCGGACGGTGACGGCGAAGAGCATGCCACCGGCGCAACTGGCGGTTCAGTTGCGTGATGCGATCACCCGGCTCAACCGACGGGTCCGGCAGGCCCGGCCGGTCGGCGACCTCACGGTCACCCAGCTCTCCGCGCTCACCAGCCTCCGGCTGGCGGGCGCGCTGACGCCCCGGGAACTGGCCGATGTCGAACGGGTCCAGCCGCCGACGATGACCAAGATCGTCGCGAAGCTGGAGGAGCGTGGCCTCGTGCAGCGCACACCCCACCCGACCGACGGCCGGCAGGTGATCCTCGCAGCGACCGAGGGGGGCCGGGCGGTGCTCGACCAGTTCGAGCGTGCCCGGGACGAGTGGCTGGCCCACCGGCTGGCCGAACTGAGCGAGGAGGAACAGGACACGCTGCGCCAGGCGGCGGAGATCCTGCACCAGCTCGCCCGCGCCTGAGGCTTCGAGCCACCCGCGACCGCGCCGTCCGACGGTGATGACGCGTACGCGAGGGAGGCGCACCTAGAGTGCAGTCGAAGCTGAGCACGATGTTCCAGTCCCTGCAGGTCCGTAACTACCGGCTCTTCGCATCCGGGCAACTGATCAAGCTGATCGGCGTCTGGATGATGTTCATCGCCCAGGACTGGCTCGTCCTCGAGCTCTCCGACAACTCGGCCACCGCCCTCGGCGTCGTCACCGCCCTCCAGTTCACCCCCGTCCTGCTGCTCACGCTGATCTCCGGACGGCTCGCCGACCGGTACGACAAGCGCATGCTGCTCTTCGTCGCCAACGCGTTCTGGACGGTGCTGGCGCTGGCCATGAGCCTGCTGGTCATCACGGGGCTGGTGGAGCTCTGGCACGTCTTCGCCTTCGCCGCCCTGCTCGGCGTCGCCAACGCCGTGGAGACCCCGGTCCGGCAGGCCTTCGTGTCGGAGCTGGTCGGTACCCCGCTGCTGCCGAACGCCCTCTCCCTCAACGCGGCGACGTTCAACGCCGCGCGGATCGTCGGCCCGGCCCTCGCCGGCCTCGCCATCGCCGCCTTCGACGTCGGGCCGGTCTTCCTGGTCACCGCCCTCAGCTCGATCGCCCCGCTGGTGAACGTGGTCCGGATGCGACCGGCCGAGCTGCACCGCGAGGCGCTGCCGCCCCGCGAGGAGCGGGCGTCGGCCAAGGTCGTCGACGGGTTGCGCTACGTCTGGGGCCGACCCGACCTGCTCCTGCCGATGGTGATGATCCTGGTGATCGCCACCTCGATGTTCAACTTCCAGCTCACCCTCGCCGCGCTGGCCAAGACCGTCTTCAACACCGGCGCCGCGTCGTTCGGCCTGTTCAGCAGCGCCCTCGCCGTGGGAGCGCTGATCGGGGCGCTGGCCGGCACCGGGCGGCGCAGCCGGCCGTCCGTGTGGCTGGTGCTGGGTGCCGCCATCGCCTGCTCCTCCTTCGGCACGCTGGTCGGGCTGGCGTCCACGTACTGGCTGGTGGTGGCGCTGCTCCTGCCGACCGGGTTCTTCATGGTCTTCTTCGCGCAGGCGTGCAACCAGCGCATCCAGCTCGGCACCGACGCCGCCTTCCGGGGCCGGGTCATGGCGCTCTGGGTGCTGGTGTTCCTCGGCACCAACCCGGTCGGCGCGCCGGTCATCGGCTGGCTCGCCGAGACGTACGGCGCCGGCGCGAGCATCTGGATCGGCGGCCTCGTCTCACTCGTCACCGCTCTGCTGTCGCTCGCCTGGCAGCTGCGCCGCTCCGGGGCCCGGCTGCGGTTCCGGATCCTCCCGATGCCCCGCTTCTACGTCACCGAGCGGCTGTAAGGGCCCCCTGTTAACGCCTCCGGTAGTGGAAGGGTCCCTTCTTAACGCCGCGGATGCGGCCAATCCGGTGGCGGGGCGGCACCGGGCGGCTTAGCGTCGGTTCGTGGAGCTGGGACGCGCACTGTTGCTGACCCTGATGGTCGGCGCGGTGGTGTGCCTGCCCGTGGTGATCGCGCTGTTATTCTGCGCCGACGAGCTGGTCGACCGGCTGGCATGCGGCCTCGCGGAATGGCGGGAGCGGCGGCGGGAAAGGCGCACCATCGCCCGGCTGGATCGGGCGGTCGAGGCCGACGCGCTCACCCGCGACCTGGACCTGAGCGGGTTCGACCGGCCGGACCGGCGCCCGCTGGAGCAGCTCGCCGCCGACCTCCGGCGCCTCGGCGGCCAGCGGATCGGCGCGAGCGGACGGTCCGCGGTCTGGCACGGCGCGGTGCTCCAGGCGTACGACGAGCGGCTGCGGCGGGCCTGCGCGGCCCTCGGCGTCGTCGAACACCTCGACGAGCTGACCGGGGTCGACCGGGAAATCGAACGGGTACGGGTCGAAGGCGTCCTGCACCGGGCCGGGCTGATCCTCCCCGCCGCCCGGGCCGAGCACCACCAGCGCCACCGCTGAGAGGCCGGGCTTGAGGCTCTTCGCCGCCGTCTACCCGCCGCCCGCCGCCGTGGAGCACCTCAGCGCACAGGTCACCCGCCTGCGCGTCGGTGCGGCGGCCGCCGGCGGGATAAACGTCCGCCTCGCCGATCCCGCCCACAAGCACGTCACGCTCGCCTTCCTCGGTGAGGTGGAGGCGGACCGGCTGACCGCGGTGGAGAGCGCGCTCGGGCTGGCCGCCGAGTGGTCCCGGGACGGGCGGGAGGTCCCGCCCCGACTCCGGCTCGGCGGCGGCGGGACGTTCGGGCGGGGCCGCTTCACGGTGCTCTGGGTGGACCTGCTCGGCGACGTCGAGGCGCTGACCGTGCTGTCCCGGCTCATCCGGTCCCGCCTGCGCAACAACCGCCTGCCGTACGACGAGAAGCCGTTCCGCCCGCACCTGACGATCGCCCGCCCCGGCGACCGGGTGCCCGAAGCCGACGTGGCGGCCGACGTCGAGACCCTGCACGCGTACGAGGGCCCGGAGTGGCCGGCCAGCGAACTGGTGCTGATGCGCAGCCACCCGGGCCCCCGCCCGACCTACGACCGCGTCGCCGCCTGGCCGCTCTGACCGGGGCGGTCCGTCCGCGTCACCCGTCCGTCCCGCGTCACCAGGCCCAGGCCTCCGGGCCGGGGCCGCCGTTGCCGACCGGCGGGAACAGCTCGTCGAGCCGGGTCAGCGTGGCGTCGTCGAGTGCCACGTCGAGGGCGCCGAGAGACCGGTCGAGCTGCTCGACGGTGCGCGGCCCGATGATCGGGGCGGTCACCCCGGGCCGGGTGAGCAGCCAGCCGAGGGCCACATCCGCCGGGTCGTGCCCCAGGTCGGCGCAGAGCTTCTCGTACGCCTCGATGGTCGGCCGGTGCTCGGCGAGCGCGTCGGCGGCGCGGCCGGTGGTGCCGCGGGCCGCCCCGCCCTCGGCCATCTTGCGTAGCACGCCCGCGAGGAGCCCGCCGTGCAGCGGCGACCACGGGATGATGCCGAGGCCGTGGTGCTGCGCGGCCGGGACGACCTCCAACTCGACGTGCCGGGTGAGCAGGTTGTAGATGCACTGCTCCGCGACGAGACCGAGGAAGTTGCGGCGGCCGGCCGCCTCCTGCGCCACCGAGATGTGCCATCCGGCGAAGTTGGACGACCCGACGTAGACCACCTTGCCCTGGGCGACCAGGGTCTCCATCGCCTGCCAGATCTCCTCCCACGGGGTGGACCGGGAGATGTGGTGCATCTGGTAGAGGTCGATGGTGTCGGTCTGCAGCCGGCGCAGCGAGTCCTCACAGGCCCGGATGATGTGCCGGGCGGAGAGACCCTGCTCGTTGGGCCAGTCGCCCATCTTGCCGTACACCTTGGTGGCGAGCACGACCTTGTCCCGCCGGCCGCCGCCCTGCGCCAGCCAGCGGCCGATGATGTGCTCGGTGACCCCCTCGCCGAGCTTCCAGCCGTACACGTTGGCGGTGTCGAAGAAGTTGATCCCGTGCTCCAGGGCGCGGTCCATGATGGCGAAACTGTCCGGCTCGCCTGTCTGCGGGCCGAAGTTCATCGTGCCGAGGCAGAGACGGCTGACCGACAGGCCGGTGCGACCCAGGTTCGTGTACTCCATGGGCCAACCCTGCCACGGCCGCCGCCGGTCCGCCGCCCGCCGCCGGAGCTGAACCGGGAGGCAGCGCCTGCCGGCGACGTCCCTGGCCGACCAGGGACGTCGCCGCCGGTCCTAGGAGGACTCGCGGGCCGCCGGGCCGCTGCCGAAGAGCACGTCGTCCCAGCTCGGGAGCCGCTTGCGCGGCTTTCCGGTGTCGGTCGACTCGCCACCGGCGACCGCCGACGCGCCCGTCCGGCGCGGCCGCAGCACGGCCAGCGACGGGACGGCCGGGACCTCCTTCGGCGCGTCCGAGTCGTCGTCGAAGGCGGAACCGGGACCGCCGCCGAGCAGGGCCGCCGCCCCACCGCCGACCGGGCGCTGCCGCGGCGCGTCCGACCCGGCCAGGGCGGCCGGGGTACGCGGTTCGAGACCGCGGCCGGTCCCGCCCAGCGGCCGGTCGAGGGAGGCGAGCAGGGCGTCGCGGCCGGCGCGGATCGGGTCGCGGCCCGGGCGCGCGTGCTCGGCCGGTGCCGGCAGGCCGTGCCCGCCCCGGCCGGGCTCGCCGCGGGACGGGCCGGGCAGCGCGTGGCCGCCACGCTCGGGCGCCGGCTCCTGGCCGAGGATCGGCGTGGGACGCTCGGCGCACAGGTACTGTGCCATGTCGTCGTGCGGCGTGACGGACTGCCGGGTCTTGTCCAGATCCCAGACGGCCTGCGCGGTGGCCTTGCCGGACGGCCAGGTGGCCACGATCCGCCAGGTGCCGTCGTCGCGACGCCACGCGTCCCACGAGATCTTCTCGGTGTCGATCCCGTGCTGGGCCAGGCGACCGTTGACCACCTCGGCGAGCGGCGTGGGCTTCTCCGCGCCCTTGAGACGCGTGCGGCGGGCGTGCTGCGCGAGCATCGCCCGCTCCTGGAGCACCGGACCGGCGTAGCGCAGCACCCGGTCGACCGGGACGCCGGCGATGCGGGCCACGTCCTCAGCGGACTCACCCGAGCGGATCCGCGCCTGGATGTCGCGCGGCGACAGGGAGGGCGTCGGCTCGGCGGCGGGAGCCGGGGCGACCGCGAGCGGGGGGGCGCCGGGCTCGGCGTGCAACGCGGTGGCGACGCGCTCGTCGAGGGGCAGGGCGAGCAGACGCCCCACCTCGTCGGCGAGCACCAGGGCCTGGCCGTCCTCGGAGAGGGCGACGAAGCGTACTGGGCGCATAGCGTTGCCTCCGTCCCGCTTCGCTGGCCGCACGCCACAGGTCGGCCACCCGGGCGTCTCGCACCACCGTACGCTCATCTGCCCAGAGGTGGGGGATGCGACACCCGCATGTCGTGACTGAGCTGCGGTGATGATCACGGTGGGTGGCCGGGGCGGCCTCGCTGGCCACCCACCGTGACGATCGTCAGAGCCGCTCGACGACGTAGTCGATCGACGCGGTCAGCGCCTCGACGTCGGCCGGCTCGACGGCCGGGAAGAGTGCGATCCGCAGCTGGTTGCGGCCCAGCTTCCGGTAGGGCTCGGTGTCCACGATGCCGTTGGCGCGCAGCGCCTTCGCGATCGCGGTGGCGTCCACCTCGTCCGCGAAGTCGACCGTCGCGACCACGGTGGACCGCAGCGCCGGATCGGTGACGAACGGGGTGGCCACCGCCGAGCGCTCCGCCCAGCCGTACACGATGCTGGCGCTCTCCGCCGTGCGCTTGGCCGCCCACGCCAGGCCGCCCTGCGAGTTCATCCAGTCGGTCTGCTCCGCGGCCAGGAAGATCGTGGCCAGCGCGGGGGTGTTGTACGTCTGCTCCAGCCGCGAGTTGTCGATCGCGGTGACCAGGTCGAGGAAGGCCGGGATGTAGCGGCCGGACGCCTTGATCTCGGCGGCCCGGTTCAGCGCGGCCGGCGACATCAGGGCGAGCCAGAGGCCGCCGTCGGAGCCGAAGCACTTCTGCGGGGCGAAGTAGTAGACGTCGGTCTCGCCGACGTTGACCTCCAGGCCGCCGGCGCCGGAGGTGGCGTCCACCAGGAGCAGCGAACCCTGGTCCGCGCCCGGCACCCGGCTGATCGGCACGGCGACGCCGGTCGAGGTCTCGTTGTGCGGGGTGGCGTAGACGTCGACCCCGGCCTCGGCCACCAGCGTCGGTGCCGTGCCCGCCTCCGACTTGCGGATCGTCGGCTCGCCGAGGAACGGCGCGTCCTTGACGGCCTTGGCGAACTTGGCGCCGAACTCCCCGAAGCTCGCGAACTGGGCCCGGTCCCGGATCAGGCCGAACGTGGCGACCTCCCAGAACGCGGTGGTGCCGCCGTTGCCGAGGACGACCTCGTAGCCGTCCGGCAGGGAGAAGAACTCGGCGATGCCCCGGCGCAGCCGCGCGACCTGGTCGCGGACCGTCTTCTGCCGGTGCGAGGTGCCCAGGTAGCTGGTCGCCACGTCGGCGAGGGCGGAGACCGCCGCCGGACGGACCTTGGACGGCCCGCAGCCGAACCGCCCGTCGGCGGGCTTGATGTCGTCGGGAATCCGGATGGTCGGTGCGTCAGCCACGGTTTTGGAGATCCTTCCGCATGGGCGAGGGCGGGCCCGTATCAGGTCGGGCGCGGATCGACGGCAAACGCGTGCGGGAGCGCACGGCTCGGCCGGGATCCGTACCCGGTCCGGCGACACTGCCGGCCCTCATCTTCCCACCTGCTGCCCGCCGGCCGGCCGCCGGTCCCGGCAGCGGCACTGAGTCGTGCGCCACAGCGGGCCCGGGGTACGCCGAAGGCCCCGGCCGGACGGGCGGCCGGGGCCTTCGAAGGCGTTAACAAGGGGCCCCTCCTCTACCGGAGGCGTTAACAGGGGGCCCTTCCTTTCAGACGCCGTGCGGGACCTGGTCCCAGCCGTCGACCTCGTGCGGCTTGCGGGGGGCCGGGCCGACGTAGCGGGCGGAGGGGCGGACGAGCCGCTGGAGCTTCTTCTGCTCCAGGATGTGGGCGCTCCAGCCACCCATCCGGGCGCAGGTGAACATCGAGGTGAACATGTGCGCCGGCACCTCGGCGAAGTCCAGCACGACGGCCGACCAGAACTCGACGTTCGTGGCGAGCACCCGGTCCGGGCGGCGGGCCTGCAGCTCCGCGAGAGCGGCCTTCTCCAGTGCCTCGGCGATCTCGAAGCGGGGGGCACCCAGCTCCTTCGCGGTGCGGCGGAGCACCCGGGCGCGCGGGTCCTCCGCGCGGTAGACCCGGTGGCCGAAGCCCATCAGCCGCTCGCCGCGGTCGAGGACGCCCTTGACGTACCCCTCGGCGTCGCCGCTGCGCTCGACGGCCTCCAGCATGCTGAGCACCCGCGACGGGGCGCCGCCGTGCAGCGGGCCGGAGAGCGCGCCGATGCCGGAGGAGATGCAGGCGGCGGCGTCCGCGCCGGTGGAGGCGACGATCCGGGCGGTGAACGTGGAGGCGTTCAGGCCGTGCTCGGCGGCCGAGATGAAGTACGCGTCGACGGCCTTGACGTGCCGCGGGTCGGGCTCACCCCGCCAGCGCTTCATGAAGCGCTCGACGATGGTGGACGCCTTGTCGATCTCCTTCTGCGGGACCGCCGGCAGCCCGAGGCCGCGGGCGGACTGGGCGACGAAGGAGAGCGCGGTCACCGACACCCGGGCCAGGTCCTCGCGGGCCTGCTCGTCGGAGATGTCGAGAAGCTGGTTGAGCCCCCAGTACGGGGCGAGCATCGCCACCGCGGACTGCACGTCGACGCGGATGTCACCGGAGTGCACCGGCACCGGGAACGGCTCGGCCGGCGGCAGGCCCGGGCCGAAGCGCCCGTCCACCAGCAGCGCCCAGACGTTGCCGAACGAGACCTGGCCGATGAGATCCTCGATGTCGACACCGCGATAGCGCAGCGCGCCGCCCTCACGGTCGGGTTCGGCGATCTCGGTCTCGAAGGCTACGACGCCCTCCAGTCCGGGTTTGAAATCGGCCATGTCGCTCTCTCCTGGATCTGCTCGGTGCGCCCGCCCGGGGCTCCGGCCCCGGCCCAGCCGGGCGAGCGCCTTAGGCGACCCTCAGGGATGTGTTCGTGTCATCTTGCCTGCTGGTTACGGAAGTGCGCGACCCGCGACCGCTGTGCTACACGCGACATCCCCGGCCAGGCGCGGTCCGGCCGGGTCGGTGAGACTGTGCGATGGGGGCTGGCCTGCGCGGCAGGGCGTCCATCGGCCGGACGGGGAGGGGAGACGACGTGACGGGCGACACAGTGCCGCCAGCGGACATGCGTAACGAGTACGCGGCGGACCTGGGCCTGATCGAGGCGGACCTGGCGGCTGACTGGCACACCCAGTTCGACCGCTGGTTCGCCGACGCGGTCGCGGCGGGGCTGCCCGAGCCGAACGCGATGGTGCTGGGCACGGCCGACGCCGACGGCCGGCCGAGCGGCCGGACCGTGCTGCTCAAGGGGTACGACCCGGACGGCTTCGTCCTGTTCACCAACTACGGGTCACGCAAGGGCGCCGAACTGGGCACGAACCCGTACGCCAGCCTCGTCTTCCCCTGGTTCCCCATGCACCGCCAGGTGGTGGTGACGGGCCGGGCGGAGCGGCTGGACCGGGCCGAGACCGAGGCGTACTTCGCCAGCCGGCCGCGCGGCTCGCAGCTCGGTGCGTGGGCCAGCGACCAGTCGCGGGTGCTGCCGGACCGGGCGGCGCTGGACGACGCGTACCGGGCGGCGGCGGAGCGGTTCGCCGACGTCGACCCGATCCCCGCGCCGCCGCACTGGGGCGGGCTGCGGATCCGCCCGGACTGCGTGGAGTTCTGGCAGGGGCGGGCGAGCCGGCTGCACGACCGGCTGCGGTTCCGGCGTACCGGCGCCGGCTGGGTCGTCGAGCGGCTGGCACCGTGACCGGCGTGCAGCAGGCCCGGCCGCGTGGAGCGCGCCGCTGGGCGATCGACCTGCGTCCCCTGGGGGTGCCGGCGTTCCGCCGGATGTGGCTCGGCAACACGCTGGCGATGTTCGGATTCCAGGTCACGGCGGTCGCCGTCCCGGTGGAGATGTACGCGCTGACCGAGGACTCGTTCTGGGTCGGCCTGCTCGGGGTCGCGGGCTTCGTACCCCTGCTGGTGTTCGGGCTCTGGGGCGGCGCGGTGGCCGACGCCCGGGACCGGCGGCGCGTGCTGCTGGGCGGGTCGGCGCTGCTCTGGGCGTCGATGCTCGGCCTGCTGGTGCACGCCGTGTCCGGGGTCGGCAGCCCGGTGCTGCTGCTGGCGCTGGTCACGGTCCACTCGATCGCGTTCGCGATCAGCTCGCCGGCGCGTTCGGCGATCCTGCCCCGGCTGCTGCCGCCGGAGCTGGTGCCGGCCGGCACGACGCTGAACTACACCACCTTCACGGCGGCCTCGGTGGTCGGCCCGCTCGCCGCCGGCCTGATCCTCGCGGTGTTCGGCACGGAACGTGGCCTGCCGGTCGCGTACGCGGTGGACGCTCTTCTCTTCACCGGCCTGGTGGTCGCCACCCTCCGGCTTCCCGCGATGCCCCCCGAACCGCCCGCCGACGGCGAGGCCCGGCGGGGCGGGCTGGCCGGGATCGTCGACGGCTTCCGGTACCTCGCCACCACGCCGGTGCTGCTGCTGTCCTTCGCGATCGACCTGATCGCGATGATCCTGGCCATGCCGCGGGCGCTGTTCCCGGAGGTGGCGCAGGAGCGGTTCGGCGGCGGCGCGGCGGTCGGCTGGCTCTTCAGTGCCATCGCGATCGGCGCGATGCTGGGCGGGCTCACCTCCGGCTGGATCGGCCGGATGCGCCGGCAGGGCCTCGGCCTGGTGGTCGCCGTGGTGGGCTGGGGGCTGGCCATCGCCGCGGCGGGGCTGGCCCGGCAGCTGTGGCTGATGGTCCTGCTGCTCGCGGTGGCCGGTGCGGCCGACCTGGTGAGCGCGGTGCTGCGCCAGTCGATGCTGCTGGTCTACGCGCCCGACCGGATGCGGGGCCGGCTCCAGGGCGTGAACACCGTGGTCGTGGCGGGCGGCCCGCGCCTGGGCGACCTGCGGGCGGGCGCGACGGCGGCCGGCCTCGGCACCGGGGTGGCCTGGGTCGGCGGCGGCCTGCTCTCCGCCGTCCTCGCGCTCGGGCTGGCGCTGGCGTTTCCCGCGCTGGTCCGCTACCGGGCGGCGGCCGGGTCGAGCGGAGAGCGGAGTTGACCGGTTAAGGTCCCCCGCATGGACACCCCCGAGCAGCGTCCCCCCTCCGGCGCGCAGTGGACCATCGCCGCCGCCGGCCACGAGGCCGTCATCGTCGAGGTGGGCGGCGGGGTCCGGACGTACCGGCACGACGGCGTGGACCTCCTCGACGGGTACGCGGCCGACGAGCTCTGCCCCGGCAGCGCCGGGCAGGTGCTCGCGCCGTGGCCGAACCGGATCCGGGACGGGCGGTACACGTTCGGCGACCGGCACCTGCAGCTGTCGATCAGCGAGCCGGAGCGCGACGTGGCCCTCCACGGGCTGGTCAACTGGGCCCCGTGGCGGCTGCTGGAGCGGTCGACCGACGCGGTGACCGTCGGGTACGACCTGCCGCCGACCCCCGGCTACCCCTGGTCCCTGCGGCTGCACAGCCGGTGGAGCGTGGGCCCCGACGGGCTGCGCGCGGAGCACGAGGTCACCAACACCGCGGCGGAGCCGGCGCCGTTCGGCTTCGCGGTCCACCCGTACCTGCGACTGCCCGGCGTGGCGGTCGACGACCTGACGATGCGGCTGCCGGCCCGCAGCCGCCTCCAGGTGGACGCGCGGCGGCTGCTGCCGATCGCCGTCACGCCGGTGAGCGGAACCGAGTGCGACTGGACCGGCGGGCGCCGCATCGGCCGGGCGACGCTGGACCACACGTTCGGTGACGTGATCCGTGACGACGACGGCGGCTCGGCCGTCGACCTGACCGCTCCGGACGGCTCGGCCGGCGTACGCATCTGGGCGGACCGGCAGTTCGGCTGGTGGCAGGTCTTCACCGGCGACTCGCTGACCGGGGAGCGGCACCGGCGGTCGGTGGCGGTCGAGCCGATGACCTGCCCGCCGGACGCGTTCCGCTCCGGTCGGGACCTGATCACACTGAAGCCCGGCGACACCTGGCGGGGTGTCTGGGGCATCCGGCCCGGGGCGTGAGAGGCGAGGCGGCATGGAGTTCGGCGAGGTGGTCCGGCGGCGCCGGATGGTCCGCAACTACGACCCGGACCGGCCGGTCCCGCCGGACGTGGTGGAGCGCCTGCTCGACCACGCGATCCGGGCGCCCTCGGCCGGGTTCTCCCAGGGTTGGGGCTTCCTGGTGCTGGACAGCGCCGAGGACCGGGAGCGGTTCTGGACGGCGGCCACCCCGGGCGGCGGCGGCCGGGACCGCTGGCTGAGCGGTATGCGGCGGGCGCCGCTGATCATCGTCCCGCACGCGAACCGGTCGGCGTACCTGGACCGGTACGCGGAGCCGGACAAGGGCTGGGCGGACCGCTCGACCGAGCGCTGGCCGGTGCCGTACTGGTACATCGACACCGGCTTCGCCGCGCTGCTGATGCTGTTGACCGCCGTCGACGAGGGTCTGGGTGCGTGTTTCTTCGGCATTCCACCGCACCGCCTCGACGACTTCCGGTCCGCGTTCGGGGTGCCGGCGGAGTACGACCCGGTCGGCGCGATCACCATCGGTTACCGTGCTCCCGACCATCGGTCACCATCCCTGCGTCGCGGACGCCGTCCGGTCGAGGAAGTGGTCCACCGTGGCCGGTGGGGGTCGTCCGACTCGCCGGATCTGTCCGGTTGAGAACCGGACGGCGCGGTAGCGAAACTGACATCAGGGAGCAGAACGCGACGTGACGTGGCGGGCTAGGCTGGCACGGTCATCGGTGCCGCTGGTCGCGGTGCCGCGCCGCGACCCGGCCCGGTGTCGCGGGTCGGCCCGGTGCGGGGAGGGGAGCGTGCCGTCGTGATCTTCAGAGCGGTCCGGGACGGGCGTCCCTACCCCGAGCACAACCTGACGCTCAAGCAGTGGGCCGAGATTCCACCGCGCCCGCTGCGCCTGGACCAGTTGATCACCACCAAGCGCGAGCTGGCCCTCGACAAGCTGCTCGCCGAGGATTCGACCTTCTACGGCGACCTCTTCCCGCACGTGGTGCAGTGGAACGGCGGGCTCTACCTGGAAGACGGCCTGCACCGCGCGCTGCGGGCCGCGTTGCAGCAGCGCAACCAGATCCACGCCCGGGTGCTCGTGCTCTCCGAGGCGGTGGAGTGAGCCTTCGTTAAGGTGGCCCCCATGACGCCTCTCGACCTGCTGGACATCGACTCGTCGCTCAGCGATGAGGAGCGGCAGATCCGCGCCGTCGTGCGCCAGCTCGTCGACGACCGGGTCCGCCCGCACGTCGCCGGCTGGTACGAGGAGGGTCAGGTGCCCGCCCGCGAGCTGGCCCGCGAGTTCGGCAAGCTGGGCCTGCTCGGCATGCACCTGACCGGGTACGGCTGCGCCGGGTCCTCGGCCGTCGCGTACGGGCTGGCCTGCCTGGAGCTGGAGGCCGGCGACTCCGGCGTCCGGTCCCTGGTGTCGGTGCAGGGATCGCTCGCCATGTACGCCATCTGGCGCTACGGCAGCGAGGAACAGAAGCAGCGCTGGCTGCCGGCGATGGCCACCGGCGAGGCGATCGGCTGCTTCGGGCTGACCGAGCCGGATCACGGCTCCGACCCGGCGTCGATGTCCACCCGGGCCCGCCGGGACGGCGACGACTGGGTGCTGCACGGCACCAAGATGTGGATCACCAACGCGCCCGTCGCGGACGTCGCGGTGATCTGGGCGCGCACCGACGAGGGGGTACGCGGCTTCGCCGTACCCATGGACACGCCCGGGGTGACGGCGCGGGAGATCCGGCGCAAGATGTCACTGCGCGCGTCGGTGACCGGCGAGGTGTCCCTCGACGACGTGCGGCTCCCGGCGGACGCGCAACTGCCCGGGGCGACCGGGTTGAAGGCCCCGCTGAGCTGCCTCACCGAGGCCCGGCACGGCATCGTCTGGGGCGCGCTGGGCGCGGCCCGCGAGTGCCTGGAGACGGCCCTGGGGTACGCGACCACCCGCACGCAGTTCGGCAAGCCGCTCGCCGCGTTCCAGCTCACCCAGGCCAAGCTCGCCGACATGGCCGTCGAGTGGAACAAGGGGTACCTGCTGGCCCTGCACCTGGGCCGGCTCGCCGACGCCGGGAAGCTCCGCCCCGAACAGGTGAGCGTCGGCAAGCTGAACAACGTCCGGGAGGCGCTCGCGATCGCCCGGCAGTGCCGCACGATCCTCGGCGCGAACGGCGTGTCCGGCGAGTACCCGGTGATGCGGCACGCCAACAACCTGGAGAGCGTGCTGACCTACGAGGGCACGTCGGAGATCCACCAGCTGGTCGTCGGGCAGAAGCTGACCGGCGTCTCCGCCTTCGCCTGACCGGCGTCGCCGCCTTCCCCTGGCCGGGGCCGTCACCCGATCGGGTCGCTCGCCGCGCGGGTGTCGTACGAGGGCCGTAACGTTTTCCTCAGACGACGCGTCTGACGAGGACGGTGACGGCGATGGCCCGCGACGGTGACATCAACCAGCCCACCCGGGAGTTCCCGGGCTACCCGACCACCGACACGCTGAAGGCCCGGTCCGACGACGCACCGGAGCCGCCCGCGCCGACCCCGGGCGGCGGGCCGGTCCACCGCCTGCTGCTGGTGCTCGGCGCGGCGGCGCTGGCGGTGGTGGTGCTGCTCGGCGTGCAAGCCACCGGCATCCTGCCCGAGTTTCGCAACCCGTTCGCCAAGGAACAGACCGACCGCAGCCAGCCCGCGCTGCTCAAGTCGATCCAGGATCTGAGCCGCTACGTCGCCGCCGAGGGCAACTTCCAGGTCGTGGTCGACCTCCAGACCGACCGGCGCAACGTCCCGGACTGGCTGCTCAACCAGCGCACGCTCTTCGTGGGTGCGGGCAGCGTCGAGGCCTACGTCGACTTCGCGAAGATCTCCGAGGGCGCGATCGTCGAGTCCGCCGACGGGAAGTCCGTCGAGATCAAGCTGCCCGCGCCGCAGCTCGCGAAGACCAACCTCGACCTGGAGAAGAGCTACGTCTTCGCCGAGGAGCGCGGGCTGCTCAACCGGATCGGCGACCTGGTCGAGGGCGATCCCAACCGGCAGCAGCAGGTCTACCAGCTCGCCGAGGAACGGATCACCGCCGCCGCCCGGGACAGCGGCCTGACCCAGCGCGCCGAGGAGAACACCCGCAAGATGCTGGAGGGCCTGCTCCGCTCCCTCGGCTACGAGCGGGTCACCGTGACGTACACGGCTCCCTGACCGAGCCGCGGCCCCGGCGACGCCGACGGCGCCCGCCCACCCGGGCGGGCGCCGTCGCGCATCCGGGCGGGCGCCGTCACGCGTCCCTGGCCGCTGCGAGGCAGCACTTTCCCCGAAGTCGCGGCCTCACGTCCCGGGGGAGGCAGCACCTTCCCCGAAGGTGCCGCCTCCTCGCGCGGCCCACCCCGGTGGATCAGTAGGTGGTGACGTAGCGGTCCTCGTTCGGCATCAGGATCCACAGGATCGCGTAGACGATCACCTGGGTGCCGGGCAGCAGCAGCGACAGCAGGAACAGCAGCCGGACGAACCCGGCCGACCAACCGAACCGCTGCGCCAGGCCGGCGCACACGCCGGCGATCATGCGCCCCTGACGGGGCCGGACCAGTCTGCGACTCATCGTCGTACTCCCACTCTGCGGCGTTCCGCCGCCTCTGAGTCAACGGTAGAAAGGGGGCACCACCGCGCCCTCGGTCCCGAGGAGGATCGGCGGCCCGCTGACCCGTAAGTGCTTACCCGCCCGCCCGTGGTCCGACGCCCCCGACCCGAGACGCCGCCCCGCCGGTCAAGATCGCGCTCGATCCTGGAAGTACTCCCCCTCCGAGGGCTGCGACACCACTACTTCACGGATCGAGCGTGATCATGCGCGGGGGCGGGCGTCGCCGGGTGGCGCGTGACCTGGGCGGGTAGGCTGGCCGGTCGGGCGCCCACACCTCCGGGTGCCCGCCGACGGCCCCCGGACCGGGCGGCCACCAGCGGACCGGAGCCCGCACGACGGGCGCGGCGGCGAGGAAGTGCAGCCATGATCAGCGTCTTCGACCTCTTCAGCGTCGGCATCGGGCCGTCCAGCTCGCACACGGTCGGGCCGATGCGCGCCGCCCGGACCTTCGTCACCGGGCTGAAGGCGGACGGGCTGCTCGCCGACACCGTACGGATCCGCGCCGAGCTGTTCGGCTCGCTGGGCGCCACCGGGCACGGCCACGGCAGCGACCGGGCGGTCCTGCTCGGGCTGGCCGGCGAGGCGCCCGAGACGGTGGACACCGACAGCGTGGAGCCGCGGGTCACCGCGATCCGCGCCGACCGGCGGATCGCGCTGCTCGACGCCCACGAGATCGACTTCGACCCGGACCGGGACCTGGTGCTGCACCGCCGCCGGTCGCTGCCGTACCACCCGAACGGGATGACGTTCGCCGCCTACGACGGCGACGGCGCGGAACTGCGGGCCCGGACGTACTACTCGGTCGGCGGCGGGTTCGTCGTCGACGAGGCGGCCGCCGGGGCGGACCGGATCAAGCCGGACACCACCGCCGTACGCTACCCCTTCTCGACCGGTGCGGAACTGCTCGCGGTGACCCGCGAGACCGGGCTGTCGATCAGCGAGGTGATGCTCGCCAACGAGCTGTCCTGGCGCAGCGAGCGGGAGGTGCGCGCCGGCCTGCTGGAGATCTGGCGGGTGATGCGCGAGTGCGTGGCGAGCGGCTGCGAGCGGGACGGCGTACTCCCGGGTGGGTTGAAGGTCCGGCGGCGCGCGGCCGAGCTGTACCGCGGTCTCATGGCGGACGCGGACCCGGTGCGGTCGGCGGCGGGCGCGGCGGGCCGGGGGGCGGCGGACCCGCTGCGGGCGATGGACTGGGTCACCCTGTTCGCCCTCGCCGTCAACGAGGAGAACGCGGCCGGCGGTCGCGTCGTCACCGCGCCCACCAACGGCGCGGCCGGCATCATCCCGGCGGTGCTGCACTACTACGACCGGTTCGTGGCGGGCGCCTCGGCGGACGGCGTGGTGCGGTTCCTGCTGGCGGCGGGCGCGATCGGCGTGCTGTTCAAGGAGAACGCCTCGATCTCCGGTGCCGAGGTCGGCTGCCAGGGCGAGGTGGGGTCGGCCTGCTCAATGGCGGCGGCCGGGCTCGCGGAGGCCCTGGGCGGCACCCCGGAACAGGTGGAGAACGCGGCCGAGATCGGTATGGAGCACAACCTCGGCCTGACCTGCGACCCGGTCGGCGGCCTGGTGCAGATCCCCTGCATCGAGCGGAACGCGGTGGCTAGCATCAAGGCGATCACCGCCGCCCGGCTCGCGCTGCGGGGCGACGGGGTGCACCACGTCTCGCTCGACAAGGTCATCAAGACGATGCGCGAGACCGGGGCCGACATGAAGGTCAAGTACAAGGAGACGGCACGGGGCGGCCTGGCCGTCAACGTGATCGAGTGCTGAGCTTCGTCCGTCTCGCGGGCGGGAGGCGGCGGTGACCTCTGGCGTGGGCGCGCTCTGGTCGCACCGCGACGCGCTGCGCATCCTCGTCCGCCGCGACCTGGCGGTGAAGTACCAACAGTCCGTGCTCGGGTACCTCTGGTCGCTGATCGAGCCGCTCGGCACCGGCGCGATCTACTGGTTCGTGTTCGGTGTGCTGTACGCCCGGGACACCACCCGTCACCTGGGCGAGGCGGCCGGCTCGTACCCGCTGTTCCTGATCACCGGCGTGTTCGCCTGGAGCTGGACCAGCTCGGCCATCAGCGAGGCGGCCAACGCGCTGACCGGCCAGTCCCGGCTGATCACCACGATGAACATCCCCCGCCAGGTCTTCCCGATCGGCCGGGTCGTCGGCCGGGTCGCCGAGTACGCGGCGGGCCTGCCCATCCTGGTCGGCGTGGCGGTGGCGTACGTGGTGGCGGACCGGATCGACCTCGGCTGGTCGGTGCTCGCCCTGCCGCTGGCCGTGACCGTCCAGGGCGTGCTGCTCGTCGGGTTGGCGCTGCTGCTCTCCGCGGCCAACGTGCTGATGCGCGACGTCGAGCGGTTCATGCGGCTGGCCGTACGGGTGCTCTTCTACGCCACGCCGATCATCTACCCGCTCAGCCTCGTCCGGGACTCCGGCCTGCCCGACTGGGTGAAGGTCGCGTACGAGCTGAACCCGCTGGTCGGCATCTTCCAGCTGCACCACGCGGTGTGGTACCCGGACGAGTTCCCCGGCACCCGGCTGCTCGCCACCACCGTCGCCGGCAGCCTGCTCGTGCTCGCCGCCGGGTGGTGGACGTTCCGCCGCCTCGAACCGGCCGTGCTGAAGGAACTGTGAATGGCCGACCCGCTCATCGAGGCGGACGGGCTGGGCATCCAGTTCGTCCGCAACCGCCGCCGGCAACTGCGCCTCCGGGACCTCGTCATCCACCGGGGCCGGCGCGGCGGTATCTCCGACGGCCGGTTCTGGCCGCTGCGTGACCTGTCGTTCTCGATCGCGGCCGGGGACACGGTCGGCGTGATCGGCCGCAACGGCACCGGCAAGAGCACCCTGCTGCGGCTGATCGCGGGCGTGCTCATCCCCGACGAGGGGCGGATCAGCGTCCGAGGTGACGTGGCGCCGCTGCTGGAGCTGTCCGCCGGCTTCTCGAACGAGCTGACCGGCCGGGAGAACCTGTACCTGGTCGGCGGCCTGCACGGCCTGTCGGCCCGCTACCTGCGCCGCCACTTCGACGACATCGTGACGTTCGCGGGCGAGCAGGTGGAGAAGGCCATCGACACGTCGGTGCGGCACTATTCGTCCGGCATGAAGGTCCGGCTAGGGTTCGCCATCATCTCCCACCTGCCGCACCCGATCCTGCTCATGGACGAGGTGACCGCGGTCGGGGACGCGGAGTTCCGCCGAAAGTGCTATGCGACGATCGAACGTCTGCTCGGGGAGGGGCGCACTCTGGTGCTGGTGTCACACAACGAACAGGATCTGACCCGGTTCTGCCGTCGCGGTTTCTACCTGGACGCGGGCCGGATGACCGTCGACGGGACGATCGACGAGGCGCTGGCCGCGTACCGCCGGGCGGTGCCGCGGTGACGCTCGCGATCGTGCTGACCGCCGACGCGCCCGCCGGCGGGGTTCTCGCGGAGCGGCTGGCCACGCAGTGCCGCCGCGCCGGAGCCGACGAGGTCCACGTCGTCGGTGACCTGCGTGAGTTGGCCGACCTGGTCGAGGCGACCGCCGAACCGGTGCTCCTCACCGGGGCCGACCTGGTCGCGCACACCGCCGTCCTCCGGCACCTCGCCACCAGCCCGGTCGGGCCGACCGTCGCGCTGGTGCTCACCGACCCGCCCGCGCCGGGCCGCACCGCCGTCCGGGAGGACCGCGGCCAGGTCGTCGCCGCCGGGTCGCCCGACGAGGTGCAGGGCGCCACCGGGACGTTCGGCGGGGCACTGCGGGTCGGCACCGCCGACCTGCCGGCCCTCGCCGCCGCCGCGCGGTCCGTCGCGGCCGGGGTGGTGCCGGTCGGTCCCGCGCCGGCCTTCGGCACCGTGGTCGAGGGGCCCGCGGTGGACCGGCTCTTCGCCGACCTCGCGGCCCGGGGCGCGCTGACCTTCGTCCACCGGGTACGCCTGCTCGTCGCGCACCGCGTCGGCGACGCCGCCGAACTGGCCGCCGCCGAGGCGGCGGTCGCCGCGGTGGACGAGGACCGGGCGGAGCTCCGGCTGTCCGTGAAGGAGCGGGACGACTTCTTCACCACGTTCTTCGTCAGCACCTGGTCCCCGTACGTGACGAAGGCCGCCGCGCGACTGCGCCTGACCCCCACCTCCGTCACGATGATCTCGGTGGCGTTCGCGGTGGCCGCCGCGCTGCTCTTCGGCGCGGGTGGCCGGCCGGCGCTGGTCACCGGGGCGGTGCTGCTCTACCTGGGCTTCGTGCTGGACTGTGTGGACGGCCAGCTCGCCCGCTACACCCGCACGTTCAGCGCCTGGGGTGGCTGGCTCGACACCATGGCCGACCGGGCCAAGGAGTACGTGGTCTACGCCGGCCTCGGCTACGGGGCGACCCAGGCCGGCTTCCGGTACGGCTGGGCTCTCGCCATCGCCGCGATGACCCTGCAGACCGTGCGGCACATGACCGACACCTGGTACGGCGCCCTGCACGACGAGGCGGCGCGCCGCCCGAAGGCCGCCGGTGGTGGTGGCGGGATCGGCGACCGGCTCAGCGCCGCCTCGAACCGGGTGCAGGCGGACACCGGCTCGGTCACGTACTGGCTGAAGCGGACGGTGGTCTTCCCGATCGGGGAGCGGTGGGCGCTCGTCGCGCTCGTCGTGGCGCTGTTCGACCAGCGGGCCGCGCTGGTCGCGGTGCTGACGTGGGGGGTGCTGGCGTTCGCGTACACCGGTGCGCTGCGGACGCTGCGCGCCCGCTCGATGCGGGTGGGTGTGCTCGACACGGTCGACGCCACCCTGCACCGCGACGACGGCCGGTTGGCCCGCCGCTCGCCGGCGACGCGGCGGCCGGGGCCGCTGGTCCTGGCGGTGCTCGCCGCGCTGGTGGCGACGCTGATGCTCGGGGCGGCGATCCTCGACGACGTGCCGTCGTCGACACTGGTGCTCGCCCTGCTCGGCCTGCTGCTGGCCGCACAGGGCGCGCGGGCACGGCACGGCGGCGCGCTGGACTGGCTGGTGCCGGCGGCGCTGCGGGCGGCGGAGTACCTGTTCGCCATCGCGGTCGGCGTGGTCGGTGGCGTTCCGGCCTGGGTGATCTTCGGGTACGTCTTCGTGCTGACCCTGCACCACTACGACCTGACCGCCCGCCTGGAGAAGCGGAAGTCGGCCCCGCCGCTGCACGACGCCACGCTGGGCTGGGAGGGGCGCTCCGCGGTCCTGACCCTGGCGGCGATCGTCGGAATTGCCGAGATCGGACTGATTACACTCGGAACGTACCTTCTCGTGGTTTTCGTGGTGAGCGTCGCCCTCGCCTGGGTGGTTCTGCCCGCCCGCGCCGCGCGGGCGGCGGCCGGTCCCGTCAGCGCCGGAGGTGGCTCACCGGGCTGATGGAGGTCCGCCCCGCAACGCGGGGCGGACCCTCGCGCACCCCGCTGACGTGCCGGGTGTCCGGATTGCCGCATTGTCTTGGCTCGATGGCGCGTAATAGGACTGTCACGGGTAAAACATGGCACGTTCACCCGATGTGCGGTCGGGGTGCTCCTCGTCACAGTCATTCGGGGTTCGGCCGACCGAGCTGGGGGAGGAGACGGTGACCACCGTCGCGCTCAAGGATGTGACCAAGGTCTTCAAGGACGGCACGCTCGCCGTCGACAGCGTGAACCTGGACGTCAACGACGGCGAGTTCATGGTGCTGCTGGGTCCGTCCGGCTGCGGCAAGTCGACCGTCCTGCGGATGGTCGCCGGCCTGGAGGACCCGACCTCCGGCGCGGTGCTGCTCGGCGGGGAACTGGCCAACGACCTGCCGCCCCGGGAGCGCGGGGTGGCGATGGTCTTCCAGGACTTCGCCCTCTACCCGCACATGACGGTCGGCGACAACATCGCCTTCCCGCTCCGGCTGGCCGGCCTCGAACCGGACCGGCGGGGTGAGCGGGTCGCCGACGTGGCCGGCGCGCTCGGCATCGGCGACGTCCTCGCCCGCCGGCCCGGCCAGCTCTCCGGCGGCCAGCGGCAGCGGGTGGCCATGGGCCGTGCGATAGTGCGCCGGCCCGGCCTGTTCCTCATGGACGAGCCGTTGTCCAACCTCGACAGCGGCCTGCGCGCCGAACTGCGCGCGGAGATCTCCGGCCTGACCCGCGAACTGGGCGTCACCACGATCTACGTCACCCACGACCAGGCCGAGGCGCTGACCATGGCCGACCGGGTCGCCATCATGCGCAAGGGCGTCCTCCAGGACGTCGGCACGCCCACCCAGGTGTACGGCCGCCCGGCCACCCTGTACGTCGCCGCCTTCCTCGGCAGCCCCCGGATGAACCTGCTGGAGGCCTCCGTCTACGTGCACCTCGACCGGTACGTGACGCTCACCCTCGGGGAGCAGGCGCTCTACCTGCCGTGGGACGACATCCGTACCCGCGCCGTCGCCCACTACCACGGCGAGCGGATCGTGGTCGGCATGCGGGCCGAGGCGCTGACGCCGGTCACCCCGGACACCCAGGGCGACGTGCTGTACGGCCGGATCCGCTACCTGGAGCACCACGGCCACGAGTCGCTCGCCTTCCTCGACATCGGCGCCACCGCCGTGGTGGTGGACGAGATGGGCGCCCCGGTCGACCGGCCCGCCCCCGGCGAGCGCGGCCTGCGCCGGTTCAACCAGGTCGTGCAGCGCATCACCGGCCGCGCGGGGGAGCCTGCGTTGGACGAGGAGGTGACGCCGACGGCCGGCACCCGCACCAGCGTCCTCCCCGACCCGGGCCGGCACCACCGCCGCCCGGCCGAGCTGGCGGTCCGGCTGGCGCCGTACCCGGCGGTGTCCCCGGGTCACCCGCTCGCCGTGTCGGTCCGCATGGACGCCCTGCACTTCTTCGACGAGCGCGGCGACCGCATCGACGTCGGCTGGCGCTGAGGTGCAAGGAAGGGCCCCTGTTAACGCCTCCGGTAGAGGAAGGGACCCTTGTTAACGCTCCGGCGGTGCCGGACGGCGGCAGCGGCCCCGGATGCCGCAGCCCGAGCCCAGCAATCGGGCCTTGCCCCAAAAGTTACCCACGGGTAACGTACGGGCATGACGATCGACTCTCGCCTGGTGGCGACCGCCATGCTCGAGGCCGTCCCGTTCGCCCGCACGCTCGACATCGAATTCGTCGAGGTGGCCCCGGAGGCCGACGGTGGGGTCCGCGCGGTCGTCCGGCTGCCCGACTCGCCGGCCACCCACAACCACGTCGGCGGGCCGCACGCCGGCGCCATGTTCACCCTCGGCGAGACCGCCTCCGGCGCGGTCGTCATGGCCGCGTTCGGGCACCTGCTCGACCGGGCCACGCCGCTCGCCGTGCGGGCGGACATCGCGTACCGGAAGCTCGCCATGGGCCCGGTGCGCGCGACCGCGCGGCTCGGCCGCCCGGCCGCCGAAGTGATCGCGGAACTGGAGGCCGGCCAGCGGCCGGAGTTCCCGGTGCCCGTCGAGATCGCCACCGAAGAGGGCAAGGTGACCGGCGAGATGACCGTGATCTGGACGCTGCGCCCGCACTGACAACGGACCTCGGCGGTGCAGCCACCCGGCGGCACCGCCGATCGGCGGCGGCAGAGCCTGCCGTCAGCGCCGACGCAGGAGGTACACCAGCGCCCCGACCACAGGACGTCCGCGCGGCTCAGCCCTCGACCGTCCCGCCCTGGGTGGACCCGGACACCGGGCCGCGGCGGCCCAACTGCCGCATCCGGACGGCCACGGCGACCACGGCGTAGAGGGCGATGGCCAGCACGACGCCACCCACCACGTACGCGGTGACGTTCCCGTCGGCGTCGAGCAGGAAGACGACCGCCCCTACCGCCAGCGCGGCGAACCCGACGGCGGCGACCGCCCCCGCCACCCTGCTCGACCCCGCCGGCTGGCCGGCCCCGGCGGGCCGTCGACGGGCGACCACCAGCCCCATGATCCCGGCCAGGAAGGCGAAGCCCGCCAGGTACGGCCGGTCGACGGCGATCGCGTACACCGCGCCGAGGAGGCATACCACCGACAGGGAGATCCGGTACCACACCGGCCAGTAGTCGTCCTTCGCCATGCGATGGTCTTTCCCTGACCGGCCCGGGAGCCAAACGCGGAACCGGGGCAGGTGCCGCGACGGCTTCGGCCGAACCGGGTTTCCCCGGCCGGCGGTCTGGATAGATTCGTACCGTGCTGGGCCTACCTGCTCACGTGACCGCCTGTCTCTTCGATCTGGACGGTGTGCTCACGCAGACCGCCCGCGTCCACAACGCCGCCTGGACCGCCACGTTCGACGAGTTCCTGCGCCGTCGCGCGGCGGCCACCGGTGAGCCGTTCCGGCCGTTCGACCCGGGCGACGACTACAACCGGTACGTCGACGGCCGGCCCCGCTACGACGGGGTGCGCACGTTCCTCGCCTCGCGCGGCATCGTGCTGCCCGAGGGAGAGTCGGGCGACCCCCCGGGAGTCGACACGGTGCACGGCGTCGGCAACCGCAAGAACGTGCTGCTGCTCGAGACGCTGCGTACCTCCGGGGTGGACGTCTATCCCGGCTCGGTGGCGTACCTGAAGGCGACGGCCCTCGCCGGGTTGCGCCGCGCGGTCGTCACGGCGAGCGCCAACGGCCGCGAGGTGGTCGCGGCGGCCGGCCTGGAACCGCTGCTCGAGGTGCGGGTCGACGGCCTCGTCGCCCGCGCCGAGGGGCTGCGCGGCAAGCCGGAGCCGGACACCTTCCTCGCCGGCGCGCGGCTGCTCGGCGTGGAGCCGGCCAACGCCGCGGTCTTCGAGGACGCGCTCGCCGGGGTCGCCGCCGGACGGGCCGGCGGGTTCGGGTACGTGGTGGGTGTCGACCGGGTCGGCCAGGCCGAGGAACTGCTGGCGAACGGCGCCGACGTGGTCGTCGACGATCTCGCCGACCTGCTCGACCCGGATCCGGCCGGTCCGGGCCGGGTGGCGGCCCCGCGGGAGTCGAGCCGGCTCGACCGCGGGCCCGTCGTGCGGGACCGGGAGCCCGGCGCATGATCCGCGAACGGGCGTACCCCGTCGAGCCGTGGCACGTGCGGGAGACCCGCCTCGACATGGACGTGCTGGCCCAGTCCGAATCGGTCTTCGCCCTGTCCAACGGGCACGTCGGGCTGCGCGGCAACCTGGACGAGGGGGAGCCGCACGGCCTGCCCGGCACGTACCTGAACTCGTTCTACGAACTGCGCCCGCTGCCGTACGCGGAAGCCGGTTTTGGGTTCCCCGAGTCCGGCCAGACGATCGTCAACGTCACCAACGGCAAGCTCATCCGGCTGCTCGTCGACGACGAGCCGCTCGACGTGCGCTACGGCGAACTCCTCTCCCACGAGCGGGTGCTCGACCTGCGGGAGGGCACCCTGCACCGGTCCGTGCACTGGCGCTCGCCAGCCGGCCGGGAGGTGCGGGTCCGCAGCACCCGGCTGGTGTCGTTCCGGCAGCGGGCGGCCGCCGCCATCAACTACGAGGTGGAGGTCGCCGACGACAAGCCGCTGCGCCTGATCATCCAGTCGGAGTTGGTGGCCAACGAGACGCTGCCGCCGCAGAGCAAGGACCCGCGGGTCGCGGCGGTGCTGGAGTCGCCGCTGCTCGCCGAGGAGGAGTTGACCACGGACGACGGCGGCCTGCTCATCCACCGCACCAAGGTCTCCGGGCTGCGGGTCGCCGCCGCGATGGAGCACGAGGTGCAGACCGAGGCGCGGACCAGCGTCGAGTCCGAGGGGTACCAGGACTGGGTGCGTACCACGATCGCCTGCGTCCTCAAGCCCGGCCAGACGCTGCGGGTCGTCAAGTACCTGGTGTACGGGTGGTCGAGCCGCCGCTCGCTGCCGGCGCTGCGCGACCAGGTGGGGGCGGCGCTCGCCGCCGCCCGCCTGGACGGCTGGGAAGGGCTGCTGCGGGAGCAGCGTGAGTACCTCGACGACTTCTGGAACTCCGCCGACGTGCTGGTGGAGGGCGACCCGGAGGTGCAGCAGGCGGTCCGCTTCGGGCTCTTCCACGTGCTCCAGGCCGGCGCGCGGGCGGAACGCCGGTCGATCGCCGCCAAGGGCCTGACCGGACCGGGGTACGACGGGCACGCGTTCTGGGACACCGAGATGTTCGTGCTGCCGGTGCTCACGTACACCCATCCGCCCGCCGTGCACGACGCCCTCTACTGGCGGCACCGCACCCTGCCGACCGCGCAGGAGCGGGCTCGTACGCTCAACCTGGAGGGCGCGGCCTTCCCGTGGCGGACCATCGAGGGGATGGAGTCGTCCGGGTACTGGCCGGCCGGCACCGCCGCGTTCCACATCGCCGCCGCCGTCGCCGACGCGGTACGCCGGTACGTGCTGGCCACCTGCGACACCGACCTGGAGCGGGAGATCGGCCTGGAGTTGCTGGTGGAGACCGCGCGGCTGTGGCGGTCGCTGGGCCACCACGACCGGCACGGGCAGTTCCACATCGACGGGGTGACCGGCCCGGACGAGTACACGGCCGTCAAGAACGACAACATCTACACGAACCTGATGGCCCAGCGGAACCTGATCAGCGCGGCGGACGCGGTGATGCGGTACCGGGACGAGGCGTTCCACCTCGGCGTCACCGACGAGGAGGCGGCCGCGTGGCGGGACGCGGCGGCGTCGATGCACATCCCGTACGACGAGGAGATCGACGTCCACGAACAGGTGGAGGGCTTCACCCGGCTCCAGGAGTGGGACTTCGCCCACACACCGCAGGAGAAGTACCCGCTGCTGCTGCACTACCCGTACTTCGACCTGTACCGGAAGCAGGTGGTCAAACAGTCCGACCTGGTGCTCGCGATGCACTGGCGGGGGGACGCGTTCACGCCGGACCAGAAGCTGCGCAACTTCCTGTACTACGAGCGCCGTACGGTCCGGGACTCGTCGCTGTCGGCCTGCACGCAGGCGGTGCTCGCGGCCGAGGTCGGCCACCCCGAACTGGCGCACCTGTACCTGCGCGAGGCCGCGCTGATGGACCTGCACGACCTGAACGAGAACACCCGGGACGGCGTGCACATGGCGTCCCTGGCGGGCGCGTGGATCGCCCTGGTCGCCGGGTTCGGCGGGCTGCGCGACCACGACGGCCTGCTCTCGTTCGCGCCCCGGCTCTCCAGCCGGCTGAGCCGCCTGGAGTTCTCACTTCAGTGGCGGGGGATGCGGCTGCGGGTCGACGTGCGACCGCACCGGACCACGTACGCCCTGCGTAACGGCGACTCCGGCGAGACGATGGAGCTGCGGCACCACGGGCGGCGGATCCAGGTCACCTGCGCCGAGCCGGTGACCGTGCCGATCCCCCCGCCCGAGGTGTCCGGCCCCACCCCGGAGCAGCCGCCCGGCCGCGGCCCCCTGCTGCGCCTGCCCGAACGCGCGCCCTAGCGGGATGCAAGGAAGGGGCCCCTGTTAACGCCTCCGGTAGAGGAAGGGCCCCTTCTTAACACACGTGCCGGGTCAGAGCGCTCTGCCCTGCGACGGGCGACCCGCCGCGTCGCGGGGCGCCATCGCCCGCGGATCGTCAGCGGTACGCGCCTGCGCCGCCTCGTCCGCCCAGTCCCGGTTGCGCTCGGCGTCCTGTTCCCGTCGGTCCCGCTCGGCCGGCTGCTGCCGGGACCCTCGCTGCTGCTGCGCCATGGCGATCCTCGCGATCCGTCGGGGGCGCGGTGCGCGCCGGTACGGTCTGCGGTCGCCCACCGCCTTCCCGGCGCGCCGACGGGCAAACGCGCAGGCGGCTCCCGGCGGGCGGGTGTTAACAAGGGGCCCTTCCTCTACCGGAGGCGTTAACAAGGGGCCCTTCCTTGCACGCATGGCGGTGGGGTGGGTGGGAATGTGGGGGTATGGATGTGGGGAGCAGCGAGGTGACGATCCCGGCGGGGGAGGCCCGCCTCACGGCGGACCTGCTGGTGCCGGCGGAACCGGTGGGAGTGGTGGCCTTCGCGCACGGCAGCGGAAGCTCCCGGCACAGTCCGCGCAACGTGGCGGTGGCTCACGTGCTCAACCGGAGCGCCCTCGGCACCGTCCTGGTGGACCTGCTGACCCCCGCCGAGGACGCGGTCGACGCCCGTACCGCCGAGCTGCGCTTCGACATCGGCCTGCTCGCCCGCCGGCTGGCGGCGATCGTCGACTGGCTCGCCGCCGAGCGGCCGTTCGGTGCGGTGCCGATCGGGCTGTTCGGCGCCAGTACGGGTGCGGCCGCGGCGCTCGTGGCCGCCGCCGAGCGCCCCGACCTGGTCGGGGCCGTGGTGTCCCGGGGCGGCCGGCCGGACCTCGCGGGCCCGGCGCTCGGGACGGTCCGCGCCCCGACCCTGCTGCTGGTGGGTGGCCTCGACGAGCAGGTGATCGCCCTGAACGAGCAGGCCCAGGACGCGCTCCCGGAGACGGCCGAGCTGACGATCGTCCCCGGCGCCACCCACCTCTTCGAGGAGCCCGGTGCCCTGGAACAGGTCGCCCACGAGGCGGCGACCTGGTTCACCACCCACCTACGCTGACGCCCCGGACGAGGGGGCGGCGCGGTGCTGTTGGACGGTGTCGATCACCCGCCAGAGCACCGCCGTGATCGGGACGGCCACGAAGGCGCCGGCGATGCCGGCGATCAGGGTGCCGGCGGTGACCGCGACCAGGATGACGACCGGGTGCAGGTTCACCTGTCGCTTCATGATCAGCGGTTCCAGCAGGTTGCCCTCGATCTGCTGCACCGCGATCACGGCGGCCAGCACCAGCAGGGCGGTGACCGGGCCATTGGCCGCGAGCGCCACCAGTACCGCCATCGCGCCGGTCACCGTCGCGCCGATGATCGGGATGAACGCGCCGAAGAAGACGATCAGCGCGAGCGGGAACGCCAGCGGCACCCCGAGCAGCACCAGGGCGAGCCCGATGCCGATGGCGTCGATCGCCGCGATCATCAGCGTGCCCCGGCTGTACGCGCCGAGCGTGTGCCAGCCGTTCCGGCCGGCCTCGGCGGTGACCGTCCGGTTCGGCCCGGTCATCCGGTCGAGCACCCACCGCCACATCGAGCGGCCGTCCTTGAGCAGGAAGAAGAGCAGCACCAGCGCGAGCAGGGCGGATCCGAGCACCTCGGCGGCGGTGCGCGCGCCGGACACCGGGTCGAGGCCGCCCCCTCCGCCGAGGGCCCGCCGGGCCTGGTCGATCAGCCGGTCGAGCTGCTGGTCGGTGACCGGCAGGGTGCGGGTCACGAAGTTCCGCGTCTCCTGCACGCCCCGGATCAGCTCGCCGCTCAGCTTGTCGAACTGCTCCGCCGTCAGGTTCCACACCAGAGCCCCGACACCGACGAGGGCACCGAGCAGCAGCACCACCGTCAGCAGCGCGGCGAGGGATCCCGGCAGTCGCAGCCGGCGCAGCAGCCGTTGCACCGGGTCGAGCATCGCGGTCAGGAAGAGGGTGGCCGCCACCGCGATGGCGAGCGGCGCCAGCAGCACCGCGATCCGGCCCAGCAGGTACAGCCCGGCGGCCACCACCACCAGGCACACGCTCCACAGCACCGCGGAGCGAACCAACCAGGGCAGGCCGGTCCACGCTGCCCGGGGCCCCCGGTCCCTCGACTCCTCAGTCGTCCGTCCGTCGTCGACCACGTCGGCCCTCCTCGATCTCCGGGCGAGTCGGTACCCGGACAGCGCTCCCGCGACACCCACGCTAGGCCCTCGGCCGGCGTCGCGACGCGAGTCGCGGCGCGACCGGGCGGTGACGTCGCCGCCGGCCCTGGGGGCGACGCCCGACACGTGGAGCAGTGGGGCCGGCGCGGTACCGCACGTCCGCGTTTGTGCCATCCGCCCCAGGGAACGCGGAGGACCGAACCCCGATTCGAGGAGGATCCGCCGTGAGCGACTTCATGGACAAGGCCAAGGACTTCGCGGACAAGCACGACAAGCAGGTCGACCAGGGGCTGGAGAAGGCCGGCGAACAGGCCGACCAGCGCACCGGCGGCAAGTACGACGAGCAGACCGACAAGGGCGTGGACATGGCCCAGGCACGTACCGGCCAGGGCGACCAGGCCCGCTGACCGGCGTACCCGATCCCGGGCCGTCCCCCTGCGGGGCGGCCCGGGACCGTCTGCGTCAGCTTTCCTTGTCGCGCAGCTCCGTCCTCGTGGTCGGGCGACCGCTCAGCGCGTCCCGCACCCGGTCCACGAGGCCGGTGCCCGGGGCGAGCAGCTTGTTCGCCGGGGGCCGGTCCGGAGCGGCCGGGTGTGGCCGGGTCGGCGCGGCCTTCTTGGCCGCCTCGACCTTGCCGGCCAGCTCCATCAGTTCCTCGTGGGCCATCGCGGCCCGCAGCCGGGGGAAGAGGTCGGACTCCTCGTCCTGCACGTGGTGCCGGATCGTGCGGGTGAGGTGGGTGAGCAGTTCGTCGAACCGGGGGTCGCTGGGGTCCGCCGACTCCAGGTCCTTCATGGTCCGCTCGGCGTCGGAGTGCTCGGCGATCTCGTGTTCGGCGATCTGGTCGCCGTCCGGCAGCGCCTTGCGGGCGGCCGGGTAGACGTACATCTCCTCGGCGACCGCGTGGCGGACCAGCTCGGCGATCACCACGTCGGCCAGGTGCCGGCGGTGCTCGGGGGTGCCCTGCCGGTTCTCCAGCTCGACGAAGAGGACCTCGACCTCGCGGTGGTCGGTGATGAGGACGTCGAGAACGTCGGGTCCCGTCGTCTGGGTGTCGGTCATGTCGTGCCCCTTACCGGTTGCGGAATCGGTGCGGGCCCTCCTACCCCGGGGTCGCCGGTCGAACCCACCGCCGTCGTCCGCGCGCCCGTTGTCATCGCCGTCCGGGCTGCCGTACGCTCGGCGCGGCCCGCCCTCACGGTCCCTGTGAGGAGCAGCCATGCCCTTGAATCGTCTGCTGGCCCTTGGGGTCGGTGCTGTCACGGCGGTCGCGCTGAGCGTCCCCCCGGCCCCGGCCGCCGCCGCGGCCGGCCCGTCCCACCACCGCACGGGCGGCAGCCTGGTGCTGGTCGGTGGCGCCCTCGCCGACGACAACACCGCCATCTACGGCGGTATCGTCCGGCTCGCCGGTGGCCCCGGCAAGGCTCGGATCGGGATCTTCACCGCGGCGGCTCCGGTGCCGTCGGAGGACCCGGACGCCGGCACCCCCGACTGCAACAACAGCGTCTGCAACGGCGAGTACTACGCGAAGATCCTCAAGAGCTTCGGCGCCGCCGACGCGCAGTGGATCCCGATCGACCTGGACCATCCCGAGAAGGCCGACGACCCCGCCGTGGTCGCCCAGATCGACTCGATGACCGGCTTCTTCTTCGGCGGCGGCGACCAGTACCGGTACGTCACCACGATGACCCGGGGTGCGGCCCAGCGGGACTCGGCGGCGCTGGCCGCGGTCCGCCGCAAGTTGCGGCAGGGCGCGGTGGTCGCCGGCACGAGCGCCGGTGCCCAGATCATGGCCGGTCGCGACATGATCACCGGCGGCTCGGTCGACCCGGGACTGCGCGACGGCGCCAGGCCGGGGTACTTCGAGGATTCGAGCATCCTCGGTTACCTCCCCAAGGGCGGGTTCGGGTTCTTCACCGACGGCCTTCTGGACACGCACTTCTCCCGGCGGGGCCGGGAGGCCCGGTCGATCCGGCTCGCGTCGGACACCCGCAACCACCGGGTCTTCGGCCTCGACGAGAACACCGCTCTGGTGGTGACCGGCGTCGGCTCGCGGCGTCAGCAGTTGCGGGTCGTCGGCCAGCATGGCGTGACCGTGCTGGACCTGCGCCGGGCGCGGGTGACCGGTACCCCGGTGTGGGGCGTCGAGGGCGTGCGGTGGACGCGGCTGACCGGGGGCGACGGGTACCGCGCCGACCGCTGGCAGCCGGTCTTCGGTCCGGGCAAGCAGCGGGTGACCGGCGCGGACACCTGCGACGTGACGCCCTCCGGGGACGTCTTCTGGAATTACGGCCTGGTCAACCTCGCCGAAGGGCTGGTCGTCAACGCCGGCTGCGCGTCGGTGTCCGACGTGTCGTGGGAGAACGACCCGCAGTGGGAGGCGACGCTGACCCGGGGCCGCGGCTTCGTCGCGTACCGGGCCGGTGGGTCGACGGCGTTCGCCGACGTCGTGATCGGCATCGGCGCGAAGTGAGCACCGGAGGGCCCCCGGGTGTGCCGGGGGCCCTCCTTCCGCTACGCCCGGGCTCGTCATGCGCGTGTAACAACGGTTACTTATTGAGGTTAAAGATTAATGGATGTAACTTCTGTTTCATCGATCCGTGGCCCCCGGAGGTGCCCATGTCCCGTGCCCGCCACAACCCCGTCCGCACCCGCACGGCGGTCCTCGCCGCCGTCAGCCTCGCCGCCACCATCGCGCCGATCGGCGTGACCGCGGCCCACGCCCAGGTCATCCGCGACCGGCAGGGCAGCTCGACCGACGTCAGCCGGGCGTCGTGGTCCGGCCCGGCCTACACGTTCAACGGATCCGGCGGCGTGGTGGCCGCCACGATGACCCAGGCGATCAACGCGATCCGTGGCGGCGCCGGATCGATCGACGTGGCCGTGCTGGCCGGCTCGGACGGCGGCACGCCCGAGTGCGACGACATCATGGGTCTGTCCGGCGTGAACTCGTGCACCACGCTGACCCTGACGAGTTCGAACGACGGCAACAACAGCCAGGTCAACGCGGACGTCCGCAACGCCGAGTTCGTCTACTTCGCCGGTGGCGACCAGTGCCGCTACGCCGCGTGGAAGGGGACTCTGCTGGAGGCGTCCGTCGAATCCGTCGTGGCCAAGGGCGGCGGCGTCGGCGGTGGCAGCGCCGGCCACCACATCAACAGCGACATCGTGTACGACGCATGCGGTGGCAGCGCCACCTCGTCGATCGCGTTGGACAACCCGTACGACCGGTCGATGACCTTCACCACCGGCATGTTCCGCTGGCCGAACTTCGCCAACACGATCAACGACTCGCACTTCGTCGCGCGGGACCGGATGGGCCGGACGATGGCCTTCGTGGCCCGGGCCATCAAGGACGGACGCACCAGTGGCGGTGCCGCCTGGGGCGTCGGCGTCGAGGAGGGCGGTTCGCTGTTCGTCGACCGGAACGGGCGGGCGACGCTGAGCGGCACCAGCGCGTACGTGGTCCTCGGCGACCACCAGCCGGAGGTGGCCGTCGCCGGGCAGCCGTTGACGTTCTCGAACTTCAAGATCTGGCGGCTGTCCAACGGGCAGACCTACGATTTCGCGAACCGCCCGACCTGCGGCTACTACCTGAAGAGCGTGACCAACGGGGTCCCGAGCGGCAACCTCTACAGTGGCACCCCGGTCACCGACTGCTCGACGCCGCCGCCACCCGGTGGCGGATCCAGCTACGCCGAGGTGGAGCCGAACGACACGCGCAACGCCGCCAACGACGTCACCGGCAACAGCTACCCGCTGACCGTCACCGGTGACATGAAGAGCAGCAGCGACCGCGACTACTTCAAGGTGAGCCTCGCCAGCGGACAGACGATCGGCGTGAGCTGCGCCGTTCCGTCCGCGTACGACGCCGACCTGTACCTGCTGACCTCCAACGGGAGCACGGTGGTCCGCTCGGTGAACGACGGCGCGGGGGTGGACGAGTCGGCCTCCTTCACCCGGACGTCCTCGGGGTCGGCCACCTACTACGTCGAGGTCGAGGCGTACTCCGGCTCCGGTACCGCCGACTACACCTGCACCGTGTCCAAGTCCTGATCCTATTCGAACCGGGCGCGGCGCCCGGCGGCCGTGAGGAGGCCGGACGCCGGTCGGCGGTTACGCTCAGCGCGTGTCGACCTCCGATCTTGCCGGCGATCCCGGCCGTCCGGCCGACGACCAGGCCGCCACCGGTCCGGATCATCCGGGGGTGGCGGCCCTGATCCGGCAGCGCCTCGGTGAGTGCAGCCCGGCGGAACGGCGAGTGGCGCGGGCGTTGCTGGCGTCGTACCCGGCCGCCGGGTTGGGCACGGTGGCCTCGCTCGCCGAGCGGGCCGAGGTGAGCGCGCCGACGGTCCTGCGCTTCCTGAGCCGACTCGGCTTCGGCGGCTATCCGGAGTTCCAGCGCGCCCTGCGGGACGAACTGGCCGAGCGGGAGACCTCGCCGTTGACCGCGTACCGCGCGGCGGAGCGTACCGGCGTCCCGCTGGCCGGAGCGCGGTCCCGGGCCGCGGCCAGCCTGCCGGACGCGGTCGCCGGCACCCTGGCCGAGTTGCCGCAGGGCGAACTGGACGCCGCCGTCCGCCTCTTCGCCGACCAGCAGCTGCGGATCACCGCCGCCGGTGGCCGGTTCTCCGGCCTGCTCGCGCACTACCTGGTGCTGCACCTGATGCAGGTGCGGGGCAACAGCCGCCTGCTCCCGGCCACCCCCGTCGAACGGACCGACATGATGGTCGACGTGGGCCGGCGGGATCTCTTCGCGCTGTTCGACTTCCGCCGCTACGAGGAGCCGACCCTCGCCCTCGCCCGCGAGGTCACCGCCCGCGGCGCCCGGATAGTCCTGTTTACCGACCGGTGGCTCTCCCCGGTGGCCGGTCTGGCCGAGGTGGTCCTGCCCAGCCGGGTCGAGTCGCCGTCGCCGTACGACAGCTTCGTGCCGACCTTGGCGCTGGTGGAGACGCTGGTGGCCGCTCTGATGGACCGGCTCGGGCCGATCGCCGGCAAGCGCCTGAAAGCGATGGAGCAGGCGCAGCAGACGTTCGAGGAGAGCTGACTTCGCGTTACAGAAACTTGAAACTTCACAGCGCTCGTAATGAGCGTTACAGTCCGGGGGCTGGTTCGTCTGGCCCCCGGAAGGACACCCCATGCGCATCCGTCAGTTCGCCCTGGCCGCCGCGGCCACGGCCCTCCTCGCCGGCACCGCCGGCTGCGGTGGTGAAACCTCCACCGCAGCGGCCGGCGAGGACGTCACGACCGTCACCGTCACCATCGAGGGTGTCGGCGAGGTCACCACCGACACCGAGCTCGCCGAGAAGGTCCCCGCCGACGTCCGCGGCCGGGGCACCCTCACCGTCGCCACCAACGCCCCCTACCAGCCCTTCATCGACTTCAAGACCGAGGGCCGCACCGACGAGTTCATGGGCCTGGACTACGACCTGTTCATGGCCGCCTCCGCCCGGCTGGGCGTCAAGGCCACCTTCAGCCAGCAGCCGTTCGACGGCCTGGTGCCGGGTCTGCAGGCCGCCAGGTACGACGCGATCGTCGGCGGCATCACCGACAAGAAGGAGCGCCAGCAGGTGGCGACCTTCGTCGACTACTCGGCCTCCGGCACCGGCTTCCTGGTCAGGACGGGCAACCCGCTGGGCGTGAAGACCGTCGCCGACCTGTGCGGCCGCAAGGTCGCCGTGCAGAAGGCCAGCAACCAGGCGAAGAACCTCGCCGAGTACAGCAAGGCCAGCTGCGCCGGTAAGGCCGTCGACGTCAAGGAGTACCCGGAGAACCCGCAGGCGGTGCAGGCGCTGATCGCCGGCAACGTCGACGTGGTCGCCGCCACCAAGGTCAACCTGGTGGACGTCGCCCCCACCCTGACCGGCAAGGCCGAGCTGGTCGACGACCCGTCCGCCCCGAACGGGTGGCTGGCCAGCCCCAACGGCTTCGGCTTCCTCAAGGCGAAGAAGGAGCTGGCCGAGGCGTACCGGGCCGCCGTGCAGTCGCTGATCGACGACGGCACGTACACCAAGATCCTCGCCCGGTGGAAGCAGGAGCCGATCGCCGTCAAGCAGGCCACGATCGACCAGGCCATCGACTGAGCACGGCGGAGGCGACCCCCTGAACCGCGGTCGCCGGGCGCCCTTCCGACTCCGTGAGGGCGGGCCCGGAAGGCGCGCCCGGCGACCGCCGCACCCGTCCCCGCTGGAGGCACCTCAATGACGAGCGACACCGAGACCGTACGGGTCGTCCCCGTCCGGCACTACGGTCGCTGGCTGACCGCGATCCTCGTGGCCGGCGTGGCGGCCCTCTTCCTCCGGGCGCTGCTGGACAGCCCCAACCTCGAACCCGCCACCATCGGCGCGTACCTCTTCAAGGACTACATCCTCGACGGCGTCGTCACGACGCTCTGGCTGACCCTGCTGGCGATGCTGCTCGGCACGGCCGGCGGCGTCCTGCTCGCGGTGATGCGGCTGTCGGCCAATCCCGTGCTGCGCGGTGTCTCCTGGGCCTTCATCTGGGTGTTCCGCGGCACGCCACTGCTGGTGCAGATCATCTTCTTCGGCTTCCTCGGGGCGCTCTTCCCCCGGCTCACGCTGAGCGTGCCGTTCACCGGCACGGTGCTCTTCGACCAGCCGACCAGCGTGGTCGTCACCGGCACCGTCGCCGCCGTGCTGGCCCTGTCGCTCAACGAGATGGCGTACGCCGCCGAGGTCATCCGCGGCGGCATCCTCGCCGTCGACGCCGGCCAGAGCGAGGCCGCCGCCGCCCTCGGCATGAGCCCGGCCCTGACCCTGCGCCGGGTGGTGCTGCCCCAGGCGATGCGGGTCATCATCCCGCCGATGGGCAACGAGACCATCACCATGCTGAAGTCCACCGCGCTGGTCTCGATCATCGCCGGTCGCGACCTGATGACCGCCGTGCAGACCGTCTACCAGGGCAACTACAAGGTGATCCCGCTGCTCGTGGTGGCGGCGATCTGGTACCTCGCACTGGTCAGCCTGCTCTCGGCCGGCCAGTGGTTGATCGAGCGCCGGTTCGGGCGCGGCTTCGCCCGGGGAGGAGTCCGATGACGGCGACCGACGGGACGGTGGCTACGGCGACCCGTCCGATGGTGAAGGCCGAGGGCGTCACCAAGCGGTTCGGCCACGTCGAGGTGCTCAAGGGCATCGACCTCACCGTCGCGCCCGGCGAGGTCGCCTGCCTGCTCGGCCCCTCCGGCTCCGGCAAGTCCACCTTCCTACGCTGCGTCAACCACCTCGAACGCATCGACGGCGGGCAGCTCTGGGTCGACGGCGAGCTGGTCGGCTACCGCCGGCAGGGCGACAAGCTCTACGAGCTGAAGGCCCGCGAGGTCGCCCGCCGCCGACGCGACATCGGCATGGTGTTCCAGCGGTTCAACCTCTTCCCCCACCTGACCGCACTGGGCAACGTCATGGAGGCGCCGCTGCGCGTCCTCGGCGTCCCGCGCGAGAAGGCCCGCGCCGAGGCGCTCGCCCTGCTGGAACGCGTCGGCCTGGCGGAGAAGGCGACCGCCTACCCGGCCCAGCTCTCCGGCGGCCAGCAGCAGCGGGTGGCCATCGCCCGGGCGCTGGCCATGCACCCGAAGCTGATGCTCTTCGACGAGCCGACGTCGGCCCTCGACCCGGAACTCGTCGGCGACGTGCTCGATGTCATGAAGAGCCTCGCCGCCGACGGCATGACCATGGTCGTGGTGACCCACGAGATGGGCTTCGCCCGCGAAGTCGCCGACACCGTCGCGTTCCTCGACGGCGGGGTCGTGGTGGAGGCCGGCCCGCCCGACGAGGTGCTGGGCGACCCGAGGCACGCCCGCACCCGCGCGTTCCTGGACAAGGTCCTGTGAGCGTCCACAACCCGGTGGTGGAGAGCGCCGAGCTGCTCGCCGCGGCCGGCGACCGGCTCGCGTCGTACCACCAGCGGCTCGCCCAACTCGTCGCCGTCGACTCCGGATCCGGTCACGTGGACGGTCTGCGCCAGGTCGCCGACCTGGTGCAGACCTGGTGCCTCGCGGCCGGCCTGGCGGTCGAGCGTGAGCCGGTCACCCACCGGGGCGGCGCGCCCCTCGGCGACGTGCTGGTCGGCCGCCGACGTGGGCGCGGTGACCGGCGGATCCTGCTCGTCGGTCACCTGGACACCGTGTTCCCACCGGGGACCGCCGCCGCCCGCCCGTTCCGCGTGCAGGACGGCCGGGCGTACGGGCCGGGGGTCAGCGACGACAAGGGCGGCGTGCTCGCCGGCCTGGCCGCCGTCGAGGTGCTGGCCCACCTCGGCCTCGACGGGTACGGCGAGCTGCTGCTCGTCTGCACCCCGGACGAGGAGATCGGCTCCCCGGGGAGCCGGCCGCTGCTGCGTACCCTCGGCGCCGAGGCCGACGTGGCGCTCTGCCTGGAGTGCGCCCGTGACAACGGCGACCTGGTCTCCGCCCGCAAGGGCGTCGCCGACCTGGAGGTGACCCTCCGGGGCCGTGCCGCGCACGCCGGCATCGAACCGGAGCGGGGCGCGAACGCCCTGGTCGCCGCCGCGCGGTTGGCCGTCGCGCTGGACGCCCTCAACGGTCGATGGCCCGGGGTGACGATCAACGTCGGGCACCTCGCCTCGGGAGACCGGCCCAACGTGGTCCCCGACCGTGCGCGGATGCTGGTCGACCTACGGGCGTGGCACACCCGCGAGTACGAGGCCGCCCTCGCCGAGATCCGCCGCCTGGTCAGTGAGCCACAAGTCGCCGGCGTACGCGCCGACCTGGCGGTGCACGCGCCCACCCCGCCGTGGGAGCACGGGCCGGCCGGCCACCGGTTGGCCGAGCTGGCCGCCAAGGTGGGTGCCGGGCTGGGTGTACCGGTGTCGCACACCGCCACCGGCGGCTGCGCCGACGCGAACCTGCTGGCCGAGGCCGGCGCGGCGGTGCTCGACGGGCTGGGCCCGGTCGGCGGAGCCGACCACAGCCCGGCCGAGTGGCTGGACCTGGACTCCGTCGTCCCCCGCACCGCGCTGCTCGCCGGGCTGGTCCACGAGGTCAGCCGGGGGTGGACCGTCACCCGTTGACCGGCGGGCGCCGGCATCCCGAGCGCGGCGACGGCCGGCGCCGGCTGGGCGACGCGGCCACCGTCCCCGGAGACGCCGACGGGCCGACCTCCCCGGTGAGGGGAGGCCGGCCCGTGACCGGTCAGGAGGAGTAGCCGCGCTCCGCGATCCAGTTCGCGACCTTCTCCAGGGTCATCCAGTACTCGCCCTGCGGCGCGGCCGGGTCGGCGATGCGGACGAGGTCACCGCCGTCGCGGTAGCCCACCAGGGTCAGGTAGTGGCCGCCCTCGTACGAGTGCGGGGCGCCGTCGGTGTCGACGGCCGTGCCCTTGACGTTCGCCACGACCGGACGCCCGGCGTCCACCGCGTCGAGCATGTCCTTCCGCAGCCGGTCGACCTCCTCCGGCTTGGCCAGCGGGCCCCGGATCTCGGTGGTCCGGTACTTCCCACCGGTCAGCTCGTTGAGCACCCGGGTGGTGTCCAGCGCCGAGTCGGTACCGGCCTCGGTGGTGCCCAGCATCTTCGCGACCTCGTCCTGCGGCAGCGCCTTGCCCTGCGCCGACAGCGCGATCCGGGTCGCGGCCGGGCCGCAGTAGTAGAAGTTGGGCTGGGCCTCGTACTCGATGCCCAGCATGCGCTCGGCCCGCTTGTCCCGGCCCGGCTTGTCGTTCCGGTCACCCTTGTCGGCCCGGACCGACGTGACCGGGTCGGTGCCGGCCGGGGCGGCGTGGGCGCTGGCGGTCGGCCCGACGACGCACCCGCCGGCGACGAGCAGGCAGGCGACGGACAGGCCACTCTTCTTCGCGATGAGACTCATAAGTCGGGCTCCATTCGGGGGGTCTGACGCCTCCGGCGGGCCGGAGACGGCAAGCACCAGGAAAGGCGCTCGGCTCAGCTACGTGAAAGCCCGGGGCGGGACGGCCCGCGGGCACACCGGTTCTGCAACGGGCCGGCCCGGACGCGATTCGCGTCGGGTTCGACCACCGGAGAAGACAACAGCAGGGGAAGGGCGGGGATTCCGGGGTACGGGTGGCGCCGGTCACGCGGTACGCCTGTGCTCGGGGTGCGGCGACGGGGGCCAGGCGGCTCGTGCGCCCCACTGGGCGCGGCCGAATCCGGTCAGCCGGTCACAGGCTTCCCAGCAGGCGCGTCACGGTGATCTCGATGACGACCCGGGCCGGATTGGGGCGCGGGGTGCGGTAGCGCTCGGCGTACCGGCGCTCGGCCTCGGCCACCGCCGCCGGGTCGGATCGCACGACCGCCCGGCCCTCGATGGTGAGCCAGCGCCGGCCGTCCACCTGGCACACCGCCACCGAAGCGCCCTCGGCGCCCGCGGCGGCCACGTGCCGGGCCTTGAGGGACGTCCCGCTGGTGATGACACGGGCCAGACCGGCGGCCGGGTCGAGCGTGACCCCCACCGGTACGACGTGCGGGGTGCCGTCGGCGCGCAGCGTGGTCAACGTGGCGAGGTGCCGCTCCCGGCTGAACTCGACAACCCGCTGATCCCGCAGCTCCACCCGCTTCCCCCTCCTCCCGGCCGGTCCGATCCTCGCACGCCGCCCGTCCGGTCGATCATCGACCCGTGGTGGGCGGTCTGTCATGGCATGCCGGATTCGCCCGGCACCGCCACTCCGGCACCGCAACTTCAGGATCACGGCGAGCGGTGCCGGCCACGGGGCAGCAGCGGCAGCGTGCGCCGGGCGAGGGTGGCCGGGTTGGGCTAGCGTGACTGGTGTGTCGCGGGAGGCCTGGCTGATCCTCGGCGTCGTGGCGGTCGCCACGCTCGTCGGCGCCGTGCTGCTGGCCATCCGGGTGTTCCGCATGCGTCGCATGCTCGGCGACCTCGGCGTGGGAGGCCGGGTCGCCTTCTACGGCGCGCTGATCTACACGATCCTGCCGGTCGACGTGCTGCCCGACCCGATCTACCTGGACGACATGGCCGTGCTGGCCGGCACCCTGCTCTACCTGGGCCGTCTCGTGCGCCAACGGCGGGCCGTCCACCGCGGCGACGCCGGGCTGCCCGGCCAGCCGACCCCACCAGCCGTCACCCGCCGGCCGGGCGGCCGGTAGGCGGGGACGGCCCGGACGGCTGCGCGGCCGGTAGGCCGGGACGGTCGGCAGGCCGGGACGGTCGGCAGGCCGGGACGGTCGGCAGGCCGGGACGGCTGCGCGGCCGGTAGGCCGGGACCGTCAGTAGGCCGGAATGGCCGCGTGGCCTCGGGCCACCGCCGCCGTCGGCGTCACCGCCGGAATCTCCCGGGTCTGCTCCGGCTCGCGCCCGCCGATCAACGCGAGCACCGACGGCTGCTCCTCGGGGCGGCGGCGGGTCGCCGCGTACGCCTCGGTGCGCAGGGCGCGTGCCGCCTCGGCGGCGCGCTCGGCGGCCCGCCACGCCGCCTGCTCCCGCTCCCGGGCCGCACAGTGGCGGGCGGCGAGGTTGTCGCGGGCCGCCCGGCGCAGCACCAGCTCCTGCTCGACCGGGTGCAGCCGGGGATCCCACCCGTCCTGATGGGCGAGGACGGCGGTGAGCTGCTCCACCGACAGTTCACCTCGCTCGTACGCGCCCCGCGCGGCCCGGTGCAGGAACCGCTCCCGCTCGGCGTACTCCGCCGGGGTCCGGACCGTACGCGGCAGAGGCAGCGCCGCGGCCGTGGTCAACCGGTGCACCTCGGCCTCCGCCTCCTGGTACGCCGTCCAGGCCGACTCGACCGCTTCCTGCGCGGTCAGCCACTCGGTACGCAGCCGGCGGGCGGTGGTCGCCGCCCGGTCCGCGGCGACGCCGACCTCCCCGGCGTACCGGCTCAACTCCCGTTCCTCCGCCGCCCGTTCCAACTCGCTCGGCATCGCGGCACGGTGGATCCGGGCGCCGACGCCGAGGCGCAGCCGGCCGGGCCGCAGCAGCAGGGCGGCAACGGTGACGGCGACCACCGCGAGCAGGCTGAGCCAGATCACGGCGGCACGGGGAACGTCGAGGAGAACGGCGGAGAGCACGGTCTGCATCAGGTGACACCTTGCGGTCGGAGGACGAACTCGACTGTGGTGGCCCGGTGACGGGCAGGAGATCGGTGTGCCGGCGGGATCCGGGAACGGTGCGCCCCTCGCGGGGCTTGTTCCCTTCCAACACGCGAAAGGAGGAGCGCGCGTCGCGCGTCAGGGGCGCCGGATCAGGCGGTGGGCGGGCCCCGGCGGGTGGTTCCACCCTCGCCCGGCTCGCCCGCCGGCTCGTGCCGGCCGTCGGTGACCACACCGCGACTCACGGTCAGCTCGCCGAGCGGCCGGACGACGGCTCCGCCGGCCGGCGTGGACCCGTCCCACGTCGCGGGCACGGCGGCCCACGTCGCGACGGTGCTGGTCCGCAGGGTGGGCGAATCGGCCGGCCCGGACGCCGCCACGGGATCGGCGTCGATCACGATGCCCGGTCGGGCCGCCTCGACGACCGCCGGCGGCGGTGCGGCGGTGGCGGTGGCCGGGGCGCCACCGAACCCGGCGCCGAGCGCCAGCGCGACGACCGCCAGCCGTGTCACCTCGCGCAGCGACCGCAGCACGGCGCCCCACAGCGGGCGGGCGGGCGCGACGGACGACACCCGACAAACCTATCGCCGGACGGCGGCCGGCGCAGCCTTCGGCGGGCACCGAAGCGGGTGACCGCGACCACGTGTGCGATGTGGACCAGTGCGGGGCCGGCGTAGGTGTGCCGGCGTCCGCCGAGCACGCGCCTTCCGGTGGGCGTCACCCACGATCAATCCCACGGCACCACGCACCCGACGGTGTTCGAGAGACGCGGAAGGGGCCACCGACCGGGTGGCCCTTTCCCGGGGGTGCCTGTCGAATCAGTTGCCGAGCACCGGCGGCGCGCCCTCCGGGCCGTCCCGCCAGACCATCTCGTCCTCGGTGAGCCAGGTCAGCCGCCCGTCGGACGGCTCGTCGTCGCTGCCACGGCCGGCGCCGAGCAGGCCCGGGCGGGCGCCGGCGGCGGTCGTGCGGCCCGCGTCCGTACGCCCGATGCCGCTGACCGCCCGGTCACCCGGCACCCGGCTGGCGGCCGTGCCCTGGCGGGGGGCGGCGTCCCGGCCGGAGCCCTCACCGCGGCGGCCGTCGACGCTGCGGCCGATTCCGGTCGCGGACCGGCTGTCCGGTGTGGCGGTGCCGCCGGCGGGCCGGGCCGAGGTGGGTGCGGCGCCGCTGGAGCCGGCCAGCGCGCCGGTGCCGACGATTCCGCCGGCCGGGGTGCCGCCCGGAGTGCCGAACGTCAGGCCGGGGCCGGTGCCCGGGGTCGCCGTCGCGCCGCCGCCCCGGCCCAGCGCGGCCAGGCCGGCGACGGCACCACCGGCCAGCGCGCCGCCGAGCAACGGATCGGCGCCGGCGAGCGAGGTGCCGCCGACGGGTGCGGCGCCGAGCGTCCCGGTGCCCGCAGCGCCGCCCCCGGCCGGGTTCGCCGTGCCCCCGGTGCCGGACGTGGGCCCGCCCGACGCCCGGTCTTGCGTCGAGACCGTCGCCCCGCCCGTGCGGGCGGACAGCCCGCTCGCGGTCGGCGCGGCCGTCGGCGTGCCGACCGCCGGGCCGCTGCGCGGCGCCGTGCCGTCACGGTCGACCGAACCCGGCGTGTCCGGTGGTGGCGGCGGTGGGGGCACTAGCCGCCCGTACGCGGAGAGGTCGTAGCCGGCGGCCAGCTCGGAGACCACGTTGACCATCCGCTGGTGCGCCTTCTCCTGCTCGGCCTTGTCCTGCTGGTGGCCGAGCAGCCCGCCGACGACCATGCCGGGCACACCGAAGACCGCACCCTTCGCCGCGCCGGATATCGCCTGGTCGTGGTCGTCGGTCTCGGCCGGGCTCTCGGCCTGCTCCCGGGCGGTACGCAGGTGGTCGGCCATCAGGATCAGCCCGCGGCTCACGTCGGCCATGCCCTCGCCCAGCGACTCCGCGTACGCGGCGACGAAGCCCAGCCGGCGCTGGAACTCCTGGCCCGCCTCGCCCGTCCACGTGTTGGCCAGCTTCTCCAGATCGCCGTTGAGCTCGCGGCGGAGGTCGTCGACGATGCCCTTCAGCGTCGTCCACTGTGCGGCGACGCCCTCGATCTGACCGGGCTGACCGGCCATCACACCGTCGTAGAGGGCCTGGTGGCTCTCGGGCTGGTAGCGCTGGGTGTACTCAGACACGCGGCTCCTCCTTCCGGGTGATCGCCTCGTCGACCCCGGCGAGGGCGGCGGCGATGTCGGCGGAGTTGGCGGAGTTGCGGGCCTCGGCCGTGCGGTAGCGGGCCAGGATCGTGGCGGTCGCGCTCTGCGCCGCCTCGACGGCGGTGCGCAGCCGGGCGACGTGCTGGGAGTAGGCCAGGTGGATGTCGCTGTACCGTCGGGCGTTGTCGGTCGCGTCGGCGAACGTGCCCAGTGCCGGCGGCCGGCACTGCATCTCGGTGTCGAGCTTCCGCACCGCCCGCTCCGCCTCGGCCAGCCGGTTGGCGAGCTTCCGGTGGAAGTCCTCAAGGGACATCAGGTCGACTGTCGTGCGCCCGGTCATGGCAGTATCCCCGTACGTCGTGAGTCGATAACCGTTGGCGACGCTCAGGTTAGTCGACCGGGGCGACGCCGGGCGACCCGCCGACGGCCGGGTCCCGTCATTCGGCGGCCGGCGAGCCGGTCGCGGCCGGCGCTGCGGGCGGGGACGGGTCGGCCGGCGCGTACCGCGTCAGCGCGTCCTCCCGGTCCAGAGTGGGGCCGGTGGGGATGAGCGCCAGCAGCGAGGCCGGTACGACCAGCGGAGTCACTCCCTCGTACCCGAGCGCGGTCTGCGCGCCGGGACCGAGGGGGTGGCGGAGCCCCTGGGGGGTGACCAGGTGCACGGTGGCGCCGGGTGCGGGTGCGCCGCTCTCCCCGGAGCCGGTCGCGGCCTGGACCAGCACGCCCTTGCCGCCGGGAAGCAGCACGGTCTCCGCCGTGCGTACGCCGTCCCGGGAGGACTGCCGGAGCGGCAGCGGGCCCTCCCGGTCGGCGGACAGCTCGGCCGGGGCCCGGTCGAACACCTCGATGGTGGTGGTGGGCGGCCCGCCGTCCGCGCCCGCGCGGTACGTCGCGCAGAGCACCGACCGGCCCGGCGCGACCGGGTGCAGCGCGGGCAGGGTCTGCGGGAGGCCCTCCGCCTCCACGCGCTGATCGGTCAGCAGCCGCCCCGCCTCATCCGGAGTGATGTCGGTCACTGTCCCGCCGGCCCGCAGCAGCAGGAGTGCGCTCACCTCACCGATCGAGGCCAGCCCCTCGCGGGTGAGGACGTAGTGCCGGCCCGCCGCCCGGAAGACCTGACCGATCCGGGCCTCCGAGCCGCCCACCCGGACCCGGCCCGGTTCGTCGTCCCCCGGGATGGACGGCTCGCGCAGGGTCGGGCCGGCGGGCACCGCGTTGAGCAACTGCTGGCCGACGGCGACCGTGGGCGCCCCGGCCATCCGGAGGGCGGCGATCGCCGCGTCACCGCCAACCACCTGCAGCCGGGCGTCGCCGGTGAGCAGATGGCGCTGGCCGTCGACCTGGACCAGCACCGCCCGGTCGCCGAGCGGCGTGCCGCCGGGCAGCGCCCGGTCGATCACCAGGCGGGTGGCCGAGCGGCCGGCGCCGGCCGGGTCCGGCACGTCGCAGACCGACCAGGGCAGTCCGGTGAGGGACTTCCGGTCCGGCAGGGCGTCGGGGGCGCCGACGATGCCGACCGTACGGCCGCGCGGCCGGTCCCGGATCGACGCCTGCGACATCGTGCGGATCTCGGGGTCGGCCTCGCCGAGGATCAGGCGGGCCGAGGCGTAGTTGAGCGTGGGATGCAACTGGCCGTCGAGGAAGACGTACGTCGCGCCGGTCTCCCGCTCGATCACCAGCGTGTTCTGCTCCAGCGGGGCCGTGTTGCCGGTGAGCTGCCCGTACGCGCCGACGCCGCCGAGCACCACCGCCGCGGCGATCACGCTGCCGAAGACCGCCATGCCGAGCCGCCGCATCGGCAGGTTGTTCGTCTCCGGGTCGCCCGACAGCAGCGCCGAGACGATCCGACGGGTGACGAAGCGGTACGCCTGCACCTGGTCGCGGCGGGTCCGCATGGCTAACCTCCGGCGGGGGTGGGTCCGCGACGATCGGGTCCGTGTCGGCGCCGCGGGCTTCCCTACGATAAGGGGCCGTCGGCGGGCCACCGGGACCGCCGCCCGCGCCGGTGACGACGCCGCCGCGGTCCGTCCAGGAAGGACTGCCACCGATGACGCAGGTTCAGGCGCCTCCGGGCCGCCCCCCGCAGACCGGCGCACCGGCCCGGGCGGAGCGGCCGGCCACCGCCCCGTCCGGTCCGGCGCCCCGACGGGGTCGGCTCGGGCCCGTCGCGGTGGGGCAGCTCGTCGTCCTGGAGCTGTGCGCCCTCGCGGTCGCGGCGACGCTGGGCGGGCCGACCTGGCTCGCCCCGATCGTCGCCGTGCTCGCCGCCCTGGTCGTGGTCGCCGTGCTCGCCCGCCGGGGCGGCCGCTGGTGGTACGAGGACCTGCTGCTGCGCCGCCGCCTGCGCCGGCGCGCCGAGCGGGCGCGGAGCAGCGTCAAGGCGGGCACCGCGGTCGACCCCCGCCTGGCCCCGCTGGCGCCCGAGCTGACCGTCGTCGAGTTGACCGACCGGGGTACCCGGCTCGGTGTCGGACAGGACGCCCAGGGCTGGTTCGCCGCCGTGGCGGTGCAGGGCCGGTCCGGGCCCGGACCGGTCGAGGCCGCGGTGGTGGACCGGGCGGTCCGCGTCCTCACCGAGTTCAGCGGTCCGGTGACCCGCGCCCAGGTGGTGTCGCACACCCTGGTCTGGTACCCGGCGCCCGGCGCGCCCCCGGCCGCCCACCGGACGGTCTGGGTGGCGCTGCGGCTGTCGGTGCGCGACGCCCGGGTGGAGTCGGTCAGCCGCGGCGGCGGGATGCCCGGGGTGCACCGCACGCTCTCGGCGGGTGTCGGCCGGCTGGGCAAGGCGCTGACCGCGGCCGGCCTCGCCCACCGCCCGCTCGGCCGGGACGAACTGCGCGCCGCGGTTCTCTCGGCGGCCGGGCTGGACCTGGCGCCCGCCCCGCCCACCGAGACCTGGACCGGGCTGCGCGGCTTCGGCTGGACGCAGCGTTGCCTCACCCTCCGGCCCCGCGCCGAGGCGTCGTACGCCACGCTCGTGGACGCGGTCACCGCGACCTCCGCACCGTCGCACACGCTCGCTGTCGGGGTGCTGCCGGGCGGCCGGCTGGCAGCGCCGCTGCTACGCGTCGCGGCGCTCGACAACCACGTCGAGGCGCTGGTGAAGGTCGTCCGGGACGTCGCCCGCAAGTGCGGTGCGCCGTCCCGCCCGGTGGACGGCCAGCACGCGCCCGGCGTCTACGCCACCGCACCGGTGGCTGCAAGCGTCGACACCCTCGCCCCGACCGCCTGAGCGCGAGCCGGTGCCCCGTCCGCGCGGGCAGCTCCCCGCGGGTCAGGGGCGGAGGTTGACGATCCAGCCGTAGAGGCCGACGACCCAGACGGCCAGCGGTACCAGCGCGATGATGAGCAGGATCTCCACGATGTCGAGCAGCCGACCCCACACCGGGGAGATCCGCTTGCCGGCCACCGTGAGGCCGTAGATCAGGCTCACCACGGCGGCGAGCAGCAGGCCGCCGAGGATGAGACCGAGCCGCAGCGCCACGGATCCGTCCGTGAAGGCGGCCGCGGCCGCCAGGCCGAGCCCGGCGGTCCCCGCGAACAGCACCGGCGTCCGCTGCGCCCGGCCGAGGAACGGCCGCGCCCGCAGCAGGGAGAGCAGGGCCAGGACGAGGCAGAGCAGGACGGCCGGCAGCCGCCCGTCCAGCGCGAGCACCAGCTCGGCGCCCAGGACCAGCAACGAGACCGTCCACACCAGACCGGTGAGGAACTCGTCCGCGCGTTCGCTGAGCTGGAGCACCCGCCGCCCGTCCACGGACTCGCTGTCGGTCTTCAGGTCCTCCGGGCCGGTGGGGATGGACGGGACGGGCAGCCGGGCCAGTCGGTACGCGGCCATGGGCAGCGCCGGGACGGCCCCGAACGCCACGGCGGCCACGACCGCCGCGGCAGCCGCCGGGCCGATGCCGAACGCCAGGCAGAGCAGCGCGCCGACCGCGGTGGCCGCGCCGACCGCGACCGCGCCGAAGAACACCGGCAGCCGGTCCCCCACGGCCAGCGCCGCCACGGCCGCGCCGAGCACGACCGCCGTGGCGGCGAGCAGCACGTGCGGGGCGGCCAGCTCGGTCAGCGTACGGTCGCCGGCCAGCAGCAGCAGGCCGCCGACGGCCGCGTACCCCAGACCGGCCAGGGCGAGCGCCGACCCGGTTGCGCTGTCGGCGGCGGCCCGGGACAGCACCGCGGCGCCGACCAGCAGCGCGACCGCGACGAGCAGCGCGGCGAGTGCGCCGGGGAGCTGCGGTGGGCCGGTGAACAGCGCGGCCAGGGCGCCGCCGCCGAGTGCCACCGCCGCGAAGAGCACCGCGAAGGCGCGCGTGGTGCCGACCTGCCAGGCCCCCGGACGCTGGTTGGTGGCGGTCGCCACCGCGTCGACCACGTCGTCGAAGACGATCTCCGGCGCGGCCGAGGTGCGCGGGTTGAAGTAGAGGACCTCGCCGTCGCGGATGCCGAGCTGCGCGGCCGTCCGTCCCCCGTCCAGCGGCGGCCCGCCGAGCCGCGCCAGGCGCCAGCCGCCGTGCCGGACGCCCTCGTCCGCCAAGTCCTCGCCGGCGTAGCGCAGCAGCGTGGGCAGCAGGTCCGCCAGGGGTACGTCGGACGGCAGCGCCAGGTCCATCCGGGTGCGCGGCGCCACGATGGTGATCCGGCTCAGCCCACCGGTCGCCGTCTTCGTCGCCACAGTGGCCTCCTCGCTCGTCCTCCGGCCGGCCGGGCCCGCGCCGCACGGGTCCGTGACGCCCACGGGAGATTACCTACGATGGCGGGCGCGTACGATGCCCACCCGACGACCCGGGCCGCCCGCGCGATCGTCTCAGGGGGAAGGGGACAACCGTGAGCACGGTGGTTTTCCGCCGACCGCCACGCCAGGCGGGCCCGGCCCTGCCGCGGGGCGAGGTCCTGCTGGAGTCGCCGCCGGAACTGCCGGAGCCGACGCCGCGCGGGATGGGTCAGCTGCTGATGATCCTGCCGATGGTCTGCGGCGTCGGCGCGATGGCGTTCCTCTACGCCGGACGTGGCGGCGGCATGATGACGTACGTCGCCGGTGGTCTCTTCGGCATCTCGATGCTGGGGATGGCGATCGGCTCGCTGAGCCACGGCAACAACGACAAGGCGGAGCTCAACGCCGACCGCCGCGACTACATGCGGTACCTGGCGCAGATGCGCAAGCGCACCCGGCGCGCCGCCGAGCAGCAGCGGGCCGCGATGGCGTGGCGCCACCCGGAGCCGGACGCCCTGTGGTCGGTCGCCGCGTCGCGCCGGCTGTGGGAGCGGCGGATCACCGAGGACGACTTCGGCGAGACCCGCATCGCCACCGGCCCGCAGCGCCTCGCGGTGGAGATCGTGCCGCCCGAGACCAAACCGGTCGAGGACCTGGAGCCGATGAGCGCGATCGCGTTGCGCCGGTTCGTGCGCGCCCACTCGACCGTGCCGGACCTGCCGACCGCGCTGTCGGTGCGCGCGTTCAGCCGGGTGGTGCTGCGCGGCGACCGCGAGCCGGTGCTGGACCTGGCCCGTGCCGCCCTCGGCCAACTCGCGACCTTCCACGCGCCGGACGACCTGGTCGTCGCGGTGGTGGCGGCCCCCGACCGCCAGGGCGCCTGGGACTGGGTGAAGTGGTTGCCGCACGCCCACCACAGTGGACGAAGTGACGCGGCGGGTGCGCGCCGGCTGGTGTTCCCGAGCCTGGCCGAGGCGGAGGAGTCGCTCGCCGGCGAGCTGGCCGGCCGGCCCCGCTTCGCCCCGGAGGCGAAGCCGCTCACGACGCTGCCGCACCTGGTGGTGGTGATCGACGGCGGCGAGGTCTCGGCGACCTGCCAGCTGATGGGGGCGGGCCTGCTCGGTGCCACCGTCATCGACCTCTCCGGCGCCGTGCCGCGCGACGCCGGCCGCTGGCTGCTCTGCCTCGACGTGGGCGACGGCACCTCGCTGGAACTGGTCCGTGGCACCACGTCGTCCCGGCTCGGCACTCCCGACCGGCTGAGCGCCTCCGCCGCCGAGGGGCTGGCGCGGCAGCTGGCCCCGTTCCGGCTCTCCCAGCAGCAGGCCACCGCCGACGAGCCGCTGGCCCGCAGCATGGAGCTGCCCGACCTGCTCGGTGTCGGCGACGCCGCCACGCTGGACGTCCACCAGACCTGGCGGCCACGCAGCCACCGGGACCGGCTGCGCATCCCGCTCGGCGTCGGGCCGGACGGCAACGTGGTGGAGCTGGACTTCAAGGAGTCCGCGCACGAGGGCATGGGCCCGCACGGTCTGGTCATCGGGGCCACCGGTTCCGGCAAGAGCGAGCTGCTGCGGACGATCGTCGGCGCGCTCGCCGTCACCCACTCCTCGGAGGAGCTGAACTTCGTCCTGGTCGACTTCAAGGGCGGCGCGACCTTCGCCTCCCTGGAGGCGCTGCCCCACACCAGCGCGGTGATCACCAACCTCGCCGACGAGCTGCCACTGGTCGACCGGATGCGGGACGCGCTCGCCGGCGAGATGACCCGGCGGCAGGAGGTGCTGCGTGCGGCCGGCAACTACGTCTCGCGGTACGACTACGAGAAGGCCCGGGCGGCCGGCGAGCCGCTGGAGCCGATGCCGAGCCTGCTCATCATCTGTGACGAGTTCAGCGAGCTGCTCGCCGCGAAGCCCGACTTCATCGACCTCTTCGTGATGATCGGCCGGCTGGGCCGCTCGCTCGGGGTGCACCTGCTGCTGGCCAGCCAGCGCCTGGAGGAGGGCAAGCTGCGCGGTCTGGACACGCACCTGTCGTACCGGATCGGTCTGCGCACCTTCTCCGCGGTGGAGAGCCGGATCGTGCTCGGCGTGCCGGACGCGTACGAGCTGCCGAACGCCCCGGGCCACGGTTACCTGAAGACCGACACCAGCACGATGCTCCGGTTCCGGGCCGCGTACGTCTCCGGGCCGTACCGGGCGCCGGGGCAGGTGGCCGCGGCCTCACAGGCGATGGTCCAGCGGCGGATCGTGCCGTACGGAGTGGACTACCTCCCGGTGCGGGACCCGCAGGTTCCGGTGCCGGCCACCCCGGAACCGGAGCAGCCGGCCGAGGGCAAGGCCGTGGCGATGCTCGACGTGCTGATCGACCGGATCACGGGGCAGGGCCGCCCGGCGCACCAGGTCTGGCTGCCGCCGCTGGCCGACCCGCCCGGCCTCGGCGAGCTGCTGCCGGCGCTCAGCGCCCATCCGACGTACGGGCTCTGCACGGCAGACTGGGGAGGCCGCGGCCAGCTCACCGTCCCGGTGGGCGTGGTGGACCGCCCGTACGAGCAGCGCCGCGACCCGTTGCTGGTGGAGCTGGGTGGCGCCGGCGGCAACGTGGTGATCGTCGGCGCCTCGCTCAGCGGCAAGAGCACCATGCTGCGGACGCTGCTGGCGTCGCTCGCGCTGACCCACACCCCGCGCGAGGTGCAGTTCTTCTGCCTCGACTTCGGCGGTGGCGCGTTGCGCAGCCTGGACGGGCTGCCGCACACGGCCGGCGTCGCCGGCCGGCGGGACACCGAGGCGGTCCGGCGGACCGTGGCCGAGGTGGTGGCGGTCCTGGACGACCGGGAGACCCGGTTCGCCCAGTACGGCATCGACTCGGTGGCGAGCTACCGCCGCCGCCGGGCCGCCGGTGAGTTCGCCGACGACCCGTTCGGTGACGTCTTCCTCGTGGTCGACGGCTGGAACACGCTGCGCCAGGAGTACGAGGAGCTGGAGCAGACCATCACGAACCTGGCCAACCGCGGGCTGGGCTTCGGCGTACACGTGATCCTGACCGCCGTCCGGTGGGCGGAGATCCGGATCAACATGCGGGACCTGCTCGGCACGAAGCTGGAACTTCGCCTCGGCGACCCGAACGAGTCGGAGATCGACCGGCGGGCCGCCGCGAACGTCCCGACCGGCTCACCTGGTCGGGGCCTGACTCGCGACAAGCTGCACTTTCTCACCGGGGTCTCGCGGATCGACGGTCGCCGGAGCATCGAGGACCTGACCGAGGCGTCGGTCGCCCTCGCCCGGCACGTCGCGGCCGCCTGGCCCGGCCGGCCGGCGCCGAAGGTACGCCTGCTGCCGCGCAAGCTGCCCGTCACGGAGCTGGCCCGGATCATCGACCGCTCGGCGCCCGGCCTGCCGATCGGTGTCAACGAGTCGGCGCTCGCCCCCGTCTACCTGGACCTGGCCAACGAACCGCACCTGACGGTGTTCGGCGACGCGGAGTGCGGCAAGACGAACCTGCTGCGCCTGATCGCCCGGGGGATCACCGAGCGGTACACGCCGGCCCAGGCCCGCCTGGTCATCGCCGACTACCGGCGCGGGCTGCTCGGCGCGGTCGAGGGGGACCACCTGCTCGACTACGCCCCCTCGAACCAGGTGTTCGCGCAGGGGCTGGCCTCGATCCGCAGCGCGCTGTCGAACCGGCTGCCCGGCCCGGACGTCACCACGGCCCAGCTGCGCGACCGTAGCTGGTGGAAGGGCCCGGACCTCTACATCCTGGTGGACGACTACGACCTGGTGGCCTCGGGCGGGAGCAACCCGCTCAGCGCGCTGCACGAGCTGTTGCCGCAGGCCCGCGACATCGGTCTGCACCTGATCGTCACGCGGCGGGTCGGCGGTGTGGCCCGGGCCCTGTACGAGCCGGTGCTGCAACGTCTCCGGGAGCTGGACTCCCCGGGCCTGCTCATGTCCGGCAACCGGGAGGAGGGCGCGGTCTTCGGCACTCTGCGGCCCAGTCCGCAACCGCCGGGGCGCGGCACGCTGGTCCGGCGGCGGGACGGTCAGCAGCTCATCCAGACCGCCTGGGCGGAGCCGGCCTGAGCGGTGTCCGATATGGACGCCGGTGCTGTCGGAGTCGACATTTGCGCCAGCAACGAACGCGTCACCGTCCGTCACATTTGAGGCCGGGCGGGGCTGCGCCGCGTTGCTCCGTTCCGCTACGGTCTTCTGAGGAGTGTCCGTCGGTGGGGTTGTGTGCCTTGCCGCGGGGGAGGGGCGCGGCAGATCCGCCGCCACAAGAAGACGGAGGGGTGTGAAGCATGGCGTTCGAGGTCGAAGCAGCGACTCTACATACCGCCGCGAGTGACGTGCGGTCCACGCGCAGCGAGGTCGACGGTGAGCTCAAGAAGCTGTGGAACGTGGTCGACGATCTGGCGATCGCGTGGAAGGGCCAGGCGTCCACCGGGTTCCAGACGCTCATGCAGAACTGGAACGACAACACCGCCAAGCTGCTGACGGCGATGGACAACATCGCCGACCTGCTCGACAAGTCGGGCACGACGCACCAGGTCAACGACGAAGAGCAGCAGCAGATGCTGGACAAGTTCCACTCTGCTCTCAACCCGTGATCCGACGAGACGAGCAGGGGAGGAACTCATGAGCATCAAGGTCGATTACGCGGTCCTCGAGAACGCGAACCAGCAGATGCAGACCATCTCGCGGACCATCGACGAGAAGCTGGACACGCTGCGCTCGATGCTGTCGAAGCTCCAGTGGGACGGCCAGGACCGGGCCGCCTACGAGCAGCACCAGGCCCAGTGGGACTCGGCGGTGCGCGACATCAACCGCATCCTCAACGAGATCGGTGGCGCCGTGGGCATCGCCCGCGAGAACTACGTCAACACCGAGATGAGCAACGCCAAGGTGTGGGGCTGATCCGAACGCCGACGCGGCTCCGGTCCGGTCAGACCGGGCCGGAGCCGCGCCGTGTTCGCAGCCGAGTGTTCCTGGGGGAGTCATGGGTACGGGGAATCGTTTCCGGCCACTGCTGGCGCTGAGCGCCGCCGTCGTGGCCCTGGCCGTCGGGGCCGGTTCGCTGGTCGCGCCCGCCCCGGCCCGGGCCGCCGACACGATCCGCGGGCTCCAGTGGTATCTGGACTCGCTCAAGATCGCGCAGGCGCACCAGATCACCAAGGGGCGCGGCGTGACGGTGGCCGTCGTCGACAGCGGCGTCGATCCGACCGTCCCCGAGTTGCGCGGCCAGGTGCTCAAGGGGACCGGCGTCGGGAACGCCAGCGGCTCCGACGGCCGCCGCGACGACGACAAGGAGAAGGCGCACGGCACCTCCATGTCGGGCCTCGTCGCGTCGCGTGGCGGCGGCGAGATGCGGCACCTCGGCATCGCACCCGAGGCCAGGATCCTGCCGGTCGCGGTGGGTCGGCCGTTCGACACGGACGACGTCGCCGAGGGGATCCGCTGGGCCGCCGACAACGGGGCCGACGTGATCAACGTCTCCTCCGGCGAGAAGGGTCCGCTCCCGGTGACCGCGGGCCCGGAACGCGAGCGACTGGTGCAGGCGGTGCGCCACGCCCTCGACAAGGACGCGGTCGTGGTGGCCAGCGCCGGCAACCGGAAGCAGGGTGCCACGCGGGTGAACAGCCCCGCCAACATCCCCGGCGTCATTGCCGTGACCGGCCTGACCAAGCGCGGCACCGCGTTCGCCGAGAGCGTGCACGGGCCGGAGGCGGTGCTGGCCGCGCCGATGGAGGACATCATCTCTCCGCGTCCCCGGTCGGTGTCGCCCAACGGGTACGGCATCGCGAGCGGCACCAGCGACGCCGCCGCGATCGTCTCCGGCGTGACGGCTCTGGTCCGAGCACGGTACCCGGATCTCGACGCGGCCAACGTGATCAACCTGATGATCCGCACCGCCCGCGACGGGGGCGGGCCCGGGCGCGACGACCAGTACGGCTTCGGGGCCGTCGACCCGGTCGCCGCGCTCACCCGTTCGGTGCCGGCCGTCCGGTCGAACCCGTTGCTGACGTCCCCGGCCGACGCCTCGGCCGCCCCGACGCGTACGGCGGTGGCCGACGAGGACGACGGACCGGCCGTCGCCATCACCTTCAAGAAGGGCCCCGGCGCCTGGATCAGCGGCGCGTTCTGTCTCGCCGTGCCGATCGGCCTCGTGGTTCTCGTCGTGGTGCTGATCCGGCGCTCCCGCCGCCGGCCACCGGTGGGCCCGCCCGGTCTCCGGCCACCGGGCTACCCGCCGCCCGGCGCCGGCCATCCGGTGCCGCCGGGCTTCCCGCCGGGCCAGCCGGGCTTCCCGCCGGGCCAGCCGGGCTTCCCGCCGGGCCAGGGCGGCCAGCCGGGCTTCCCGCCGGGCCAGCCGGTCGGGCCGGGATCGGTGCCGGGGCAGACGTATCCACCGCCGACCGGCCAGTCCGGGTTCGCGTCCGGCCCCGCGGCGTCCGGCGCGCCCACGCCGCCTCCGCCCGCACCCGGTGGGCACCAGCAGTAAGTCACATCCAGTCGGCTAGGGGGAGGAACCGATGACGGAGGACCGGGCCCAGCAGCCGGAGGAGATCCGGCTGGACAATCCGATACCGGTGCCGATCACACCGTTGGTGCCCACGATGCACCTCGACGGCGTCACGATGGACAACGTCAACCGGGCGGATCGGCCGACGGCGCTGATGCCCGGGGCGAACGAGGCCGGTGCGCGGACGGAGTGGGACGCCACCAGCCTGGAGGAGGCCATCCGGTGGCTGGAGTCGCACGCCGACTTCCTGCACAAGCAGTCGTACCAGATGGTGGAGATCCAGGACCGGATGGGCGGCAACGCCACCGCCGGCATGCCGACCGACACCAGCCCGCTCGGCACGTTCCCGAGGGCGCAGGACCTGGCGACGAAGCACTCCTCGCTCTTCACCACCACCCAGCAGAACGTCCGCAACCTCGCCGCGGACCTGTACCAGGCGGCGAACGCGCTGCGCGAGGTCAAGGAGAACTACGAGACGGCCGAGCGGGCCAACGCGATGTCCGCCGCCGAGATGGAGCGCGTCTTCAGCGACGCCTCCAAGCAGAAGGCCTGACGGGGAGGGGGAGCGGTGCCGAGCTGGGAAGAGATGTGCCAGCAGGTGGTGGTCGCGGGCCGGCCGGGTGACGTGGCCACCGCCGCCTCGCTCTGGGAGCAGCTGCTGAAGAACGTGACGGCGGTCAAGGAGAGCCTGGACAAGAACGTCAAGGATCTCGGCGAGGTCTGGAAGGGCGAGGCGTACGAGGCCTTCAAGACAAAGGTCACCGGAATGGCGACAAGAGCCGAGAAGATCGTCCAGGACGCCGAGGGCCACGACGGCATCGTCCAGTCGCTGCGGAACGCGGCGGACCGGCTGACCGCCGCGCAGTCGGCGTTCCCGGTCCCGGCGAGCTGCGTCAACGACGTCCTGGAGGCGCGCAACGGGCGGCTCGTCATCGACACGGGCCTGTTCGAGATGCGGGTGAAGCCCGACTTCATGGGTCTGCTCGACCCGTTGACCGGCCTCTACGACTGGATCAACGACAAGTCCGAGGAGGCGGCGAAGGTCTACGGCGACGTCAGCGGCGACTACGTCGCGGTTGACCAGGGGATGCCGGGATCGAGCCCGCAACAGGTCGACACGTCGCCGGACATGCGTACGCCGGACCTCGGCACCGGCCCGGGCGGCGCGGGCGGGCTCGGCGGCGCGCCGAGCGCCGGCGGGATGCCCTCCACGGGCGGCATCGGCGGCGGCGGACCCTCGCTCGGCGCCGGTGGTATGCCCGGTACCGGCTCCCCGGGCATCGGCTCCGGCGCCCACCCCGACCTGGCCGGCGGTGGCGGTTACGGCTCCGGCGGCGGGTACACGCCGGGCACCGGCAGTCTCGCCGACGACTACGGCAGCGGTCTGGCCGGTGCCGGCACCGCCACCGCGCCCGGTCTCGGCGGGGGCGGCCTGCCCGGCACCACCGGTCTCGGAGCCGGCGGCGGTGCCGGTGGCGGTGCGGGGCTGGCCGGCGGCGGCATGATCCCGGGTGGCGGTGCGCTGGGCCGCCCGGTGACCCCGGGCATGGCCCCGATGATGGGTGGCGGTATGGCCGGCGCGGGCCGCGGTGGCGGCCGCGGTGCCGGCGGCCGGCTCGGCGGGGCCGGCAAGCTCGGTGCGGGTGCTGGGATGGCGCCGATGATGGGCGGCGGTGCGGCCGGTGCCGGCCGGGGCGCGGGTGGCCGGGGTGCCGGCCGGGGAGTGCCGGGTGCCGGCGCGGCCGGCGTCGGGGGCGCCGCCGGCCGGGGTGCCGGTGCGCGTGGTGGTGTCGGCGGCGTCGCCGGAATGGGTGGCCACGGCGGGGCGGGGTACGGCGACGAGGAGGTTCCCCGCAACACCTGGCTCGAAGAGGACGAGGACGTCTGGGGCGCGGACGGCGGCGGCGCGCCCGGCGTGCTGCGCTGATCCGACGTCACGCCACCGCCCGCACCGCCCCCGGACCAGGGAGCGGGTGCGGGCGGTGGCGCGTCCGGTCAGGTGGTCGTGCTGGGGTCGGCCGGGCGGCGGCCCGGTCGCCAGCCGCGCCGACGGCCCCGATCCAGGATCGGCTTGACGGCCAGGAGCAGCACCGCCACCAGCGCGCCGGTGGCGGCAACCCAGAGCGCCACGTCGCGTTGCCAGGCCAGCGGGTCCTCGGGCGCGGCCGGAGCGGCCAACGCGTCGGGCGGCGGGTCGCTCCGGTGCCCGAGCAGGGCGGACACCGCCCGGTACGGGTTGACCACACCGTGCCCGACCTCGGCGTTGTGGCCGTCGGGCGGGCTGTCCGCCGTCCGCGCGAGCCGGTCGGCCACCTGCTCCGGGTCGAGGTCCGGGTACGCGGCGCGCACCAGAGCCACCACACCGGACACGTACGCGGCGGCGAAGCTGGTGCCGCCCTGCGGTTCGGCGAGGTACCCGTCGCCGCCCGGGGCGGGGCCGACGATGTTCAGGCCCGGGGCGGCGATGTCGACGTACTCGCCGCTCACCGAACTGCCCACGTGGCCGCCCTGCTCGTCCACACCGGCGACCGCGATGACGCCCGGGTACGCGGCCGGGTACGCGGGCAGGTCCTGCTGATTTTCCTGCCGGTTGCCGGCCGCCGCGACCACCACGACGCCCTCGTCCAGCGCGTACCGCACCGCGTCGGCGAGGTCCGGCCGGTCCAGGGTGACCAGCGACAGGTTGACCACGTCGGCGTCGTTGTCCACCGCCCAGCGGATCGCCCGCGCGATCTCACCCGGCAGCCCTTCGTCCACTGTGGTGCGGGTGTTCGGCAGTACGCGCACCGGAAGGATCCGGGCCTGCGGCGCGATGCCACTGAACGGGACTCCGGTCCCCTCCCGGCCGGCGATGATGCCCGCCACGATCGTGCCGTGCCCGGCCAGGTCGCACTGGCCCTGCTCCTGGGGAAGGCTGTTGAAGTCGCGCCCCGCGCGCACCTGGCCCCGCAGGGTGGGGTGGGTGGCGGAGACCCCGGAGTCGATGACCGCCACGGTGACCCCGGCACCCCGCGAGAGGCGCCAGGCCGACGCCGGTTCCAGCCGGCGCAGCGGCCACGGCGTCTCGGTGGGCGCCGCCGTGCCCGGCGGCCCGCAGCGGGGCGCCGCCACGGCCGGAGCGGGCGCGACGAGGACGGTGCCGAGCAGGAGGAGGGCGACTCCACTCAGGAGGACCCGTGCCCCGGCCCGGCGGGCGAAAGCGGGCCGGCCCGGTCGGAAGCTCTCGCGCACGCGGTGAGACTACCGCCGCCCGTCGCCGGCGCGGGTGCCGCCCGTCGCGCCGTCGTCCGCCGGTTCGTCGGTGAAGAGCGCCAGGAGGGCGCCGACCTGGCGGTCGGCCTCGGCGGGGTGCCGGAAGCGGCCGGCGGGGTTCAGCGTGTACTCGTTGCGCCGGCCCACCCGCGTGCGTTGGAGGTAACCACCCGCCTCGAGGTCGGCGACGATCGCCTGCGCGGCCCGCTCGGTGACGCCGACCTCGTCGGCCACGTCCCGCAGCCGGGCCGTGGGGTTGCGGGCGATGGCGAGCAGCACGTGCCCGTGGTTGGTGAGGAACGTCCAGTTCCGGGTGCTCCCCTGCGCTCCTGTTGTCGCCATGCCCGACATCGTATTTCCGTCGTTCCGGTTCGTGGCACGCCCGACCCGCGGCTCTCGGGGTGATCAACAGGGCGACTGCAAGGGGCCGACGACATATGAAGCACATATCACGCATATCTTGACGTGCGTTGTGCTGCGTGTGACGGTGGGTGACAGCCCGCGTCCAGCGCCGGTCCGGGTCCCACCAGGTTCGCCCACCCAGGACGAGGTGAGGGGATGAGTCGTCCCGGAACGCCCGGCACGCAGCCGGGCCCGGATCGGAAAGCCGCCGGCCCTACGAGCGGGGCTGCCGCCGTCGCTGGTCCAGCCGGGCCCGAGCAGGCGCTCGCCGAGCTGTACGCCGGCAACCGGCGGTTCGTGACCGGTGAGCCGCGCCACCCCAACCAGGACGCCGGACGTCGGGCGGCGGTGGCGGACGGGCAGCAGCCGTTCGCCGTGATCGTCGGCTGCTCCGACTCCCGCCTCGCCGCCGAGATCATCTTCGATCGTGGCCTCGGTGACCTGTTCGTGGTCCGGACCGCGGGGCACACCCTCGGCCCGGAGGTGCTCGGCAGCGTCGAGTACGCGGTCACCGTGCTCGGTACGCCGCTGGTGGTCGTGCTCGGCCACGACTCCTGCGGCGCGGTCCAGGCGGCCCGTCAGGCGGACGCGACCGGCACCCGGCCACCCGGGCACCTCGGGGCCGTGGTGGACGCCGTGGTGCCCAGCCTGCGCCGGGCCGACGCCGAGGGTGTCACCGACCTCGACGGTATCGTCGACGTCCATATCGCGCAGACCGTCGAGGCGATGCCGGAGCAGTCGGAGGCGCTCGCCGCGGCCGTGGCCGCCGGCCGGTGCGCGATCGCCGGCATGTCGTACCGTCTCGCCGCCGGTGAGGTGCGGACGGTGGCCGGGATCGGTGACCTGCCCGCCGCGGACCCGGCCGCCCACGCCGCCGCCTGACCCTCGCCGCCCGCACGGCCGCGCCGCCGGACGACACCCGCCGCCGACCGACCTACGCGAAGGGCCGCCCCGCACATCGCGGGGCGGCCCTTTCCCGTCGTCGGCTACAGCAACGAGACGTGCACGTGGTCGGTGTGGTTGGACGGCCCGCTGTACGACTTCCAGCCGGTCGCCGGGAACCAGATCTGCCGGTTCCAGATCACGTAGTAGATGCCGAGCCGGTCGGCGTTGCGGACCAGGAACGCGGTCAGGTCGTTGCCGTACCGGCGCATGTCGTTGTTGTGCCACGAGCTGAACCCGCTGTTCTGCAACGACCAGTCGCAGGCGCGCCCCTTGGGGTGCTCGAAGGGGCCGCCGGAGCGGTGGCAGCCGACGAACCGTTTGAAACCGGCCCGTCGCACCTCGTTGTACATGTGCAGGGTCCGGGGGGTGACGCAGCCGGCGGTGGTCGGGTCGTTCTCGCTGCACGACTCGGACCGCCAGTCGCCGTCCGCGGTGCGGCCGGGGGCGATCCGGGCGACCGGGGACTCGGCGCTGACCAGGCCGCCGGTGAGCCCCTGTCCGCCGACCAGGCGGAGGGCCTTCTCGGCCTCGGTCTTGCCACGCTTCAGGTCGTTGGCCAGCTTCTGCTGTTCGCGGACCTCGGCGTCGAGGGCCAGCTTGGCCTGCTGGGCACGGTTCCGCACCGCGTTGACCACGGCGAGGCGCTTGTCGTTGACGAGGTTCAGCTCGTCCAGGGCCGACGCGCGGGCGATGAACGAGTCGGGGGTGTTCGCGCCGAGCAGCATCGACATCGCGCCGATCCGGCCGGTGCGGTACGACTGGGCGGCGATCTCGTTCACCTGGGGGGCCAGGGCGTCGAGGTCGGCCTGCGCGCGCCGGAGTTCCAGTTCGAGGACGAGGCGACGCTCCCGGGACTTCTCCAGCTGCGCCTGGGCCTTGACGAATTCGCGGTTCCGGGCCTCGATGAGGTCGCCGAGCAGCTTCGGCTCCGCGTCGTGCCCGGAGGGCTTGGGGGGTGCCGTGGGGGCGGCCGAGGCCGGTACGGGCCCGGCGAACACGGCCAGCGCGGCGAGCACGGCCACCACGGGTGTCGACCAGCGGCGTAGGGGTGCCGTCACAGTGTTCCCTTCCGTCGACCGCCGACCGGGTTAGCTGACGGGTTCGGGACGGAAGCGGCCCCTACCGCTGGCGCGGATTCACCCCACGTACCTGGTTCCCCGGCTCGCCTCGCGGCGATTGGGCGGTGGCCCCGCTGGCGCCGGTGCGCGCGTTCGGCGGTGACCGGCAGCGAGGTTACCTGACAGGTGTGCTGGGGATCTACGTCCGGAAGCCGACCAAATGCGCTATTTCGTATGTGCGCTGCGTGATCAGTGACGCGTTTATCAGGCGGGTGGGACGGCGTCGTCACCGTGCGGAGTGTCACCATCCGGCGTCCGTACTCCTGTCTCGGTCGGGCCACCCACCAGGGGCGGCGGGGGTGGCGGTGCCGGCGCGCGGCGTGCTCAGCGCCTCCAGCGCCTCCGTCCGTCCGGCGGCCGGGCGGGGCGTCGGAGCGGGGGCGTCCGCGCCCGCTCTCCCGCCACCGCGCCGCCCGGCGGTGGTGACCAGGGCGGCGAGCGCGGTGGTGAGCGGAACCGCGGCGATCAGGCCGAGCGTCGCGACGGCGCTGCGGACGATCTCCTGGGCGAGGAATTCGCTGGTGAGGATCTGCGTCGCGGCCCGCGAGTCGGCGGTCAGCAGGAGCAGCACGGGCAGCGAGGCACCCGCGTACGCCAGCACGATCGTGTTGACCGTGGAGGCGATGTGTGCCCGGCCGACCCGGGTCGCGGACCGGTAGAGCTGCCCCCGGGTCAGCCCCGGGTTGGCGTGGGCCAGCTCGGTGACGGTGGCCGCCTGGGTGACGGTGACGTCGTCGAGCACGCCGAGGGAGCCGATGACGATGCCGGCCAGCAGGAGGCCGTGCAGGTCGACGTCGGCCTGGAACATCGACAGGGTGGTGGCCTCCTCGCTGCCGTACCCGGTCAGGTGCGTGGCCGCGGTGGCGAGCGTGCCGAGCACGCCGGTGAGCACCAGGCTGCCGAGCGTGCCGAGGACCGCCACCGACGTCTGTGCGGTGACGCCGTGCGTGAGGTACAGCACCACGAACATGATCAGTGCGGCGCCCACCACCGCGACCAGCAGCGGCGGCCGGCCGGCGCTGATCCCCGGCAGGACGAACGTCAGCAGGATGGCGAAGCTCGCGGCCAGGCCGGCGAGCGCGGCGAGGCCACGCCACCGGCCGAACGCGACGATCGCCGCGGCGAAGAGCGCCACCAGCCAGACCAGCGGTTCACCGCGCTGGTGCTCGGCGATGTTGTACGCGCTGGCCGACGGATCGGCCGGATCGGTCAGCTCGACCAGGATGATCTCGTCGCCGACCGCGACCTCGGGCGCACCCGGCCCGGCCGGTACCGGAGTCTCGACCTGCTGCCCCGAGTCCGGCCCCTGCTCGACCCGGACCGTCACCGTGCCGCACGGGCCGTCACCCGTCGCCGGGCCGCCCCCGGGTGCCTCCGGCGTGGGCGGGCACGGCTCGGTCACCACCTTCGTGACGGTGCCGTGGTAGCGGGGCGGCTCGGTGCCCGCGTCGGCCTCCCGGGTGTCCCGAGGCCAGAGCACCAGGGCGGCGACCAGGGTGGCGAGGAAGAGGGGGACCACCGTCGCGATGAGGATCCGCCGCACCCCGGGCGGGGCGGGCGGAGCGGGACGGGTGTGGTCGGCGCCCATCGAGTGTCTCCCAACGAATCCAGGGCGGGGTACGGGCCGGCGGGTCGAACGGTTCAGCGGCTCCCGGAACTCCTCATGAGGGGTGTCCGAGGGTGGTTCCGTGGCCACGTACCGTGCCGGCCGTGCCGGGCCGGACGCGACCCCGCGCGGTCGTCGGCGGCGTCGGAGCCCCGGCGCGGACGCGGGCCGGGTGGTGCGGAATCCGTAGGGCCATCGGCCGAATGGTAGCCAGCGCGCTCCTTCGACGCAGGTCGTGTGCCGTGGTGTCGGCGGTCGGACCTGAGGGTTGGGGCCCGCGGGCGGGCGCGGGAAGGCATGTTGGGGGCATGGTTCGGCACGGGAAGCCCGGCGGGGACCGCCCGCACGGCGACCCCGCCTCGGGCGACCAACCGCACGGCGAGCACCCGCCGGGCGGCGGCGCCCGCGGTGGGCACCCGCACGGCGGGCACGACAAGCACGGCGGGCACGACAAGCACGCGGGGCACGACCCGGAGATGTTCCGCCGCCGGTTCTGGGTCTGCCTGGTGCTCACGCTGCCGGTGGTGGTGGCCAGTCAGATGGTCATGGAGTGGTTCGGCTATCAGTTGGAGTTCCCGGGCCGGTCGCTGGTCGGGCCGGTGCTCGGGTCGGTGGTGTTCTGGTGGGGCGGCTGGCCGTTCCTGGTCGGCGCCGTCCGGGAGGTCCGCGACCGCGCGCCGGGCATGATGCTGCTCGTCGCCATGGCGATCACGGTCGCGTACGCCGCCTCCCTCGCCACCAGCCTCGGCGTCTTCGACCTGGACTTCTGGTGGGAGCTGGCCGCCCTGGTCACCGTCATGCTGCTGGGTCACTGGCAGGAGATGAAGGCGATCGGGCAGGCGCGCGGCGCGCTCACCGCGCTGGCCGCGCTGCTGCCGGACGACACCGAGCGGGTGGGCCCCGACGGGAGCGTCACCCGGGTGCCGGTGAGCGAGCTGCGGGTCGGAGAGGTGGTGCTGGTGCGGCCGGGCGGGCGGGTGCCGGCGGACGGGCGGATCACCGACGGGGCCGCCGAACTGGACGAGTCGATGATCACCGGGGAGTCCCGGCCGGTCACCCGGTCGGTGGGGGACCGGGTGGTGGCCGGCACCGTCGCCACCGACTCCGCCATCCGCGTCGAGGTGGAGGCGATCGGCGAGGAGACCACGCTCGCGGGCATCCAGCGGATGGTGGCGCAGGCCCAGCAGTCCAGCGGGCGGGCCCAGGTCCTGGCGGACCGCTTCGCCGCCGGGCTGTTCTACGTCGCCACCGTCACCGCCGTGGTGACCGTGGCGGCCTGGAGCGCACTCGGCGACGCCGACCAGGCGGTGGTCCGGACGGTCACCGTCCTGGTCATCGCGTGTCCGCACGCGCTGGGCCTGGCCATCCCGCTGGTGATCGCCCTGTCCACCGCGCTCGCGGCCCGCCGCGGGATCCTGGTGAAGAACCGGCTGGCGCTGGAGCGGATGCGGACGGTGGACGCGGTGCTGTTCGACAAGACCGGCACGCTGACGCGTGGCGAGCACGTCGTCAGCGACGTGGCCGCCGCGCCGGACGTCGACGAGGGCGAGGTGCTGCGGATCGCCGCCGGTGTCGAATCCGACAGCGAGCACCCGCTGGCCCGGGCGATCGTCGTCGCCGCCGGCCGCCAGGGCGGGCCCGCCGCCGCGAGCGGCTTCCGGTCGCTGCCGGGCCGCGGGGTGCGGGCCACGGTCGAGGGCCGGGAGTACGCGGTGGGCGGCCCCGCCCTGCTGCGCGAACTCGACGTACGGCTCCCGGGCGCGCTCGCGGCGGCGAGCGACCAGTGGTCGGACCGGGGTGCCGCCGTGCTGCACCTGGTACGCCTGCCGGACACCGTGCTCGGTGCGCTGGCGCTGACCGACGAGGTACGCCCCGAGGCGCGCCAGGCCATCGCGGAGCTGCGGGCGGAGGGCGTCCACACCATCGCCATGATCACCGGGGACGCCCGGCCGGTCGCCGAGGCGGTCGCCGCCGACCTCGGGTTCCGCCCGGGAGTGGACGAGGTGTTCGCCGAGGTGCTGCCCGCGGAGAAGGACGGCAAGGTCACCGAGCTGCAACGGCGGGGCCTGACCGTGGCCATGGTCGGTGACGGCGTGAACGACGCGCCCGCCCTGGCCCGGGCGGACGTCGGCATCGCGATCGGTGCCGGTACGGACGTGGCGATCGAGTCCGCAGGTGTGGTGCTCGCCTCGTCCGACCCGCGCGGCGTGAGCGCGGTGGTCCGGCTCTCCCGGGCCTCGTACCGGAAGATGCGGCAGAACCTGGGCTGGGCGGCCGGCTACAACGTGGTGGCCCTGCCGCTGGCGGCCGGCGTGTTCGCGTGGGCCGGCCTGGCGTTGAGCCCGGCCCTGGCCGCGGTGCTGATGTCCGCCTCGACGATCGTGGTGGCGCTCAACGCCCAGTTGCTGCGCCGCGTGCGGCTGGACAGCAAGGAAGGGCCCCCTGTTAACGCCTCGCGTGGTGAAAGGGGCCCTTCTTAACGCGCGCCGCCCCTTCGGCGTCAGCCGCGCTTCATCAGCCGGCCGACGGCGGCCATCATCTCGCTGGCCATCTCGTCGGCCCGGCCCTCGGCGGCCCCCTCGTGCATGCAGTGCCGCGCGTGCCCGTCGAGCAGGCCGAGGGCGACCTTGTCCAGGGCGGCCTGGATCGCGGAGATCTGGGTGAGGACGTCGATGCAGTACCGGTCCTCGTCGACCATCTTCTCGATGCCCCGGACCTGACCCTCGACGCGGCGCAGCCGCGCGAGCAGCTGGTCCTTCGTGGCGGTGTAGCCCCGGATCGGGGCGGGCGTGGGTGTGGTCATGCCGGCAAGGATAGCGTACCCCTGGGGGGTATGTTAGTGTCCTCGGCAGTTACCCCCTGGGGGTATCGTTGGTGACGGAGAAGGAGAGGTTCCATGGTCACCACCACGTACCAGGTGCAGGGCATGACCTGCGGGCACTGCGTGAGCTCGGTCAGCGCCGAGGTCAGCGCGATCAAGGGCGTCGGCGACGTCCAGGTGGATCTGGCCACCGGCCAGGTCACCGTCACCAGTGAGAGCCCGTTGGACATCGAGACCGTGCGCGCCGCCGTCGACGAGGCCGGCTACGACCTCGTCGGCGCCTGACGGCGACACGGGGAGACCGAGGCACCCCATGAACACGGCGACGAAGCTGAGCGGTTTCGCGCTCGGGCTCGCGGCGGTGTTCGGCGCGGCGTACGGGGTCGGTCAGGTGACCGGCCCCGTCGCCCCGACCGCCGAGACCCGCCACGACGACACCGGGCACGCCGGCGAGACCTCGCACGGCGACGGAACGGGGCACGCCGACGAGGCGGCCCACCTGCCCGGCGGCCTGCTGGTGTCCGAGCGAGGCCACACCCTCCGGCCGGTCGCGGCACCCGCCGGCCAGTTCGCCTTCCAGATCACCGGGCCGCTCGGCACGCCGGTGACCGCGTACGAGGTGGCGCACGACAAGCGGATGCACCTGATCGTCGCGCGCCGTGACCTTAGCGGGTTCCGGCACGTGCACCCCGAGATGTCCCCGGACGGCACCTGGCGGGTCGACTCACCGCTGGCCGGGCCGGGAGTGTGGCGGGTCTTCGCCGACTTCACACCGGGCGGCGGGGAGTCGCTGACCCTCGGCGTGGACGTGACCGTCCCCGGCATGCTGACCGACCGGCCGCTGCCGGCGCCGGCGACCAGCACCACCGTCGACGGCTACACGGTCACCCTGGCCGGAACGCCGCAGCCGGGCCGGACCAGCGAGCTGACCCTGACGGTGAGCCGGGACGGCGTACCGGTCACCGACCTGGAGCCCTACCTGGGCGCGTACGGGCACCTGGTCGCGCTGCGCCAGGGCGACCTCGCGTACCTGCACGTCCACCCGGACGGCGCGCCGGGTGACGGGCGGACCAGGCCCGGCCCCGACGTGACCTTCTTCGCCGAGGTGCCCTCCGCCGGCACCTACCGGCTCTTCCTGGACTTCCAGCACGGCGGTGTGGTCCGCACCGCCGAGTTCACCATCGTCGCCGGGGCGGCCGGCGGGACGGCCACCGCCGTCCCGGCAGCGCCGACGCCGACCGGCACGAGCGCTCCCGCCCCGACCGGCGCCGCCGACCACGGCACGCCCGGTCACGGGCACGACTGACGGGAGGCGTGATGACCACCACGAGCAAGCAGCCCCTGCCGATGGCGCCGCACCGGATCGAGCTGGCGATCGGCGGGATGACCTGCGCCTCCTGCGCCGCCCGCATCGAGAAGAAGCTCAACCGGATGCCGGGCGTCACCGCCACCGTCAACTACGCCACCGAGAAGGCCACCGTCGCGTACGCCGACGACGTGACCCCGGGCGACCTGATCGCCACGGTCGAGAAGACCGGCTACACGGCCGTCGTGCCGCCCCCGCCGGTCCAGGCCGGTGGTGAGCCGGCCGCCGAGCCGGTGGACGAGCTACGCGGTCTGCGTACGCGGCTGTGGGCGTCGATCGTGCTGACCGTGCCGGTGATCGTGCTGGCGATGGTGCCGGCGTGGCAGTTCACGTACTGGCAGTGGCTGTCGCTGACCCTGGCCGCCCCGGTGGTGGTCTGGGGCGGCCTGCCGTTCCACCGGGCCGCCTGGGTCAATCTGCGGCACGGCGCGGCGACCATGGACACGCTGGTGTCGCTGGGCACCCTCGCCGCGTTCGGCTGGTCGGTGTGGGCGCTGTTCCTCGGCACCGCCGGCACGCCGGGGATGACCCACCCGTTCAGCTTCGACATCGTGCGCGGCGACGGTGCGGGCAACATCTACCTGGAGGCGGCGGCCGGCGTCACCACGTTCATCCTCGCCGGCCGGTACTTCGAGGCACGGTCCAAGCGCACCGCCGGGGCGGCCCTGCGGGCCCTGCTCGAGCTGGGCGCCAAGGACGTGGCGGTGCTGCGCGACGGCGTCGAGACCCGCATCCCGGTCGACCAGCTCGCGGTGGGGGACCGGTTCGTCGTCCGTCCCGGCGAGAAGGTCGCCACCGACGGCGTCGTCGACGAGGGCACCTCGGCGGTCGACGCGAGCATGCTGACCGGGGAGTCCGTTCCGGTCGAGGTGGCCCCCGGCGACACCGTGGTCGGCGCGACCGTCAACGCCGGTGGGCGGCTGGTCGTCCGGGCCACCCGGGTCGGCGGCGACACGCAGCTCGCCCAGATGGCGCGCCTGGTCGAGGCCGCGCAGACCGGCAAGGCGGCCGTGCAGCGGCTCGCCGACCGGATCTCCGGCGTCTTCGTCCCGATCGTGATCGCCCTCGCCGCCGGCACGCTGGGCTGGTGGCTGGGCAGCGGGGCGGGTCCGACGGCCGCGTTCACCGCTGCCGTGGCGGTGCTCATCATCGCCTGCCCGTGCGCCCTCGGCCTGGCCACGCCGACCGCCCTGCTGGTCGGCACCGGCCGGGGCGCCCAGCTCGGCATCCTGATCAAGGGGCCGGAGGTGCTGGAGTCCACCCGGCGGGTCGACACGGTGGTGCTGGACAAGACCGGCACCGTCACCACCGGCCGGATGGCCCTGGTCGACGTGCTCCCGGCGACCGGCGAGGACCGGGCGGAGGTGCTCCGGATCGCCGGCGCCCTCGAAGCCGCCTCCGAGCACCCGATCGCCCGGGCCGTCGCCGCGGGCGCGGCCGAGGCCGGCGGGCTGTCACCGGTGACCGGCTTCGCCAACCTCGAAGGGCTGGGCGTGAGCGGCTCCGTGGAGGGCCGCGAGGTGCTGGTCGGCCGGCCCCGGCTGCTGCGGGAGCGGGGTGTGGACGTAACCGGGGAGGTCTCGGCGGCGGTGACCACCGCGGAGGCTGCCGGGCGGACGGCGGTCCTGGTCGGCTGGGACGGGCGGGCCCGCGGCGTGCTGGCGGTGGCCGACGTGGCCAAACCGACCAGCGCGAGCGCCGTCGCGCGGCTCCGCGACCTCGGACTCAGCCCGGTGCTGCTGACGGGCGACAACGAGACCGTCGCCCGGGCGGTCGCGACCGAGGTCGGGATCGCCGAGGTGATCGCCGAGGTGCTGCCCGCGGAGAAGGTGGACGTGGTCCGGCGGCTCCAGGGTGAGGGCCGGGTCGTGGCGATGGTCGGCGACGGGATCAACGACGCCGCCGCGCTCGCCCAGGCCGACCTGGGACTGGCCATGGGCACCGGGACCGACGTGGCGATCGAGGCCTCCGACCTGACCCTGGTACGGGGTGACCTGACCGCCGCCGTGGACGCGATCCGGCTCTCCCGGCGCACCCTCGCGATCATCAAGGGCAACCTGTTCTGGGCCTTCGCCTACAACGTCGCGGCGCTCCCGCTGGCCGCGGCCGGGCTGCTCAACCCGATGATCGCCGGTGCCGCGATGGCGTTCTCGTCGGTCTTCGTGGTGGCCAACAGCCTCCGACTCCGGGGTTTCCGCCCGGTCGGGTGACGGTTGGCGGCGGTTTCCCGGGGTACATCGGGAGGCAAGCGGCACCCCCGGATCCCTGGAGGTTGACATGGGTATCGAAGACAAGGTCAACAACACCGCCGAGAACGCCGCGGGCAAGCTCAAGGAGGGCGCCGGGCGCGCCACCGACAACGAGCGGCTCGAGGCCGAGGGCCGGAACGACCAGGCCAGCGCCAGCCTCAAGCAGGCCGGCGAGAAGATCAAGGACGTCTTCAAGAGCTGATCACGGTGTACGCGTCACCGCCGGGCCGGCCCCGCCGCCCCGGCGGTGACGTGTCCCGCCGACGAGTCCACTCGTTGCCAGGACGACGCCGTTCGCGGCGTCATCGGCGTCCACAGGGGACGTCGTGGTGCAGAACGGGGGTGAGCCGATGTCCCGGACCGTCGTGCTCGCGCGGCGTGCCGCCGCCATCGCGGCCCTGGCCGTGCTGGTCCTCGGGGCGCACGACGAGCGCCGGGGCGAGGCCGGAGCCCCGCCACCGCCGCCTTCCGCCCCGGCCAGCGCCACCCCCTGACGGGCCGGCGTTTGGAGACCTTGGATTTCTGCCCCTCGGGGGCGTTTCCTCAGCCCCGCTCGGCGACCTGGGCGACGAACGCCCGCCAGGCGCTGGAAGCGAAGGTCAGCGCCGGCCCGGCCGGGTCCTTCGAGTCGCGTACGGCGACCACGCCGGGGAGGTTGTCGGCGACCTCGACGCAGTTGCCGCCGTTGCCGCTGCTGCGGCTGCTCTTGCGCCACCGCGCGCCGTTCAGGTCCATGATTCCGCCACGTCCCTTCGTTGACATCGCCCCGTCATGCTCGCTCGACCTCGCGGAGCATCAGAGCGAGGCTCTGTGAGCGCCGCTCGGCCGCGAGGGCATCCCACGCCCGTCGCGCGTACGCGACACCGCCCGCCTTGTCGCCGGCCTTCGCCATGGTGAGCCCCCGGTGCAGTTCGATGTGCGTCGCGAAGCGCGGTAGACCCTCGGGCCGGGTTCGGTCGGCCTCCTCCTGCGCTTCGGTGCCGGGGCCGGGCATCCCGAGTCGGGCGTACAGCATGCTGCGGAAGGTCGCCATCCGCCACGGCGGGACGGCGGTGTCGGAGACCTCGCTGTCGGGTGAGGCAACGTGATCGAAGACCCGGCGCGCCTCGGTGTCGAGGGCGACCGCCCCCGCCTTGTCGCCACGTCCCGCCGCGACGTGTGCCCTTGCCATGAGTGCCTGGACGCGACCGGGTGACGGCTGGTCGGACAGCGCAATCGCCTGGTCCGCATATCGTCGCGCCGTCGGAAGCGCCGCCCCCTCGTAGGCGAGGGCGATCGCGGCGCGGCCCCGTACCCACACCCGGACGGTCAGGTCCTCGGAACGGTCGGCGGCAGTGGTCGCCAAGTCGTACCACCGGATCGCCTCGACCGGGTCCGGGGTGGTCTTCCCGTAGGTGACCAGCGCCCTTGCCGCGTGCGACCACATGGGCGGCGTGTCGAGGTGCTGTTGCAGGATCACCAGGTCGCCTGCGAGGCGCGTCTGAAGTACCGCTGCTCCGACCGCCATGTAGTCGCGCCCGTACTGGTCGACCCGCTCGCGCCAGTCCTCCTCAGCGGCACGGCCTTGAAGCGCGGCGCTGAAACCGGCCCGGATGAGTTCACCGGCCACGACCGGGCCGACGACACCCGCCGCCAGGCCGAGCACTTGCCGTCGGTTCACGTCGCCCTCCCCGAGCGCCCGCGCGTAGGCGAGCACGATGTCAGGGGTCGCCGCTCGCCGTCCAGCCTCGACGTTGCTCAGGTGCGATGCCGAGTAGCACGTCCGCGCAGCGACCGAGGCGAGCGTGACGCCGGCCTCGGTACGAGCCTGCCGCAGTTGTGCGCCGAGATGATCCACCGGTCCTCCTGCTGAAAGCCGCTGAAAGCATCGACCTCCTTCCGAGCGTAGTCCCACGATCGCACTCTGAAAGGCACGGTGCGGCCGGTGGAGGTGACCGGAACCCGGCGGCTGCGCTGGTCACGGGGCCGCCTCGACATGAAGGCGAGGCGGCCCCATCCATGACACGAAGGAGGTCCACCCCTTGCGACTCAGATCTTGGCGATGCGAGCCTGTGCCGCCGCTTCCCCGGCGCATCCGCGGGGCCAACCTGCCGGCGGCGCTGTTCGCGCCCACCCGGCCACTACCCGCAGTCCAGCCGGGCCGCCCCGGAAACCTCACCCCGGCGCAGCAGTGGCGTGCGAACGGAGGCCGCTGGTGAGTCTCGTCGTCGGCCACACCATCCGTGTCCCCGAGGACGGCTACAAGTTCGGCACCGGTCCGCTGACCCTGCACATCTCCGAGGTGATCGGCCGCAGTGAGATCGACGGGGTGGTCTGGGCCGAACTGAGGGGCCGGGAGGTTCGCCCCGACGGTTCGGTCGCCGTCCGCGAGCGGTACGCCCTCGTCCGCGTCGACCGGGTCCGCGAGGTGGACGGGGTGCGGGGCCGGTGAGCCGGCGTCCCGTCGACCACCGTCCCTCGCGGCCGACCTGGCGCTGCGCGGCGTGCGGGATCGCCTGGCCGTGCTCGCCGGCGAAGCTGCGCCTGCTGGGCGAGTACCGCAACGACCGCGCCGCCCTGCTGGTCTACCTGGCGACGCTGCAGGCCGAGGCCGTCGAACACCTCACGGGGCTCGATCCCGGTACGCCGCCAGCCGACCTGGCCGACCGCTTCACCACGTGGGCCCGCGCCCGGTAGCGGGGCGTCGCACCGATCTTGGAGGATTTCGGCCCCTCCGGGGGCGTTTCCTTCCAAGATCTGGGCGCGGCCTCAGGTGACGACCGGGCTGCGGCGTTCGATGAGGGTGACGTCGCGCCAGACCCCGTGGTGGCGGCCGACCCGTTCCCGGGTGCCGACGGTACGGAAGCCGCAGGCGGCGTGGAGGGCGAGGCTGGCGGTGTTCTCGGGGAAGACGCCTGACTGGATGGTCCAGATCCCGGCCCGCTCGGTGGCGGCGATGAGGCTGGTCAGCAGGGCGCGGCCGACGCCTCGGCCGCGAGCGTCCGGGTGGACGTAGACGGAGTGCTCGACGACCCCGGCGTAGACGCACCGGTCGGACACGGCCGTGCAGGCGACCCAGCCGAGGACGCGACCGGCCGCGTCGACGGCGACCCACCGGTGGTCGGGCAGGCGGGTCGCGGTGAAGGCGGACCAGGTGGGCGGTTCGGTCTCGAAGGTGGCGTCACCGGAGGCGATGCCGAGCCGGTAGATGTCCAGGACCGCGTCGGCGTGCTGGTCGCCCATGGCGGTGATCGTGATGCCGGCCGGGCTCATCGGGTCTCCGTGGCCCCGGCGGCCGCGGGCAGTTCCAGCAGTGCGCCGAGCTGGCGGAACGCCTCCGGACGGACCCTGTACCACACCCACGTGCCGCGACGCTCGGAGTCGACCAGGCCGGCCTCCCGCAGCACCTTCAGGTGGTGGGAGATGGTCGGCCCGGACAGGTCGAACGCCGGGGTCAGGTCGCACACGCACATCTCCGGCACCGAGGCGATCATCGACATCAGCCGCAGCCGGACCGGATCGCCGAGGGCCTTGAACATCGGCGCGACCACCGACGCCTGCTCGGCGTCCAACGGGCGCACCGCCAGCGGAGGGCAGCAGGCCACCGCGTGAAGGTCCAGCGACTGTTTCGACATGCCTCTAGGTTGACAGATGTCAAAACAGGGTGCAACAGTGGGTGCGTTGCTTCGATAAGCATCTAGACAAGGAGAACCTCATGTCCCGTGTCCAGCTCGCCCTACGCGTCTCCGACCTGGAAGGCTCCGTCGCCTTCTACGCCAAGCTGTTCGGCGTCGAGCCGGCCAAGCGCCGCCCCGGTTACGCCAACTTCGCGATCGAGAACCCACCCCTGAAGCTCGTCCTGCTCGAAGGCGAGCCCGACCGGCCCACCGTCCTGGACCACCTCGGCGTCGAGGTGTTCAGCACCGACGAGGTCGGCGCCGCCACCCGGCGCCTCACCGACGCCGGCCTGATCACCCTGGAGGAGAGCGACACCGAGTGCTGTTACGCCCTCCAGGACAAGGTCTGGGTGCGCGGCCCCGGGCAGGAGCCCTGGGAGGTCTACACCGTCAAGGCCGACTCCCCCCAGCTGGAGAAGCCCACCGACAGCACCTGCTGCACCCCGTCCACCACGACCACCGCCACCACCACGACCGCCGATCCGACCCCGGCCACCACCGGCACCCGCGCGTCCTGCTGCTGACCGTCGATCTTGCACTTACTGCCCCGACATTCTTCGCATCCAGGGCAAAGCGAGGGCACAAAGTGCAAGATCGCGGGGGCAGTTCCCCGGCGCGGCTCGGCCGCGCCGGGGCAGGGCCCGGCGCGGCGCGCGCCCCCGTGTCGCGCGCCGCGCCGGGCCGGGGGCAGTCAGGGCAGGACGCGGTACGTCACGTGCGCGACGGTGGGGCCGGCGACCACCCGGGTCTGCTTCAGGCGCAGGTCGGCGAGGCCGTCGAAGAGGGGTTCGCCCGCGCCCAGCACGATCGGCACCACGTGCAGTTGGAGAGTGTCGACGAGACCCGCCGCCAGGTACTGCCGGACGGTGCTCGCGCCGCCCGCGATCGCGACCTCCCGGTCACCGGCCACCTTCCGGGCCTGCTCCAGCGCCGAGTGGATCCCGTCGGTCACGAAGTGGAAATCGGCGCCGCCGGCCATCGGCTGCGACGGACGGGGATGGTGGGTCAACACGAAGACCGGCACGCCGAACGGGGGCTCCTCGCCCCACCAGCCCCGCCACGTCATGTCCCACGGGCCGTCGCCGCCGCCGAACATGCGCCGGCCCATCACGCACGCGCCGACGTTCCGGGTCATCTCGTCGACGACCTGGGAATCCACACCGAACTCGCCCCCGGCCTGCCCGTGCTGCTCCCGCCACCGGCCGGCGGCGAAGAGCCACTCGTGCAGGCGCAGGCCGCCCCGGCCCAGCGGATCCTGGAGGCTCTGGTCGGGCGCCGCCACGTACCCGTCCAGGGAGATCGAGATCTGACACGTCACCGTACTCATGCGGATTGGACGTCCGGGGCGTACCGAACTCATCGGTCGCGGCGCCGGCCGCCGCGGACCGGCCGGGCCGGGCGGCCCGGCGTGGCGCCCAGCGACGCCCGGTCGGCGGCGGCGGTGCCCGACGTCCAGCCCTCGGCGTCGCGGACGGTGAGCCGGGCCCGGGTGACGCCCGGGAACAGGGCGTCGAGGTGCTGCCGCACCGCCTCGTTGCGTGCGGCGAGCACCGGCAGCAGCCGGTCCGGGCCGGCCTCCTCGGTGGCCGCCCCGGTCGCCGCCCGCAGGCGCTCGCCGATACGCAGGGCGAACGCGTTGAGGAACGACTCGTCGTAGCCACGGGTCCGCCGGCCGCCCGACTGCCGCCGCTCGCCCCGCCCCCGCAGCATGGCCGCGGTGGCCTGCACGAGCAGCGACGTGTAGAGCAGCTCCACCGCCTCCAGATCGGTCGGCCATCCGAGCACCGTGCTGAACCCCAGGTCGTCCGACCACACGGCCTCGCACCGGTTGGCCGCCGCGACCTCCTGCACCAGCAACGCCTTCGCCCCCGCGTACGGGGAATCGGTGCCGAGGCGCACCCCGGTGGGCAGGTCGGCCGGGTCCGGCGCGGCCAGCAGGGCCGCCTCGATGCTGTGCCGGGCCATCAGCTCCTGCGCCTTCGCCGTCAGGGCCTCCGCCTCCGCCGGGAAGGTGGTCGACTCGGCCTTGGCCAGTAGGGCCCGGACCCGGTCGAGCATCCGGGAACCACCGGGCGCCGGACGGGTCGTGGCCGCCGCCGGCGCGCCCGGCGGCGGCCGGAGCACCGCGATCGGCGGCAACCCCTCGACCAGCGCCAGCGCGTCGACGGCCGCGCGCAGGGCCGTGAAGCGGTCCGAGCCGGTGCGGGCCGACCAGCCGGCGAGGTGGCGGTCGTCCGCGTCCCACCACACCGTCGCGGCCAGCTCGCGAAGCTGCGCCTCCCACCAGTCGGGCACCGGATCGGCCAGGTCCCGGCGGTGCGCGGCGAGCGCGTCCACCACCAGTCCGGCGTCGCGCGGGCCCAGCCGGCGGGTCGCGATCCGGGCCAGGTCGACCGGCTGCCAGCCACGCGGCACGAGACGCCCGACGGTCCGCACCAGCCGCCGGAAGAGGGCGGCGTCCACTGCTCGCCCGCCGTCCGCGCCGCCGATCATCAGCCGGTCCAGCTGCCGCTCCGCGAGGCGTACGTCGGTGCCGCGCACCGCCGCCAGCGCATCGCTGACCAGCTCCTCGGCGTCCGGCACGGCCGCTTCCCCCTCGACAGGTCGGGCGCCCGACGAGGCCGGCCGCCAGCCGACCGTACCTCCGGTCGTCCGTGCGGCCCGGTCGCTCGTGACAGCCGCCACGTCCGCCCTCGTGCAGGAGCCCCGGGGCACGGCATGTGCGGCCCTCTCGCCGCGCGGCTCCGCCGGCGCTCACCGGGAGGCGCGATCCGACCCGGCGCCGTGGCCTGCGGGAAGCCACCGCGCCGTCGCGTGCCCGCGGCGCGACGGATCAACGCGCGGCGCGACGGTCAGCGCGCGGTGTACGGGGCGCCGGCGGTCAGCCGGAGGGTGAAGCCGTCCGGGCCGTCGTGCCGGCTGACGTGGTTGCACGACTGGTACGTGATCCACAGGCCCAGCCCGCCCGGGTTGCCGTTCGCAGTCGGCAGCAGCCCGACGTACGGGTTGGCCGGGCCGGTGCCGGTGTCGCTGACCGTGACGACGATGCGGTCGGGAGCGGCCCACAGGCGCATCCGGACCGGTGCCCGGCCGTGGCGCAGCGCGTTGGTGACGGTCTCGCTGACCGCGACCACCAGGTCCTCGAGGTCGTCGACCGGCAGCCGGCCCTGGTCGGCCCAGTGGACGGCGGCGCGGGCGTCCGCCGCCGTGGGGTCGCGCAGGTCGACGATCGGCGGGGTCGCCTGGATCGGGTCCGGCGTGACGGGCAGGTCCTCGCGAAGGAAGACCTCCGGCGGGGTCCAGGTCGGGCTGGGCACGTGCCCGCCGTCCGGGGTGGCGAACCGGGGATGGGTCCGGGCCACGTCCGCCAGCACCGCGGGCGGGACGATCCGGGTGTCGTACGCGCACATGCTCCAGAGCGGGAAGTCGTCGTACGCGTGGTTGATGGCCGACTCGTAGCGGGCCCACCAGTCCCACATGGCGCCGAGCGCCACCTCGGGGACCTCGCCGATGATCCGGATCTGCTTCGCGCCCCCGGCCACCTGCTCGGCGAGGAGCTGCCGGTAGGACCGGATGGCGGCGGCGGGTCGCGCGTACATGTCGCCGCCCGGTAGATAGTCCACGGCCGCTCCGGTGGGCAGTGCCGTCCGCACCAGCTTGGCGTTGCGCTCGCCCAGCGCCACGAACGTCGGCTCGCCCGCCTCGACACCGCCGAGCAGGAACGGCACCACGACCGCCAGCAGCTCGTCGTCGGTGTCGTAGCGGATCGCCTCGTGGTAGTAGCCCGGGTGCCCGGCCGCCGCCCCCGTTCTCATCGCACCATCTCCACGTGGATGCCGGTCAGCCCGAGCAGGTCGGCCAGCCGGGCCGGGGTCGGGCGGGACGTCCGCAGGACCACGGTGGCGTCCCGACGTCGCGCGTACGCCTGGAGGGCGATGAGCGTGCGGTGGTCGAGGAAGCGCAGCCCGGTGGCCTGGAGCACCAGCCGCCCGTCGGTCGGGCGCAGGTCGGCCCACTCCAGTGCGTCGCGGAACAGCTCGTGGTTCGACGGATCGAGCTCACCGGTGAGGGCCGCGTGCCCGTCGGCGGGAGCGGTGGCGAACAGGTGGAACAGCGGGTCGGTCTGGTTGCTCTCGGGATGCATGCAGGCCAGCGCGGCGACGGTCGCGTCGCCCAGCGCGGACCGGTCGTAGGCGCACATCGCGGCGAACGGCCCGGTGCGCATCCAGCGGTCGATCTGGTGCTCGTAGCGGGTGAAAGCGTCGAGCTGCTTCGCGGTGCGGACCATGTCGGTCGCCTCCGCGACGACCCGCAGGCCGGTGAAGCCGGCGGCCAGGGCCGCCTCGGTGGCAGCGGCGTACGCCGCGACCTGGGTGGGCGGGTCGACGACCGCACCGGAGGTGTAGGTCTCGCCGAGCGGCACCACGGCGGCGGCGCCCCGGTCGACCGCCTCGGCGAAGCCGGGCAGGCCGGCCAGCCGCTCCGCCACCGGCCCGGTCGGCGTCGGCGTGACGAACCAGACCCGCTCGCCGCCGGCGAGGCCCGCCGCGACGTGGCGCTCCGCCTCGTCGGCGAAGACCTCCTGGTCGTCGTACGACCAGCAGAGGTGGCCATGCGGTGGCATCGGGTCCGTCACGTTGCTTGCCTCATGGCATCAGTCTATGCCGGGTCCCGTGACCGGCCACTCGGCCCGACCTGCTCACGTCCGGGGGAACGTCGCCCAGATGTTCTTCGTGGTGTCGGTCGCGTACCAGCCCACGTCCAGGGAGAGCTTCTGCGCGATCTGGAGGCCCCGCCCGCCGGAGCCGACCGGCCGGGTGTCGGCGAGCTCCGGGACGGTGCTCAGGTCGTGGTCGGCGACGTCGAGGACGAGGCAGTCGTCGGTGGCGAGCAGCCGAACGATGGTCGGCGGGATGCCGTGGCGCAGCGCGTTGGTGGCGAGCTCCGTCGCGATCAGCGCGATCAGCTCGGGCACCTCGTCCAGGGCGGCGCCCTCGGCGAGCACGGTGCCGGTCAGTTCCTCGTGCAGGGACGCGCGGAGCCCGCGCAGGTCCGTCGCGTCGGACAGCGTCCACCGCCGCAGTTCGGTGGCACGTGGGGGTGGTGGCGAGGTGCTCAGGCGGCCCATGGCCCTGTTGTACCCCGCCTTCGCCACCGCCACGCCCGCCGTGTCGGGGCGCACGGATGGCTGCCGGCGACATGGCGACGGACGCGTGGGTGTCGGCGCCGAGGATATCTGCTGTGGCCTATGTCACGCTACGGTCTCGGCACGCCGGCACCCGTCCCGCCGGTGTGGCACCCGGCACCGTCCGGCCGGCGTGGCGCGCCGTTACCCGTCCCGCCGGCGTACGCGGACAGGAGAGCCGTCATGAGGAGACCGCTGAGACTCGCCGCCACCCTCGCCACCGTCCTGCTGCTGGTGCTGTCGTCCCCCGCCCCCGTCGCCGCCGCCGCGGACCCGTACACGAAGACACCCGTGTCGGGGTCACTCGGCCGGTACAACATCTCCGCCGTCCACGTCGCCGGCGTCTCCTCCGGCGGCTACCTGGCCACCCAGCTCCAGGTCGCCTACTCGGCGCGGATCCGGGGCGCGGCCGTCTTCGCCGCCGGGCCCTACTACTGCGCGCAGAACAACGTCGCCCAGGCGCTGTACGGCTGCGGCGACAACCGCTACCCCACCAACCTGCCCAGCCTCACCAGTTACACCCGCACGTGGGCGTCGTACGGCTGGGTCGACGGGGTCGGCAACCTCGGCGGCCAGCCCGTGTACGTCTTCCACGGCGGGAACGACAACACCGTGAAGCGGTCGGTCACCGACGACCTGGTCCGCTACTACCAGCACTTCGGTGCCAGCGTGCAGTACGACTCGGGCAGCGCCGCCGGGCACGCCTGGGTGACCCCGTACGGGACCGTCGGCTGCACGGCCACCGCCGCCCCGTTCCTCAACGACTGCGGCACCGACCCGCAGGGGGCCTTCCTGCGCAAGCTGCTCGGCAGCGTGGCGGCCCCCAACACGGGACCGCTCGGCGGGACGCTCGTCCGGTTCGGCCAGAACACGTACGCCGTCAACGGCTGGGCCAACGGGCTGAGCATGGACAGCTCCGGTTTCGTGTACGTCCCGGCGTCCTGCGCGGCCGGGCAGTCGTGCCGGCTGCTCGTCGCGCTGCACGGCTGCCTCCAGGGCTACGGCCGGGTCGGCACCGCCTTCGTGGACCGGGCCAACCTCAACCAGTACGCGGACACCAACCGGCTCGTGGTGCTCTACCCGCAGGCGACCACGTCGGCGGCCAACCCGAACGGCTGCTGGGACTGGTGGGGTTACCTCGGCGCCACCAACTACCCGATCAAGGGCGGGGCGCAGATCGAGACGATCATGAACATGGTCCGCCGCCTCGACGGCTGAGCCGGCTCCGGGCGGCACCGGGCGCGACGCTGCCGCCCGGTGCCGCCCACCCCGTCGGTCACACCGCGAGGATGATCGTCATGGCGGCGTAGCCGGACAGCAGCAGGACGCCCTCGAAGCCGAGCCGCCCCCAGCCGCAGGCCTGCCGGACGAGCAGGCCGCCGAGCAGGACCGCCGTCATGAACAGGGCGCTGGCGGTGACGAACAGCTCGTCGGGCCCGGCGGTGTGGTAGATCGAGCCGCCGCGGTAGAAGGCGTCGCCGACGATCAGGTTGAGGGCGTCGAGGCTGTTGCCGCCGAGGACGGCGGCGATGGCCAGGGTGGGCGCGCCCCGGCGGACCGCCGCCACGGCGGTGACCGTCTCCGGCAGGGCGTTCACCGCGCCCATGAGGATCGCCCCGACGAAGCCCGCGCTGAGACCGGTGACCATGACCAGGCTCTCGGCGGCCCGTGCGATGGCCCAGCCGCCCACCGAGACCAGCAGGCCGACCGCGGCGAACCGGACCCAGAGCCCGGTCGCGCTGGTCCGGTCGAGGCGGCCGTGATCGTGCGGGACGTCCGGCAGCGTCTCGGTGGTGGCCACGGCCTCCCACAGCGGATTCGTTCCCGAACGGCGGATCAGGTGCAGCCCGCCGAGGTAGGCGCCGGCCATGGCGAAGGAGGCCGGGTGCAGGCCGCCGACGGTGACGTCCGGGGCGAAACTCCCGAGCAGGGCCAGCGCGAGCAGCGCGATGAGCAGGGCACCGAACAGCACGTTCGACAGCGAAGCCGCGGCGTGCTCCAGGTTGACCCGGCGGTGGAAGGCGTCCGCCACGGCGACGGCGGTGGTCTGGGCCGCGATACCGCCTACGGAGTTGCCGTACGCGAGTTGCGGTTGCTCGGCGACGGCGCTCACGGCGGTCATCACGATGCCGGACAGCGAGGTCGCCAGGCCGAAGAAGACCGCGCCGAAGAACGCCTCGCCCCAGCCGGTCCGGTCGGCGAGGGTGTCGCCCAGGGTGACCAGGCGGATGCTCCCGACCACCGTGAGCGCGCCGGCGACGCCGAACACCGCGATGCTGAGCCCCGGTGGCCAGGGCAGACTGGTCAGAAGCCCCGGCACCGGCCGGGGGTTCCCACAACTACCCGGCCGAATCCCGGTTGACCGGAAATGTCCGGCCTAGGCTCGGGTGAGCCAGAAGGTCAGGCCGAGCGCGTCGTCGGTGAACGGCACGTCATCCGGCCAGGCCGGCTCGCCCTCGGCGCAGTCGGCCGCCAGCACCTCCTCGGCGACCAGGTCGCGGTGCTCCGCGAGGGCCAGCGCCGTCTCCTCCCGGTCGGCCCGGTACCGCAGCCGGATCCGGTCGGTCACCTCCAGGCCGCTGCTCTTGCGGGCCTCCTGGATCAGCCGGACGGCCTCGCGGGCCGCCCCCGCCCGGCGCAACTCGGGCGTGAGGTGCAGGTCCAGGGCCAACGTCGCCCCCGCCTCACCGGCCACCGCCCAGCCGGCGCGGGGAGTCTCGGTCACCACGACATCGTCGGGGCTGAGTGTCACCGGCTCGCCGTCCACCACGACCGTCGCCGTACCGCTCTCCCGGAGGGACTCCTTGAGCGCATTCGGGTCGACGGCGGCGATGACCGCGGCCACCTGCTGCACCGCCTTGCCGAACCGCCGGCCCAGCGTTCGGAAGTTCGCCTTCGCGGTCGTGTCGACCAGTGAGTCGCCCGCCCCGCCCAGCGCGGCGACCGACCCGACGTTCAGCTCGGCCGCGATCTCCGCCAGCAGGTCCGGCGGCAGCTCCGCGAAGCCGGGGGCCGAGGCGAGCGCCCGGGACAGCGGCTGGCGCACCTTCATCCCGGAGTCGGCCCGGGCCGCCCGGCCCAACTCGACCAGCCGGCGGGCCAGGGCCATCCGCGTCGACAGCACCGGATCGACCAGCGCCTCGTCGACCACCGGGTACGCGGCCAGGTGCACCGATGGCGCGGCGTCCGGGCTGACCGGCACCACCAGGTCCTGCCAGACCCGCTCGGCGACGAACGGGGTGAGCGGCGCCAGCAGCAGGGTGAGGGTGGACAGCGCCTCGTGCAGGGTGGCGAGGGCCGCCCGGTCGCCCCGCCAGAAGCGCCGCCGGCTGCGCCGGACGTACCAGTTCGACAGGTCGTCGATGAAGCCCGCCAGCAGCCGGCCGGCCTGCTGGGTGTCGAACCCCGCCATCGCGGCGTCGACCTGCCGGACCAGGATGTTCAGCTCGGAGAGCAGCCACCGGTCGAGGACCGGCCGGTCGGTGGGTGCCGGGTCGGCGGCCGACGGGGACCACCCGGCGGTACGGCCGTACAGGGCCTGGAAGGCCACCGTGTTCCAGTAGGTCAGCAGGATCTTCCGGACCACCTCCTGGAGGGCCGTGTGCCCGACCCGGCGGGCCGACCACGGCGACCCGACCGACGCCATGAACCAGCGCACGGCGTCGGCGCCGTGCCGGTCCAGCAGCGGGATCGGCTCCAGGATGTTGCCGAGGTGCTTGGACATCTTCCGGCCGTCCTCGGCCAGGATGTGGCCCAGGCAGACCACGGTCTCGTACGGCGAGCGGTCGAAGACCAGCGTCCCCACCGCCATGAGCGTGTAGAACCAGCCGCGCGTCTGGTCGATGGCCTCCGAGATGAACTGCGCCGGGTACCGCTCGGCGAACGTGTCGGCACCCCGGTACGGGTGGCCGAACTGCGCGAACGGCATGGCGCCCGAGTCGTACCAGGCGTCGATGACCTCCTCCACCCGGCGGGCGGTCGCACCGCACCGGCACCCGAAGGTCACCTCGTCGATGTACGGCCGGTGCGGGTCCAGCCCGGTCAGGTCGGTGCCGGTCAGCTCGCCCAGCTCGGCCAGCGAGCCGACGCAGGTCAGGTGCCCCTCCGGGCACCGCCAGATCGGCAGCGGCGTGCCCCAGTAGCGGCGCCGGGACAGCGCCCAGTCGACGTTGTTGGCGAGCCAGTCGCCGTACCGGCCGTGCTTCACCGTCGCCGGGTGCCACCTGGTCCGCTCGTTCTCCCGCAGCAGCGCGTCCCGGACCGCCGTGGTCCGGATGTACCAGGACGGCTGGGCGTAGTAGATGAGCGCCGTGTGGCAGCGCCAGCAGTGCGGGTAGCTGTGCTCGTACGGGACCTCCCGGAACAGCAGCCCCCGGGCCGCGAGGTCCTCGACCAGCGGCCGGTCGGCCGCCTTGAAGAACAGCCCGCCGACCAGCGGCAGGTCCGGCTGGAAGCGGCCGTCTGGGCGGACCGGGTTGACCATCGGCAGGCCGTACGCGCGGCTGGTGGCCAGGTCGTCCGCGCCGAAGGCGGGCGCCTGGTGGACCAGGCCGGTGCCGCTGTCCGTCGTCACGTACGACGCCAGGACGACGATGTGCGCGTCCGGGACGTCGACCAGCGTGAACGGCGGCCGGTAGGTCCACCGGTCCAGCTCCTTGCCGCGGAAGGACTCCCCGGTGAGGTCCCACCCGTCGCCGAGCGCGGACGCGAGCAGCGGCTCGGCGACGACGAGCTGCTCCTCGCCGTCGGTCGCGACGACGTAACGGACGTCGGGATGCACCGCCACCGCGACGTTCGACGGCAGGGTCCACGGGGTGGTGGTCCACACCAGCAGCGACGCGCGGTCGGCGAGCGGGCCGGAGGTCAGCGGGAAACGGACGAAGACCGACGGGTCGACCACCGTCTCGTACCCCTGGGCGAGCTCGTGGTCCGACAGGCCGGTCTCGTCGCGGGGGCACCACGGCGCGACCCGGAAGTCCTCGACCAGCAGGCCCTTGTCGAAGATCTGCTTGAGCGACCACCAGACCGACTCGATGTACTCCGGGTCCATGGTCCGGTACGCGTCGGCCAGGTCGACCCAGTAGCCCATCCGCTCGGTGAGCTCGGCGAAGGCGTCCGTGTGCCGGGTGACCGACTCCCGGCAGCGGGCGTTGAACTCGGCGACGCCGTACGCCTCGATGTCCCGTTTGCCGGTGAAGCCCAGCTCCCGCTCGACGGCCAGCTCCACGGGCAGGCCGTGGCAGTCCCAGCCCGCCTTGCGGGCGACGTGGAAGCCTTTCATCGTGCGGTAGCGGGGGAACACGTCCTTGAAGACCCGCGCCTCGATGTGGTGGGCGCCCGGCATCCCGTTGGCGGTCGGCGGCCCCTCGTAGAACACCCACTCCGGGCGGCCCCGCGACTGCTCCAGGCTGCGCGCGAAGACGTCGTTCTCCCGCCAGAAGCGCAGGATCTCGTGGTCGAGCGCGGGCAGGTCGACCTGGCTCGGGACGCTGCGGTACATGAGTCCGGAGACTATCGCCGGGAATCGTTCCCCGCGCCGGTAATTCCGGGGGCGCGCCGGGCACCCCCGGTAGGGTGGCCGGCATGCGGTTCGGCGTCCTCGGGCCGCTCGCCGTCACCACCGACGCGGGCGACCCCGTCACCGTGCCGGGCGCCAAGGTCCGGGCGCTCCTCGCCGACCTGCTCGCCAACCGCAACCGGGTCGTCTCGACCGACCGGCTGATCGACGACGTCTGGGGTGACGCGCCACCGGCGAACCCGGCCGGGGCGTTGCAGGTGCGCGTCTCGCAGCTGCGCAAGGCGCTCGACGACGCCGAGCCCGGCGCGCGGGACCTGGTCGAGTCGCGGGCGCCGGGGTACGTGCTGCGCACCGGGGCCGTCGACGTGGACCGGTTCGTCGAGCTCGCCGCCGCCGACGACGCGGCGAGCCTCACCGAGGCGCTGCGGCTGTGGCGGGGTGAACCGTACGCGGACGTCGCCGACGAGGAGTGGGTACGGGCCGAGGCCACCCGCCTCGCCGAGGCCCGGCTGGTGGTGCAGGAGAAGCTGGCGGCGGCCCGGCTGGCCGGCGGCGAGCACGCGCTGGTCGCCGCCGACCTGGCGGAGCTGGTCGCCCGGCACCCGCTGCGCGAGCGCCTGCGGGCGCTGCACATCCGCGCCCTGTACGCGGCCGGCCGCCAGTCGGAGGCCCTGGAGAGCTACGCCGACCTGCGTCGTCGCCTCGCCGACGAACTGGGCCTCGACCCCGGGCCGGAGCTGGTGGCGCTGCACCGGCGGGTCCTCGACCAGGATCCGACGCTGACCTCCGCGCCGGCCGACGCCCACCCGGCCGCGCCGGGGCCCGCCGGCCTGCCCGCGCCGGTTTACGCCGGCCTGTCCGCGCCGCTGGACGAGCTGGTCGGCCGCGCCGGTGCGCTCGCCGAGCTACGGGAGCTGGTGACCGGCCGGCGGCTCGTCACGCTCGTCGGGCCGGGCGGCGTCGGCAAGACCCGGCTGGCCACCGAGGTCGCCCGGGGGCAGTCGTTCCCCGACGGCACGCACCTGGTCGACCTGACCGCGCTACGCCCCGGTGGGCCCGGCGTCGCCGACCTGGTCCGCGCGACGCTCGACGTACGCGAGATCGCCGGGGCCAGCGTGGCGGCCGACGACCACCTGGTGACGGCGCTCCGGCACCGGCGGGCGCTGCTGGTGCTCGACAACTGCGAGCACGTGATCGAGGCGGCGGCCGCGCTGGTGGCCCGCCTGCTGCGCGAGGCCGGCGGCGTGCGCGTGCTGGCGACCAGCCGCGAACCGCTCGGGCTGGCCGGGGAGACGCTGTGGGAGGTACGCCCCCTGCCGGTCCCGGCCGGGGACACCGACCTGGAGACGGTCCGGCGATCCGCCGCGGCCCGGCTGTTCGCGGCCCGCGCCGCCGCCCGGCAGCGCGACTTCCGGCTGGACGAGCGGACCGCGCCCGCCGTCGCGCAACTGTGCCGCCGCCTCGACGGGCTGCCGCTGGCCCTGGAGCTGGCCGCGACGCGGGTGCGCGCGCTCGGCGTGGACGGCCTGGTGGCGCGGCTGGACGACCGCTTCCGGCTGCTCAGCACCGCCCAGCGGGACGTGCCGGAGCGGCAGCGCACCCTCACCGCCGTGATCGGCTGGAGCTGGGACCTGCTGGCCGAGGACGAACGGGCGGTGCTCGCGCGCCTCGCCGTCCACCACGACGGGTGCACGCTGGAGGCGGCCGAGGCGGTCTGCGACGCCGACGTCGACGTGCTGACCCGGCTGGTCGACCGCTCGCTCGTGGTGCTCGACGAGTCCGGCGTCGAGCCGCGCTACCGGCTGCTGGAGTCGGTCGCCGCGTTCGCGCTGGCCCGCCTCGACGACGCCGACGCCGTCCGGGCGCGGCACGCGGCGTACCACACCGAGCTGGCCGAGCGCGCCGACCCGCTGCTACGCGGCGCCGGCCAGCGGGAGTGGCTGGCCCGGCTCGACGCCGAGGGCGCCAACCTGCGGGCGGCGCTGGCGCACGGCGGTGGCCTGCGCCTCGCCAACGCCCTGACCTGGTACTGGTTCCTGCGCGGCCGGCTGTCCGAGGCGCGCCGCGCGCTGACGCTGGACGGCGACGCCGCCGCCCGCGCCGAGGCCGCGGTGTGGCGGGTGGGGTTCGCGTTGCTGCAGGGCGATCCCGTCCCGCCCGCCGACGTCGGGGCGGCCCTCGACGGGTACGCCGACAGCCGCGCCACCTGGTTCGTGGCCGCCGCCCTGGTCGAGCGCAGCGAGCTGGCCGCCGCCGAGGCGTTGCTGGACCGGGCCGGCGCCGCCGGCGACGACCCGTGGGTCGACGCGGCCGTCCACGTGACGCGCGCCCGGCTGGCCCACGTCGCGAGCGACCTCGTCGCGCTGGAACGCGAGGGCAGCCGCGCCGCGGCCAGCTTCGCCGAGCTGGGCGACGCGTGGGGCCGGTTGCAGGCCACCGACTGGGTGGGCGGCCGGGCCGAACTGCTCGGGGAGTACGAGCGCGCCGCCGCGCTGCACCGCGAGGGGCTGCGGTGGGCCGAGGAACTGGCCTTGTGGCCGGAGGTCGGCAGCAAGCTGTCCTGGCTGGCGTGGATCGCGACGCAGACCCGTGACCACCAGCAGGCGCGGGAACTGGCCGAGCGGGCCCACCGGCTCGCCGTCGAGCAGGGGTCACCGGCGGCCCGCGTCTTCGCCGAGCTGTGCCTCGGCATCGCCGCGCGCCGCGACGGCAAGCTCGACCTGGCCGTCACGCACCTGGAACGCCTGGTCGAGGACGGTGGCGACGACGCGGTCTTCCTGCCGATGGTGCTGACCGAGCTGGGGCGCGCCGTCGCGGACGACGAGCCGGAGCGGGCGCTCACGCTGCACGCCCGCGCGTACGACCTGGCCGTGACGATCGCCGCGCCGCTCGACGTGGTCGGCGCCCTCGACGGGCTGGCCTCGGCGGTGCCGGAGCCGACGGTGGCGGCGCGCATCCTCGGGGCGGCGGCGGCCGCGCGGGCGGCCTCCGGCGTGCCGGTCGCGCCGGCGGAGCGGGACGACACCGACCGGCTGACCGCCCGCCTCGTCGCCGTGCTCGGTGCGGCCGGCTTCGCCGCCGCGTACCGGGCCGGGCACGACCTGAGCCCGGGCGAGGCCCGGGCCCTGGTCGTCGCGCCCGTCGTCAGCCCTTGACCGGCCGGTACGAGGCGATGATGACGCCGCTCTTCATGACCCGGCTGTCGGCCAGGGTGAACGTCGTCGGCAGCTGCCCCAGCGGGGCACTCACCGACACGCCGCCCTGGAACACCGGGTGGATCCAGAACCGGACCTCGTCCACCAGACCCGCCTGGACCAGGGCATGGGTGACCACGCCGTAGCCGTACATCAGGATGTCCCGGCCCTCGGTGGCCTTCAGCCGGGTGACCGCCTCGATCAGGTCGCCCTCCAGCACCTCGGTGTTGTTCCACTCCGGGTCGGTGAGCGTGGTCGAGGCGACGTACTTCTTCACGCTGTTGAAGTACTTCGCGCCGGTGGTGGGGTCGCTCTCGTCCATGTTCGGCCAGGCGGCGGCGAAGCCGTCGTACGTGTGGCGGCCCATGAGCAGGGCGTCGGCCGCGTCGGTCTGCTCACCGGCGAAGGCGGAGGCCTCGTCGTCGAAGTACGGCATGGTCCACGCCGGGTTCTCGATGACGCCGTCGAGGGTGAGGTAGGTCGAGTTGATGATCCGGCGCATGGTGTTTCCTCCTGGCTTCGGTGCCTTCTCTCTGGTGACACCCGGAACAGTGCCAGAGCCCGCTTACGATCCGCTTCAGGTGCACTTTCGGCTGCGTACCGGGTGCGGGGGGCCGGCGGTGCCGTCCGCGTACCGGACCGGGGGCGCCCCAGGACGTCGGCGGAACGGGACGGAGGCGTGGATGAACCCCGGTGACGAGCCGACCGCGCCGTCGTCCCGTGAGCGGCCGGCGGCGGAGGGGCCGATGGTTCCGGTGGCCGGCGCCGGCCGGCGCTCCCGGACCGGCCCGCTGCGGCTGCCGGCCTGCGTGGACACGCCGCGGGGCGCGGCGCCGGCCGCCAGCCGGCTCGGCCGGTGGCTGCTGGAACACCAGGTCCAGCCGGCGGGTCCGGAGACCGGCGAGTCGCACGCCCGGCCCCACGCCTGGTGGAAGGTGATGTGCCTGACCGGTGTCGACTACTACTCGACCCTGTCGTACCTGCCGGCCATCGCGGCCCTCGCGGCCGGGGCGCTGTCCCCGCTGGCGACCCTGCTGATCGTGGCGTTGACGCTGCTCGGGGTCCTGCCGATGTACCGGCGGGTGGCGCGGGAGAGCCCGCACGGGCAGGGCTCGGTGGCGATGCTGGAACGGCTGCTGCCGTTCTGGAAGGGCAAGGTCTTCGTCCTGGTGCTGCTGGGCTTCGTGGCCACGTCGTGGATCATCACGATCACCCTGTCCTCGGCGGACGCGACGGTGCATCTGCTGGAGAATCCGATCCTCCCCGACGGGTTCCCGCACGGCACCACCGCTGCCGTGCTCGTCACGGTGGTCCTCCTGCTGATCCTGGGCGGCGTGTTCCTGCTCGGGTTCAGCGAGGCGGTCGGCGTGGCCATCCCGCTGGTGGCGGCCTTCCTGCTGCTGAACGCGATCATCGTGGCCGTCGGGTTGGCGGAGGTGGTGCGCGATCCGGCCCTGCTCGCGGGCTGGACCGACACGTTGACCGCCGGTACCGGGGGGATCGGCGGCGTGGTCGGTCCGGCGCTGCTGGCGTTCCCGCTGCTCGTGCTCGGCCTGTCCGGCTTCGAGACCGGGGTGAGCATGATGCCGCTGGTGCGGGGGGACGGCCCGGACGAGCGGACCCGGCTGGAGGCGCGGATCCGCAACACCAGGAAGCTGTTGACCACCGCCGCGCTCATCATGAGCGCGTACCTGGTGACGACCACGTTCGTCACCACGGTGCTGATCCCCGCCGACGAGTTCCGGCCCGGAGGGGAGGCCAACGGCCGGGCGCTGGCGTACGTGGCGCACGAGTACGTGGGCGAGGCCTTCGGCACCGTCTACGACATCAGCAGCGTGCTGATCCTGTGGTTCGCCGGCGCGTCGGCCATGGCCGGGCTGGTCAACATCGTGCCGCGCTACCTGCCCTCGTACGGGATGGCACCGGAGTGGGGCCGCGCGGTGCGGCCCGTGGTGATGGTCTACACCCTGGTCAGTATCGCGATCACGGTCGTGTTCCGCGCGGACGTCAACGCGCAGGCCGGCGCGTACGCCACCGGCATCCTCGCGATGATGGTCTCCGCCGCCGTCGCGGTGACCATCTCCGCCGCCCGCCGGCGCCAGCGCGTCGCCGCCGCCGGGTTCGGGCTGCTCACCCTCGTCCTGCTGTACGCGCTCGTCGAGAACGTGATCGAGAAACCGGACGGCATCACCATCTCCGGGATGTTCATCGCCGGCATCGTCGTGGTGTCGCTCGTGTCCCGGGTGTCCCGGACCACCGAGCTGCGCGCCGAGCGGATCGAGTTCGACGGGCCGGCCCGCCGCTTCGTCACCGAGTCGATCGAGTTCGACGGTCGCCTCGACCTGATCGCCCACCGGCCGGACGTGGTCAGCGGAGCGGTGTACCACAGCAAGGAACGCACCCAGCGGGGCATCAACCCCGTACCCGGCGCCGCCGACGTCCTGTTCCTCGAGGTGGAGGTCATCGACCCGTCGGAGTTCAGCGACGTCCTGCGGGTGCGCGGCCTGACGGTCGGCGGGCACCGGGTGCTCCGGGTGCAGAGTCCCGCCGTGCCCAACGCCATCGCGGCGATCCTGCTGGCACTGCGCGACGCCACCGGCGTCCGGCCGCACGCGCACTTCGAGTGGTCCGAGGGCAACCCCGTCGCCCACCTGCTGCGGTACCTGATCCTCGGTCGCGGCGACACCCCGCCGGTGGTCCGGGAGATCCTCCGCAAGGTGGAGCACGACCCGGCCCGCCGTCCCGGCATCCACGTCGGCTGACCCCCGTCGCCGAGCCACCGGGAATGGGCCCACCGCGGGGGATTGCGCGGCCGGGGACGGGGTAGGCGCGGCCATGCCCGACGCCGGTCCGCCGAGAGGAGGCAGCGGCCCGGAGCCCACCGACCGTGACGCCCCGGCGGTGGCCCGCGTGTTCCACCACTCGGTCGCGGCGGTCCCGGAGCGGCTGCGCCGGGTCCGCGCCGGCCTCGGCCTGGCCACCCAGGCCGGGTTGGCCGCCGGCCTGTCCTGGTGGGTCGCCGACGACCTCCTGCACATCCCGCAGCCGCTGTTCGCACCGATCTCCGCGGTCGTCACGCTGGCCGCCTCGGTGGGCCAGCGGCTGCGCCGCACGATCGAGCTGGTCCTCGCGGTGGCCATCGGCATTCTCGTCGGCGACGCCCTGCTCTACCTGGTCGGCACCGGGCCGTGGCAGCTCGCCCTGATCGTCGTCCTGGCCATCCTGGTCGCCGGGTTCCTCGGCCGGAGCCCGGCCTTCGTGGTGCAGGCGGCGGCGACGGCGGTGCTGATCGGCACCCTCACGCCGTCGGTGCCGGACCTGGAACTGCCCCGCTTCTACGCCGCACTGATCGGCGGCGCCGTGGCGCTGGTGGTCACCACCGTGCTGCTGCCGCTGAATCCACTGCGGGTGATCAACCGGGCCGGCGGGCCGGCACTGGACCTGCTCGCCGAGCAGCTCGACGCCGCCACGACCGCGCTTCGCGAACGGGACGCCGGCCGTGCCCAGGCCGCCCTGGACCGGCTGCGTGACAACAAGCAGGAGATCGGCGCGTTCACCGAGGCGGCGCAGGCGGCGAGGGAGGCGAGCAGCCTCTCGCCCGTGCGCTGGGGCAGGCGGGACGGTCCGATCGACCGGTACGTCCACGCCGTGGAACCGGTCGACCGCGCGATGCGCAACAGCGGAACCCTGATCCGGCGCAGCGTGACCCTGATCGAGGACGGGGAGTCGATCCCCGAGGCCATGCCGCCCGCGGTCGCCTCGCTCGCCGAGGCCGTGCGGGTCCTGCGCCGCGAATTCACCCGTGGCGCGGAGCCCCAGCGGGCCCGGGAGCAGTTGGTGCGGGCGGTCGGCGAGGCGGGCAAGGCCTACCGGGCCGGCGTGGGCTTCTCCGGAGCCGTCGTGGTGGCGCAGGTCCGCACCACGGTGAGCGACCTGCTGGTCGCCACCGGCCTGAAGCAGGAGGAGGCGAACCGCCTGGTCCGCCGCGCCTTCGGTCCGATGCGGCCGACCGCCGGGTCCGGGCGACCCTCCCGCGCCGGTGCGTGACCCGCTTCACGTGATCAGCGGTGGGCGTCAAAACCGCGTCAAGAAATCCCGTACCTCCGTCATGGTCGCGTTATGGACCGTGCCGGCGCGGTCCACCCGGCGTTGGAATGGCTCGGCGCGGCCGGAAGGCGGCCGTGACGATTCGTTCCGCGATGAGGAGTCAGACGTGTCTGACGTGGTGTTCGTACTGGTGACGGTGGCGCTGTTCGTGGCGCTCGCCCTGGTGGTGAGGGGCGTGGAGAAGCTGTGAACGTCGTCAACGCCGTCGGCCTGGTGCTGGCGATCGGCCTGGCCGTGTTCCTGGTGGTCGCCCTGCTGTTCCCGGAGCGCTTCTGATGACCATGACGACAGCCGGTGTGCTGTTCATCCTCTCGCTCGCGGTGGCGCTGGTCGCCGTCCACAAGCCGTTCGGCGACTACATGTACCGCGTGGTCTCCGGCGAGCGGCAGTCCCGCGTCGAGCGGGGCGTCTACCGCCTGGTCGGGGTCGACCCGGCCGCCGAGCAGAC